>JBQTJS010000324.1:0-3045 GCA_052386875.1 Gemmatimonadaceae bacterium
GCGGCATTCCGGATCACTGTCGAAAAAGGTGGGGCCGCTGGAACGCCCCATGTCGTGGAGATCGCTTATGCAACCCCGCTGGCGCGTCGCTTGTGTGCGCATCCCGAGGTTCCCGATCGGCGCGGTGTGGCGAAGCGCAACCGACGCGGAGAAATCGTCGATGCAGCTGTCGTTCGTACTGGAAGCGCCCACGGCTCCTCTTCGGCCCTCGCCGCCCTCGCCGCCCACAACGCCACACTTCCATATAAACGGTGTTGCGCCGAAGTCCCCCGCGGCTGGCTGGAACGACCCACAGAGGAGATTCTGGGACGAGGAGCCGATCGTGCTGATCGAGTCGCAGCGCGTGCGCGCGGCGACCGCGGCGGCGGGACGCTCGCGGATCCGCGTAGGGATGACAGTCACCGAAGCCAAGTCGCGCTGCGCCGCCGTGATCGCACGGCCGTGGGATGACGCTGTAATAGCGCGCGAGATCACGCGCGCGACGGCAGCGTTTGTGGCCGCGAGCCCGCAGGTCACGCCGGTCCGCGGAGCGCCGGGACTCTGGTGGATCGGCGTGCAGGGGATGGACGCGTTAGGCGGCGAGGAGTCGCTGGCCCGCGATCTCTGGCACATCGCGCGACAATGGCACCCCGAGCCGCGCGTCGCGATCGCGGGCTCCTGTGTGGCCGCACGGGCGGCGACGTGGCAGCGGATGCGGAGCTGGGCTCCGGGAGCCGCAGGCGAGGGCTGGAATCTGCGCTGGGTCATCACGCCGCCTGACGAGGATGCCGCCTATCTGAGCCGGGTGCCGTTGGGCCTCATTCCCATGGACGAGGAGTTGCGTGAAGCACTCTCCGCGTTAGGTCTGCGTACGGCAGGAGCCTTCGCTGCCCTCGAGGCCGACGACGTGGAGCGGCGCTGGGGAGAGGTTGGGCTTGCGGCGTGGCGCCTGGCTCGGGGAGACGATCCGCGCCGTCCCGTCTTAGCGCAGCTGGATCAGCAGCGGTCGGTGATGGCTGAGCTTTCCCCGAGCATAACGAGCACCGAGCCGCTGGTTTTCTTGCTGCGGTCTGCGCTGGAGCGCTTGGTGCGCGCAAGCATCGCCGACGGCAGAGCTATTGCGACGGTAGCAATCACGCTCACGCTGGACGATGCCCAGGGGAAGGCGACCCTCGAGCCGCGTCCGCACACTGTCACCCGCGAGGTGCGTCTTCCCAGGCCCTTGGCGCGCGTAGGTCCGTTGCTCGAGCGCTGCCGCATGCTCCTCGAGAAGTGGACGCTGAGCGCGCCGGTCAGCTGCCTAACTGTTTCGATCGCTGCGACGGCACCGCTCTCGGGCGACCAGGGGGACCTGCTGGACGCCTCCTGGCGCGATCCCGCCGCCGCCGAAGCCGCCTTCGCTCGGCTACGCGCCGAGCTGGGGCTGGGGGCGATCGTGCAGCCGGCGTTAGGCGATTCGCATCGGCCGGAAGAGGAAGGGAAGTGGACCGAAGCGAATCGCGAGGTCGCAGTCCCCATCGATTCGGCGCACGATGTGCCTCCAGCCATCGGCCTCGCGCAGCGTCAGCTCGAATCCGCCGAGCCGGCGCAGGTCGAGTGTGACCAGGAGCGTCCGCGTTCGCTGCGCTGGAGGAGTCGCGTCTGGCGCATCCATCACGCTGTCGGACCCGAGCGTCTCGCCGGGGATTGGTGGCGCTATCCCTACGCGCGCGACTACTGGCGCTGTGAGGAGGCCGGCGGCGCGACGCTGGTTGTGTATCGCCGCAGCGACGGCGAGTGGTTCGTGCAGGGATGGGCGAACTGACGTTAGGCGAAGCCCATGTACGTAGAGCTTCACTGTCATTCGGCTTTTTCGCTGCTGGACGGCGCGTCCGATCCGGAAGCTCTGGTTGCTCGAGCGCAGCAGCTGGGTTATCCGGCGATTGCGCTGACGGATAAGCATGATCTGGGCGGAGCTGTCCGCTTCGCGTATGCAGCGCGCGAAATGGGTGTCGCGGGGATCATCGGTGCCGAGATCACTCTCGCGGGCGGAGGCCGGGGGCGCGAGGCCGCAGGAAGCGAGGAGGTCTCGCGCTTCAGTCCCGGGACCTCCGGGCTCGTATTACTGGCCCAGTCTCGTGAGGGCTACGGTAACATCTCGTCTCTTATCACCCGCGCCCGCATGGACAACTCGCGCGGCGAACCTCGCATCTCTCTGGACACTCTCGCCAGGCATTCGGCCGGTATCTATGCCCTGAGCGGCTCTCCGAACGGGTGGGTTCCACAGCTGATCGCCAGGGGCGCTGTAGATCGGGCTTGTGAAGCAGCCGCAACACTGCTGGACATCTTTGAGGGCCGTCTGGCGATCGAAGTCTGGGATCATCACCTCTCCGAAGAACGCGAGCTAGTCAAGCACCTCGTTCCCATCGCGCGCTCGTTAGGGATCCCCTGGGTCGTCACCAACGACGTGCGCTACGTCTTCCCGACCGGGCGCGCCGTGCACGATGTCCTCGCCTGTCTTAAATCTCAAAAGACACTGGACGAGATGGGGACTCGGCTCCTCCCTAACGGCGAATGGTACCTCAAGAGCTACGACCAGCTGCGCCGGCGCTGGCAGCACGACGAGAGCGGTCTGCGGGCGAGCCTAACGATTGCAGAGGGGTGTCAATTCCGCTTAGGCGATCTCAAGCCGAACCTGCCGACCTTTCCGCTGCCGCCAGGGGTCAGTGACGACGAATACCTGGCGCGCCTGGTCGATCAGGGAGCGATCGAGCGCTGGGGGAAGCATCTGGATGATCTCGCGCCCAAGTACCGCAAGCAGCTGGAGCACGAGCTGACGCTCATCAAGAAACTCAAGCTTGCCGGCTTCTTCTTGATAGTCTGGGACATCGTGCGCTTCGCCAAGCGTGAAGGAGTCCTCTGCCAGGGGCGCGGCTCCGCGGCCAACTCCGCCATCTGCTACGTCCTCGGCATCACCGCGATCGATCCGATCAAAATGGAGTTGCTCTTCGAGAGGTTTTTGAGCGAGGAGCGACCCGAAGCTCCGGACATCGACCTCGACTTCGCGCACCGTGATCGCGAGAAGGT
>JBQTJS010000325.1:0-5191 GCA_052386875.1 Gemmatimonadaceae bacterium
ACCGCCGCGATCAGGTCCTTCTGGCCGATACCGATCTCAGCTCCGTACCCAGTCGCCATCTTGATGATTGTCTGGATGCCGTCGTTGTAGATCAGGAATGCAGTAAGCATCAAGAGAGCTTGGGGATACGCACGCAGCTCTCTAAGCGTCGTCCGCACTTGTGTGAATCCGGCGCGAACCGGTGATATAGACGTGCCGCCGCTTGGTGACATCGTCGCAGCGGGCTCGCGGACTGTTCGAAAAAGCGGGATTGTAAAGGCGAACCACCAGAGACCCACTGATATAAAGGCCAGCCGCACCGGCAGCGTGCCCGCAGGTGAAAGAGGGTCCTCGCCGGCAGCAAGGCCGAGGACCTCCGGTTTGAGTATCCACGCCAGGTTGGCGGCCAGCAGCGCTCCTCCGCCGATGTAGCCTAACGCATACCCTGCCGTCGATACGCGGTCCACTTCGTGCGGCCGCGCGACGTGCGGCAACAGCGCATCGTAAAAGACCATACTCGCCGTAGCGCAAATGAGCGTCAGCACGAAAAGTGACAAGCCCGGCAGGACATCGCCGGCGCCCACAAAAAAGAGCCCGCTGACGGCAAGTGAGCCTAACGTCAGGAAGGAGGCCAGAAACTTCTTCTTCGCGCCGGTATAATCCGAAAGAACTCCCAACACCGGCGCGAGCAGGGCGACGACGATTGCGGCCGCCGTATTCGCAGTAGCCAGAAGTTGAGTGTCGCGGCTCGGTGCACCTGCCGTGCTGATCACTTGTGCGAAGTACACAGGGAAAACCGCCACCATTATCGTTGTCTGCACCGACGACACCGCCCAATCGTACATGGCCCACGCCCGCAACTCGCGGCGATGCAGCCCCACTCGTTCTAGGAGGCCACGCGGCGTATTGTGCCCGACCATTGCATCCGCTGCCACGAGTTCCCTTTTCACGTTAGGTTTGGGCAGATACAGGGTACGCTGAGGTGAGCCTTGGCTGCTGGAGATCGCGCGATAACTGCGTGTATGCTCATTGCTCTTGGTGCGGCGTGTGACGCGCCGCGCGAGCGAGCCGGCTACGATAGCGCGCGTCCCGGCGAGTCGCTACCAGCGCCGCCCCCGCCCGGCAGGATCGACGGATCGACGTGGCCTGCAAGCGTCGGTTCGCACATGCTCCTAGCCGGCGACGATCCCAACCAGGCACGTGTCATCTTCCCGGAGTTCACGAGCGATTCGACCCTCGCCGACGCCGTGTTCGCATCCCGACCCGGCGCTATGGGCGACTACAGCCTGGTCGGTATCGTCGGTATAGTCGGCAGCGCGGACCTAACGACACTAGATACCGGGCGACGCAACGACTGTGGTCACTGGCCGCTCGGTCGTCTTGTAGCGCGAGGAACGGCCGCCACGATCGGGCAGTGGTCTGTCGGTTTCCCCGCCGGGGGTCTCACGGCGGCTCTACCGTACCATACCTTGGCCGGCCTTACAGGCTCCGATTCATTGCAGTTGGCGATCGAACTGGCGCGTCTGGCATCCCGGGCGCCCGGTGATACGGTTGGAGGGTTAGCAGGCGTGGGCTACGTTGTGCAGGCGGGGTACCGGGCAGCGTTAGGCGACTCCGTGACTCTCGTGATCGGTGAGCTGATGCGCCGGCTCGCCATCGAGGCCAGTCCGCGTGAGGAACGGATCACGGTAATAGGTGAACGCCGGCTCGATGCGGGCCGTGAGCCATCCGTCTTGGCCTTCAGTGAACGTATGAGCGGCGACGAAGAGAGCGTCCCGACTACTCAACTCGTCGCTCTGGTTCAGCCGCGGAGAGGTGTGTTGACGGCCGTGTTGCTTCGCGAGTTCAGCGATGGAGCAATGGCTCTGCTGCTCGAGCGATTCCGTGGTCAGGACTGGCGTGTGCGCTGGCGCGGCGCCTACGCCGGATGTTGATCGCGATTGCCTAACACCACCGGCGCCACCGGCGCTACGGCGCGCCTCGCTGTCGACAGCAGTACGGCAAGAGTGAGCAAGTAGGGCAAGGCCAGAAACAGCTGATAAGGCACCGTCCAACCAAGTGCTTGAGAGGTGAACTGCAGTGCGCTGGCCGCACCGAAGAGACACGCGGCAGCCAGGACCGGAAGCGGCCGCCAATGTCCGAGAGCGACGATCGCTATGGCGATGAAGCCGCGTCCAGCGGACATACCTTCGACGAATGTCCCCGCCTGGGCGAGGACTAGAACTGCCCCGCTCATCCCGGCGAGGGCTGAACCTGTCAGGACGACGGCTGTTCGCACGAGCCGGACTCGAATCCCCGCAGCCATCGCTGCACTGGGCGATTCCCCGATGGCTCTGAGCGCCAGCCCAGCGTGAGTACGCGTAATCCACCAGTGAACTGCGAGCGTGCATGCCACCGTTAGGTACGTCACGTATGGCTGGGCAAACAGCGCCCTCCCAACCACCGGCAGCTGCGAAAGCCCGGGGATCACACTGGATGATAGCGTCGGCACTGTCAGAGCAACCCCCTGCTCACCAAATACGTAGCGCGCGGCCGCTCCCGTGACACCCAGGGCCAGCAGCGTGATCGCGGTCCCTGTGATGATCTGATCTGCGCGCAGCCAGACCACGCTCAGGCAGAATAGGGATCCCATGAGTGCGCCGGCGACTGCCCCGCCCACCAGTCCCATGTCAGCGCCTAACGCGAGGGCCACGAACGCCGCGCCGAACGCTCCCGCCAGTATGCTTCCCTCCAAGCCGACATTGATGATGCCGCTGCGTTCAATGAGCATCTCACCGAGCGCGGCGAGAGCCAACGGAGTCGCGCCGCGCAGTGTTGACTCGAAGATGCCGCTCAGGATCTCCAAATTCGCCCCGCGCCGGGAGTGCGCCTAACGAACGCCATAAGGATGTTCAGTTCAACCGCGCCCTTCTGAGCGCTTGGCCGGCTACTATGCCTAGCATTAGCAAGCCTTGGACAATCCACACACCGACTGACGGAACACCGGCCTCGCGTTGCATTGCCGCCGCTCCCGCGTCGAGTGCGCCAAGCGCTACTGCACTCGGCACCACTGCGAGGGGATGCAACCCGGCGAGCAGAGCAACGACTATCGCGGAGAAGCCGTAACCCGGTGATAAGTTCTCGTACAGGGCATATGTAACGCCGAGGACCTCGACAGCGCCGGCCAAACCCGCCAGTGCGGCACTGACAACAAATGCACGAAAAGCAACCTTGGATGTGTCGATGCCGCCCGCACTCCGCGCTGCTGCGGCGTTTGCTCCCGTTAGGCGGGCTCGCAGCCCGGATTCCCGGAAGTCGAGAAAGACCCACACCACAGCCGCGCAGGCCACTGCCAGCAGGAAGCCAACGTGCAGCCGGGTCCCCGCGCTTACGTGCGGAAGCTGAAGCGCGGCCGGCACTGTGCTCGATTGAGGGTAGATGCGAGTCGGTTCCTGAAGGGGCCCTCGCACAAGAAAGCTGATGAAGTGAGCTGCGACGAAGTTCAGCATCAGCGTCGGGAGAACTTCAAACACCGACCAGCGTCTTCGCATTGTCGCAGGGATAAAACCCCACCCCGCGCCGGCCACCGCTCCGGCTGTAAGGGCAATAATCAGCGTCATGCCGCGTGGAAATGCCGATGCGAGCACGACAACCCATATGCAGGCAGCTGCGCCGGCCAGGAACTGCCCGTCCGCTCCGATGTTGAAGACACCCACGCGGAACGCGAGGGCAACCGCTACGCCGAGAAAGATCAGGGGCACCGAGCGCACAAGCGTAGAAGAGACGAACGCTCCGGGTGCACCAAACGCTCCGTCCCAGAAAGCAGTGACCACCAATGCCACATCGTACCCAGCCAGGTGGAGACCCAGCACAGACACCGTCAGCGCGATCGCGGGTGCAAACAGCCATGCCGTCCACCTCGCGACAGCGTAGTTGCGTAGTGTCATTGCACTGCGATCAGACAGACTGCTCACGCCTTATGATGTTGCGTGAACGCCAAGCATTGCGCGTCCAAGCGCTTCGCGCGATGGGTCGCATGGAACCAGCTTCCCACCGTGCATAACGAGAAAACGATCGGCGTGCGCCAGGAGCTGGTCGATGTCGCTCGAGTAAAGGACCACTGCGCCTCCAGCATCGCACGCGGCACGCAGATGCGTCATGACGAGCTGCATAGCGCGGATGTCTAAACCCTGAGTTGGGTTGATCGCGACGATCAGATCGGGGCTTCCGGCAAGCTCCCGGGCTATGACAAGCTTCTGTTGGTTGCCGCCTGATAGTGAAGCGGCAATGCTGCGCTGCCCTCCCCATCCCCCTCGCCGACCTCCTCCTCCCCCCTCTTCCCCTCCCGCTCGGTCTACTCCAGCCGCGCCGGCTCGTATGTCGAATGAGCAGATTAGCTCATGTGTCAGCTGCGTCCACATCCGCCAGTTGACCCAACTGGTTCGCACCCCAGCGTCTCTCAGTGCGATATTCTCGCGCAGCGTAAGCTCGAGGGCCATGCCGTCGCGCTGACGGTGCTCAGGGATGAACCCAGTAGACGATGGACGTTGTACCTCACCGCTGTCCGGCTCAGCTCGGCCGGCGAGGATGCGTAGCAGTAGTTGGTGGCCGGCTCCTTCGATCCCTGCGAGACCGACGAAGTCACCTCGGTTTAGCTCGAGCGAGACGTGGCTGAGCTGTTCACGGCGTATGCGATCACGAGCACTTACAGCGATCAGCCGCACGATGGCTCCGCTCGGCCGCACGCGGTAACGCGGACCGACGCTCTCGTTATGCATTGCGACGGGCGTAGGCAGAATACCATCACCGAGCATCGCCTCTACCAGCATAGCAACAGTGAGTGACGCTGCAGACTGTGACAGGACAGTCCGACCGTGGCGCAGCACAGTCACTGCATCAGCAACATCGAGTGCGTCCTGGAGCTTGTGCGTTATGAGCACCGCGGTCCCCCCGGCTGCGGCGAAGCCACGTACCCACGCAAGCAGTTTCGCGGCCTGCTGAGGCGGTAAGAGGGCCGTCGGCTCATCGAGGATCAGCACGCGGCAATGACGTGCCAATGCCTTGGCAATCTCGAGCTGCTGGAGCGCGGCCGGAGGTAGGCCGCCAACACGAGCATCCGGCTCGAGCGTCGCACCCAGGGCCTGGGCGGTCTCGCGCAACTTGTCCCGTGCGCCGGCCCAGTCCACCCGCCCGACACCGCCTAACGCGAAGTTCTCAAGGACGCTCATACTGG
>JBQTJS010000326.1:0-4099 GCA_052386875.1 Gemmatimonadaceae bacterium
AGACATCGGAGTGGGAGGGGACGCTCTTCGAGAAGCCCGACGTGGCGGACAGACGCGAGGGACGCGATCGCGCGCTCCGCGAGCCCGGCACGTTCTGGGAATACAATGACGTGCGCGTGAATCGGGCTGCGTTGGCGCTTCTCCGCGTTTGGGGGGAAGGCCTTCCCGCGGTTCTCAAGCGCGCGGTCATGGATCCAATCGGTGCTTCGACGACGTGGGAATGGCACGGCTACCGGACGTCGTGGGTCGATGTGCAGGGGCAGCAGGTGCAATCAGTCAGCGGAGGCGGCCACTGGGGAGGCGGCGTGTGGGCGAGCACGCGCGATCATGCGCGATTCGGACTTTTGCATTTGCGGCGTGGCAAGTGGAACGATCGGCAGTTGCTTTCGGAGAAGTGGATCGACATGGCGACGACGCCCACTGAGATCCGCCCGGTATACGGCTACATGTGGTGGCTGAACAACGAAAGGGCTACTGCGCACGCGGGGGCGACGCCGAAGAGTTTTTTTGCGCGTGGCGCCGGCGGCAACACTATCTGGGTTTGTCCCGAGCTGGACCTGGTTGTCGTCACACGCTGGCTGGACACGCGAGCGACCAACGAGTTCATGCGGATGGTTCAGGCCGCTGTGAAATCCTAACGAGGATCGTCTGCGATTTGCGGATCGCGCGCCGGAGAACTTAGCTCGTGCCGCCGCCGCACGTCGCGCACCAGTATAAGCACTCTCGAGATGATTTTGCGAGCGAAGTCGGTGCAGATTCTCAGGTACAAGCGGATCTGCGTTTTTATGCTGGCTGTGATCGCAAGCGCTTTTGCCTGTGTGCATTCGAAGCCAAGTACCAAGGTGCGTGGTACAAATCCGGTCGTTTTCCACGAGATGGTTCCGGGAGCCGCCTTCGCATGCGGCGTTGCGTCTCAAAATCGATTACGCGACCATGCGACGTTCGATTTGTACGTCGGGGAGCAGCGGTTTCTAGCGCGCGAGGGAGTGAGAATTACAGTTCGCGACGCGCCAAACGTGGGTCCCGAAGCTGGCCGGAGTCTATCCGCGGAGTATTCGTCGCGAGCCCTGGGTCAGACGATTGGTGTAAGCTGCTCCGTAGAAAGGGGCATCTCACTTCGTCTATCTGCTGCGCAGGACGAACCGGTGCTGCTTCTCGTGAGCCCCATGCCGATTGAGATTCGCGCGGTGTTAACAAGCGGTCGCCCGCTCTACTCCGTGCGTCTCAAGGCAAGATCTGACACGATCATCAAAACTCCACCGGGATCTTAGTTGGTGTTAGCGCTATGCCCCGCGCGAAGTTGACCTCTATTTTTACCAATTGTGCGCGGGACATGCTCGGCGGATCAACGGAGAACGTAACCGGTCACGAAGTTCGCAACTTCGGTTCGCGCAATATGAGAAAAGCAAGATAGAACGGAATCAACGAGGTGATGGCGAAAATCGTTAGGCTAAGCCACTCAGGCAGAGCAGGACTCTGCTTAGAAAATGGCCAAAGAATGAGTGTGGCGCCCGCCGCCTGGACACCTAAGAGCCCAAGGATTGTCCACGCTCGACGCAAGCTACCCGGCGAGATCAGTGTCGTCGCAACGATTGCGACCAGCTGAATTACCGTTAGGTACGCGGGAATAACTGACGGACCGCTAATCAGGAAGAAGCTCTTCTATTGCTTCGCGATCAACTGAGATCGTGAGGAGGAAGATCTGCCTCCGATCGGTCAGTCGAGGTTCATCCTCCGCACAAGTGATCTGAAACGCGAGTGGTCGCGCAACGGCTCGAACAGAAACGACGCCTTGATGCCGTAGATCGCTCCCGCGCGTTCCTCGAACGCGCGCTCGAGCCAGTCCAGCGCCCGGTCCGATTCGCCCAGCCCGGTAAGTACGTACGCGAAATGGTAGGGCGACACGTATCCCTCGCGGCCGACGCGCTCGAGGGTGCCGAGGATCTCCAGTGCCTTCTCGCGCTGGCCAGCCAGGCCGTAGGCTTCGCCCAATTGCGCCAACCAGAGGGTACTGCCGTTGCTGAGCTCGACCGCGCGCTCGAGCGCAGCGAGCCCCTCCGCATTCCTCGCAAGTTTTACATACGCCCAACCGAGTGTTGCCTGTGCGCGGGCGTTTTCAGGGTCCACGTCGACGGCAAGGCTCGCTACTGACAGCGCCTCTTCGTATCGGCGCGCCCGGAGAAGCGTGGTCGCCACGTCGGATTTGTGGGCGAGCGGATCGAGTGCCTGCGCGCGCCGCTGCACGACCAGTGCCTCATCGTGCCGCCCGATCGCGGTCAGCATCCGCCCGAGCAGGTCACATGTGTCGGCGGAGTTGGGATTCAGCTCGAGCGCACTTCTGAATGCCTGCTCCGCACCCGCCCAGTCAAAGTCCGACACGAACTTGAGATGGCCCTGGGCGGTGAGTGCTTCCGCGAGCAGATCGTCCAGTTCGAGCGCTCGCGCGGCCGCCTCACGGGCGCGCTGGTACGCCTCCTGTGATGCCAGCGACCCCGCTTCACCCAACTCGAGAAAGCCCAATGCGATGCTCGCCCACGCCAGCGCATACTGCGAATCATGAACGATGGCCTGTTCGAAATCCGCGATGGCCCGCCTGATCCCCTCTGCTGTATAGAGTATGAGTTGCTGGCGGCCGCGGAGGTACCACTGATACGCGGTGATGCTGGTCGTCGGCTGCCTCCGCATTCGGGCCTTCTCAACCGGCGTCAGCTCGGCCTGCAATGCGTTGGCGATGTGGACCGCAACGTCACTCTGGATCGCGAAGATGTCGGTCAGCTCGCGGTCGTACGTTTCAGCCCAGAGGTGTTCATCCGATGCGGCATCGATCAGCTGCGCGACTATGCGAACGCGATCGCCTGCGCGCCGGACGCTCCCTTCAAGGATGGCCGATACATCTAGGCTCGACGCGACCTCACGTAGACTGAGCGCCGTGCCCTTGAAGCGCATGACCGATGTTCGGGAGATTACCTTGAGCGCGCGAATCCTGGACAACTGAGCGATCACGTCTTCGGTGATGCCGTCGGCAAAGTACTCGGTGTCAGGTTGGGAGCTCAGGTTGACGAATGGCAGGACGCCGATGGATCTGCGTCCCTCCTGCATCGGCGCGGCTGTGGTATGGGTGAGGGCCTGAGCGAAGGCCGTCGCGGTCGGCCAGCGTTCCTGCGGCGCCGTCGCGAGTCCCCGTGCCAGCGCCAGCTCGACTGCGACGGACACCTGGGGTCGTACCGTGCGGATCGGAGGTGCGGATACCGTCAGTCGCCTGGCGATCAGGGCCTGGCCCGTGTACCCAGCGAACGGAGGCGCGCCAGCCAGCATCTCGTACACTACACACGAAAGGCTGTACACGTCGCTGCGGACGTCGATATCGACTTCGCCGGCGACCTGCTCCGGACTCATGTATGCGGGGCTGCCAACCACGCTTCCGGCCTGTGTGATCCGACTGTCAGCCGCAGCCGTGAGCGCCCGCGCCACACCGAAGTCAGTCACGAACACATGCTCGCCCTGACACAGCACATTCTCCGGTTTGACGTCCCGATGAATGACACCGTGCGCGTGGGCGTAGCTCAGTGCATCCGCGACCACGCCGCCAACCCGAAGGGCAACCGGTACCGGCAACTGCGGCTCGCGGTTCAACCAGTCACGCAGCGACTCGCCCTGAATGAACGGCATTACATAGTACGGGAGTCCGGCCGTCTCGCCGGAATCGAAGAGCGACACGATGTTGGGGTGCGTCAGCCGCCCGACGATCTCTATTTCGCGGAGGAAGCGCGCCACTCCCGCGGTGGACAGCAGGTCTCCGTGGAGCAACTTGATGGCGACCTTGCGGTGATGCCTTACGTCGTCAGCGAGATAGACCACCGCCATGCCGCCGCGGCCGATCTCGCGCTCAATCACATACCGGCCGCCAAGATCGGGGTTCAGGCGCTCACTCGATTGGTGAACCATTTGACGGCATCGCGGAGACGTGTGGGCGAAGCTACATACTGGCGCGCACAGACTCGCCGCAGAAGGGCTCATCACCCACGACCTCATGGCCGCAGTCTCCGGAGCGCGGTCGTCAGTGGAGGGCGCAACACCGCAGATCGACGCGACGTATGTA
>JBQTJS010000327.1:0-16561 GCA_052386875.1 Gemmatimonadaceae bacterium
GCGGCGCCATCGGCGCGCCGTCGTAAAGCACTACAGTGCTCCCGACCGCCAGCGCGCTCACCAGCCAGTTCCACATCATCCAGCCGCACGTCGTGTAGTAGAAGATGCGGTCCTGGCGGCTTAGGTCCGTGTGCAGCACATGTTCCTTTTGATGCTGCAGGATTGTGCCGCCGGCTCCGTGTACCATGCACTTCGGGAGTCCCGTCGTGCCTGACGAGTACATGATGAAGAGCGGGTGGTCGAACGGGAGTCGCGCGAACTCCAGCGGCGCGGAGCCGCCGTTAGCTGCCGCCCCTGAGGCGAGCCAATCATCCCACAGCACCAGTCTCGCTGCGCCGGCGCGAGGGGCATACCGCATCTTCGCGGCAACTTCAGCGGGTCCCATCACGTAGGGGACCAGCACGAGTGTCTCCAGGCCGGCGATGGCCGGGACAATAGCGCCGATGCGCTCCAGTGTATCAATCTCCTTCCCCGCATAACGATACCCGTCGGCCGCTATCAGCAGACGCGGGGCGATCTGTCCGAAGCGATCCAGCACTCCCTGAACGCCGAAGTCAGGAGAGCAGGAGGACCAGACCGCTCCGACGCTCGTCGTCGCGAGCATGGCGACGACAGACTCTGCGATGTTGGGGAGGAAGCCGGCCACTCGGTCTCCGGGAACGATCCCTTGGGTTCTGAGGGCGGCGGCCGCATGGGCCACGGCCGTGCGCAGCTGGCCATATGTCAGCGACCGGCGTTCGACCAAGCCGTCGCTCCAGCTAACGAGCGCCTCGCGCGCATCGTCGTAGCGCAGCAGGTTCTCGGCGAAGTTGAGCCGCGCCCCGAGAAACCAGCGCGGACCTAACGAGTGATCCGGAGGTGCCATGCGGTCGCTCCCGATTGCGACCTCGTCCCAGGGCTCCTTCCCCGCGCGCTCCGCGGCCACGATACCGCAGAAACGCCACAACGCGGGCCAGAACCTGTCGGCGCGATCGATCGACCAGCTGTGCAGGAGCGCATAGTCGAGGCGCCCTGCTTCGTCGACGGCGCTGACTTCGCCGGCTGCGGCCAACGCTTGCGCGAAGGCGACGAGCCGGCTGTGTGCCGCGCGCTCGGCGGACGGGGTCCAGATCGGTGCTTCGGTCACGCGCCGCTCCGCCACTCGCCGCTCCGCGTTAGGCGATCAGATCGCGTGCGATCTCCGACACGTGGCGGCAGCCGCATAAGGCCATGGCCAGGTCTACCTCGTCGCGCAGCAGCGAGAGGGCTCTGACGACACCCTCCTCCCCGTCTACAGCCAGGCCCCACAAGACCGGCCGCCCGACAAGCGTTGCGCGCGCGCCTAACGCGAGGGCCTTGATGACGTCGGTCCCGCGGCGCACGCCGCCATCGACGTACACCTCTGCCTCGTCGCCCACAGCCGCGACGACCTCCGGGAGCGCCCGGATGCTCGGGATCGCCGTATCGAGCTGGCGTCCGCCGTGATTCGACACGATGATGCCGCTCGCGCCGTGCTGCACTGCGCGACGCGCGTCGTCGCCGCGCACGATCCCCTTGACGATCACCGGCAGGCCGGACACATCGCGTAGCCAGGTAACGTCCCGCTCCGTCAGCGCGCTGTCGTGTGTGCGAGAGAGATGCTGCTGCAGCGCCGAGTCGCCGGGCAGCTCCGGAAGCTCGGCTTCCCCCATCAGCGCCGCGTTGGGGATCCGCAGATTCTCCGGCAGATGGAATCGGCCGCGCAGGTCACGCTCGCGCCTGCCTAACAAGGGAGCATCTACCGTCAGCACTATCGCCGCATAGCCGGCAGCGCGCGCCCGCTCGATAAGCGTCTGTGTCACGCCGCGGTCACGGTAGATATAGCACTGAAACCACATGGCGCCGGCGGCGGCGGCCCGCACGTCGGCGAGACCCACTGTCGCCGTCGTCGATACTATCATGATTGTACCGAGTCGCGCGGCAGCGCGAGCACTCGCAAGCTCCCCTTCCGCGTTGGCCAGTCGCTGCATGGCCGTGGGCGCGATGAGCACGGGAAACTCGATTCGCGTCCCCAGGACCGTTGTGGACAGGTCGCGCGCCGATACGTCGATCATCGTGCGGTAGCGCAGCAGGAGACCGGCGAAGGCTTCACGATTGGCCCGCAGCGTGATCTCGTCATCGGCCCCGCCGCCAAGGAAGCCTAACGCCGGCTCCGCAACTCGCTCCGCGGCCGCGCGTTCGTAATCGAATAAGTTGAGCAACACGCTAGCGCGCGTACCTGCCGGCGTCGCGTTGCGGCGCCGTGCACGTCGGCCAGGCAGTCGGTTCGCCGAACCCGCCCGGTCCCGCTACAGGCGTTCGCGAGCCGCGCTCGAATGCGCGGCGTTCGCGCGGCACTGTCTGCTGGTCCTCGCTGGCGAGATAGGCCAGCATGGCTGTGAGCGTCGCATTGTTGCGCAGGTCGTCCCATACGATCTTGTCGAATGTATCGCGCTGTGTGTGCCACGTGTACGTTCCGTAATTCCAGCCTAACGCGCCCAGTCCGAACGCGGGAGCGCCGTAGCAGATGAAGGAGGCATTGTCGGATCCGCCGCCGGAAGGCGCTCCGGGAAAGCCTAACGTGATGTGACGCGTGAGATCCGCCGGGATCCGCGCAATCCACTGCGCCAGGTTGCCGCTCGCCGCCGTGAGTCCCGCAGCGCTGAGATTCACTACGCGCCCGGTGCCGTTGTCCTGATTGAACAGCGCCTGAAGGCCGTTAACGACCTCCGGATGGTCCTGCGCCCAGGCTCGCGAGCCGTTGAGCCCTTGCTCTTCCCCGCTCCAATGGCCGGCGATGATCGTCCGCTTGGGATCTGGATATACGGATCTCAGGATACGCATGGCCTCCAGCATCGTCATGGTACCCGTGCCGTTGTCCGTAGTGCCGGAGCCGCCGTCCCATGAATCGAAATGCGCCGAGAGCACGATGTACTCGTTAGGCTTCTCCCGGCCCCGCAGCTCGGCGATCGTGTTGAACACCGGCACATCTCCGAGAAACTGCGCATCGGCGCGCACGCGCAAAAGCGGTCCCTGGCCGTGCTCGGCGAGACGATACACAAGCCCGTAGTCCTCGCAGCTGAGATCGATCGCGGGGACCTTCTCCTGATACAAACTGCCGAACACCTTCTGAACGCCCCAACCGTTGGACCAGCGCGACACGATGACGCCGGCGACACCAGCCTGCTCCAGGCGCCTGCCTAACGTGCCCGTGCCGAGGCCGACACTGTAGCCCGTGTTCGCCACACGCCTGTTCCAGGCCAGCTGCGTCTGGTTCCGCTCATCCTTCAGCCGGTCCAACGATTCCTTGAGCGCGAACTGTTCCCAGTCCGCATCCGGCCGGCAAGTCGGTTGCAGCATAGAGATGAGCACGAACTTCCCTTTCGCCTCGGGGAGCCAGCGTGCCAGCGCGCTGCTGTCGGGCAACTCGGGGAGCAGCACCGCGGCGCCTGTGACATCCCTGGCGCCGGTACCGGGACTCCAGGCGAGCATCATCCCCTCCAGCGTCCGCACGCGCGGCGCCAGGAGATCGACGTGCGTGATGCCGCGCTGCCAGCCCTTCCACGTGCCGTATTGCTCGTTGCGGGCGGGTATCCCCCAAGCCGCATACTGCGCCAGCAGCCAGTCGTTGCCGCGCTTCATGCCGTGCGTTCCCGTTAGGCGCGGGCCCACGGAGTCGAACAGCGCCTGCGCCAAGCGATACGTCTGCGAGCTATCCATCCCCAATGTCCAGATGCGGCGCAAAACCGGATCGGCGGATGGAAAGCTCTGCGTGACGGCCGGGCGGGAGGCTGCCAGGACCAGCCCGGCGATGCCGAGAAAGGAGGCGCGCATGTTCATAGCGGGAAGGCGTTTCGGCTGCCAATCTACTGGCCCGCAGGGGCGGCCACACGCCCGCCGCCTTATCTTGGACTTCCCAACACTGGTCCGCACAGGCGCTGACTATGACCCGCTACTCGCGCACCCTCCCGCTCGCCCTCCCCCTCCCCCTCCGCCTCCCCCTTTGGGGGGCGTTGTTGGCCACCTTTAGCATCCATTCCACGGTCACGGCGCAGGATCAGCCGCCCGTCGCCCGCCTGGCCGCGCAGCCCGCGCGCCTAACGTTACAGGCAGGCCAAACAGTGCCGCTCACTGTAACGGCATACGACGCTCAGGGGAACGTCATTCCCAATGCCCGGATCTTCACGGGCGGACCGTTCGGCTCCCTCCTCGTCGAAAACGGCCAGGTGAAGGCGCTGAAGGCCGGTTCCTTCACGGTGTTCGCCGCGGCAGCCGGCGCTCCGGGAGGGCAGCCGGTCCGCATCGAAGTCCCTGTCCTCGTAACGTGGCCCCCACTCGCCAAGCTCACGATCGCGCCGGAACCCGGCCACCTGTACGTGGGTGTCATGCTGGCGCATAAGGCCACGGGTGTGCACGCTGACGGGAGCTTGCGGCCTGGCCTAACGAGTACGTGGCGTTCCTCGGATCCCCTCGTCGCCTCGGTCGATCGCTTCGGCAACGTCACAGCCCTCAAGGCCGGACGCGTCGTGATCTCCGCCGAAGCCGAGGGCATGCGCGGTGACAAGACCTACGCCGTAGCGGCCAATCCTGTGGCGGCCATCGAGTTGGGCATCGCGCAAACTGTGATCCGCACGGGCGACGTTATCACGCTCACGGCGACCGCGCGCAGGGCGAACGGAGCGGCAATCCCCGGCGCCAAGATAGCTTGGAGCTATATCTATGCCCCCGACGACACGACGGTCGCCCCCGGAGGGCCGGGAATAATCGATCACGTGGTGGATCGCGACGTCTTCACCGCCAATCACCCCGGGCGCTTCACGCTCATCGCGCAGTCAGGTTCCGTCTCGGCGCGTACGGTGATCGAAGCCAAGCCGCGCGACGTTAGGCGGCGCATCACAATCACCGGGCGCGGCAGCATTACCCGCACGCATACATCCGATCTGTGGCCCTGGACCGGCCAAGACGGCCGCGACTACTGTCTCGTGGGCACGTGGGGCGCCGACGGATACGCGATGGTCTTCGACATCACGGATATGAACAACATTGTCAAGACCGATTCGATTCAAGTCGAGGCGCGCACGATCAACGACGTAACAGTGTCTCCCGACGGCCGCTATGGCGTCCTGACGAAGGAAGGGGCCGCCAATCGCGTCAACGGCGTCGTAATACTCGATCTGGCGACACCGGCCCATCCAAAGGTCGCCGCAACCTTCAGCGAGGACCTCACCGGCGGCGTGCATAACGTCTTCGCGACCAACGACTACCTCTTCGCCATCTCGGGCGGCCAGAAGTACATCATCATCGACGTACGAGACATCACTAGACCGGTCAAGGTCGGCGAGTACAAGCACCCTAACGCCTACATCCACGACCTCTGGGTACGCGACGGCATCGCCTACTCGGCGCAGTACGGCGCCGGGACCGTCGTCGTGGACGTCGGCAACGGGAAATACGGCGGCACCGTGGAGAAACCCAAGCTCATTACTGTGTTCCCGGTCAACAGCGGCCACGAGATTTTCCCCTATTATCAGAAGTCGACCGGAAAGACCTACTTGTTCATCGGTGACGAGGAGATGAGCCGCCAGGAGCGCGTGTGGGAGGGGACGAATTACTTCAGCGCGATGACGACACCGGGGGGGATCGCGCAAACGAGCGGCGGCTACACGCACATCGTCGACTTCAGTGACCCCATGAACCCCCAAAAGGTCGGGCGCTATCATCTCGAGGATTACGGCTCGCACGACATCATCGTGGAGGATGACGTGCTGTATCAGGCGTACTACGACGGGGGCGTGCGCGTCGTCGATGTCTCAGGCGAGTTGTTAGGCAACATCGCCGAGCAGCGCCGTGAGATCGCCGTCTTCAAGCCGTACGATCCGAACGGCTTCACCGCCAACGCCCCCTTCGTGATGAACGCGATGCCGTGGAAGGGTCAGATCCTCTTCAGCGACTTCAATTCAGGGCTCTGGGCGGCCAAGCTGGAGCCCAAGCGAGTTGTCCCTTGATCGCCCGATCCCGCGCCCATGCCGGCGGCGGCCAATGTGGTCGGTGCGCTCATGTATGGCACAGCCGCCAACCTTTGCTACTCGGCGGGTTGGGCCGCCGAGCTGGTGCTGCGGCGCTGGATCAGCGACGACACTGGAGCGCTCGGGGCCGCGCTCTTCCGTTACGGTTTTGTGTTCTCGCTGGGCCTAACGCTTGTGCCTGCAGGTCTCGCCACGTTGGTCTGGCTCGGCAGGATCGCGCTGGCAGCGCCATAGAGCCGCACCGCACGTCCGGCCAAAGTACAGCGCACGCCCTCTGCGAGTGCGCAAACGTGCGTAGGCCTACGTTGCAGAGTCACAAGCGCGCTGTACCGGGTCTGACGGTACCCCGTTAGAAACGCCGCCTAACGCCTCCGCAATGCGCCATCAGTTCCACACAGCTCCTCTCTATCCCTCGTTCTCGGCCCTGATCTGAGGCTTGCCGTTCTTCCCCATAGCCGCGCCGTAGTAGATCCCGTTGAAGAGGAACTTGAACGTCCCATGCGGTTGCGCGCGGTTTGTCACCTCGGGTCCAAGCAAGAATATGTGTCCGTTGCCCAGCTTCGCCTCGAGGATCGCTGCGCCGTCCTTGAGATACCCCTGACCCCAGGCCCACCCGCTGCGCAGCGGCTTGTCGCTATCGAACCAGGCCACCGCCTTCACACCTCTTGCAGCCGCGTTAGGCTCGAGACGGAAGACCGGGCTGTTGTCGAAGAAGACGTCCACCTTGCTCGGGATGCCGTGCGCCAGCGGATGCGTGTTGTCCACGGACGCCTGTAGCACTGAGCCCGGAATGAAGAGCTTCTCGCGCGGCAGCGGTCGCTCTGTTCCCGCCTGCAGGCGCTCCACGAGATGATTCGTCACCGGCAATTTCAAATGGTGCGCCAGCGCGGTTGAGCCGCCGATAGTGATCACAGTCCCGCCGTTCTCCACGAACTCCTTGAGCTGCGGAACTGTCTTGGCGACAGTCACTCTGCCTAACCGCTCGCGATATTCGGCTGGTATCGCTTCCGGATTCAGCTGTGCTCCACCGGAACCGCCCTGGAAGTTTTGGCCGCCGCCGGCTCCGGTCCCATCGCCCTCCGGAATGGCGCCGTCTACGAAGATGATGACGTCGTACTTGCTATTGAGGTTCCCGGCATCCAGCTCGGCCGGGTAGACGACAGCATACTCGATACCGTACTGCTCGAAGATCCAGCGGGTCCATCCCGAGGGCATGGATCCACCGTAGTTATCCCACAGCGCTATCCGCGTGGGCTGCAACCGGATCAGCTCCACGTTAGGCCGACCTGCTCCTTCGAACGAAAGTCCGTGATCCTGCGCCATCTTCTGCAGCGCAGCGCGCGTCGCGCCGCGTCCGGCCAGGAAGAACGTCCCGGCGGGATGCGTCTTGCCGTTGGCCTGGAAGGACGTTCTCGCCCAGTGCACTTCGCCGCCGTTCTTCAATACTGCATTCACGGCCCGGAAGGCGTCGTTCTGCTGATGACTCAAGAGGTAACCGGCCCCGGCGCCCGACACGGTCCCGTTAGGCACCTCCGCCAGTCCCGCGATCTTCTCGCAGGGGCATTCGAAACCGTCCAGGATACGATCGAACTGCACACCCATCTGATAGGCCAGCGTGTAGCCCGCGTTGTCATAGGGAGCTTTGGGCGGCCCGCCGGGATATTGCAGATCGTTGGGATAGTCTTGCGGCTCGAACATGTCCATTACATGCGGCCGGAACGCCTGCGCCGTCTTTACGACATAGGAGCTTGCCGGATAGGACTTCCCGGCGACGTTGAACGCCTGCGTGGCGCGTAGCACATCCACACCGTTCTTGCGCAAGGCGTTCACGAAATGCGTCGCCGTTAGGAAATCGGTCTGGCTGGACGGAATGATGAAGCCGCGCGGGTCCCGCAGCTCCGTCTTGCGCAGCTCATCGAAGTACTTGCTCGGCTGCACACCGGAGAAGCCGCCCATCGCCGCGAGACGCGCGTTCCCTTCCTGCACTGCCGCGCGATCCTTCTGGATCTGCTCCATCACGGCCGCGATGCGCCGCGGGTAATCGGTCCACGTGTCACGACTCCCCTTCTCGATCGCGTTGCGCCCCATCTTATAGATGTTGTACAGGAACTGCTCACGATGACGTGATGCAACGTCGAGTACTGCCCGATTGCCCGTCACCGAGTAATCCACAGACGACCGGAAATGCCAGGTTTGCGGCGTGATCGGATAGACGTAGTTCTCCTGGGGAACGAGCTTTTCAGGCGTGAAGGGGATCTGCATCGGCGTTGGATTGCCGATCGTCTCCGTCAACAACCCGACCATGTTGTGGAAGTACACGGTCGTGCGGAGACCGCCGTTCCACCAAGTCTGATAACCCGCCTGGTCGCGCCTAACGGCGCCCGGCTTTCCCTCCACAGCATAACGCGTGTGCATCGACGTACCTACGAGGTCGACGCCGTAAATAACCAGCGGATCGAAGTTGTGATTGTGCGGCGCGCGGAATGGCGGCGCAAACAAGACCGCCCCGGCAGGCCCCGTCTGGTGATGGTTGTAGACGATCTGCGGTAACCACTCGTGATACTGAACCCGCAGCATGTTCTGCGTTTCGGCCTGCGATCCCAGATAGAAGTCGCGGTTGTTGTCGTGCCCGATGTACTTCTGATACAGGCGAGGGATGTTGCCGGAGCTGCGCTTCTTCTCGTCAGGCTCGCGCATATACCAGTTCGAGACAAGCTCCATCCCGTCCGGATTGGCGTGCACGAAGAGGATGATCACATCGTTCAGGAAACGCATTGTCTCCGCATCGCTGCGGCTCACCATCTGATACGATGTTTCTGTCAGCTGCGCCGCGCCTAAGACTTCGGTTGCATGCAAGCCGCCATCGATCCAGACGACTGCCTTCCCCTCACCCGCAAGCCGTCTCGCTTCATCGTCGCCGATCTCCGCGCGCGCCAACTTCTGCGCGATCTCCTTGTACTTCGCGAGGTTCCGCTGATTCTCCGGCGAGGTGACGATCGCCATAAGCTGCTGCCGCCCCTCCGCCGTCTTGCCGATCTCTTCCACCACCATCCGATCCGACTCTGCGTCGATCTTCCTCCAGTACTCCGCGAATTGAGTGTACGTCGCGAGCCGGTAGTCGTCGCCGATGTTGAACCCGAAGAACTCTTTCGGTGATGTGATACGCGCTTGCGCGAGCAATGCGGGAGCGACTGCTGCCAGCAAGACGGCGACTTGCAATGGGCGGCGGACCGAAGGGGGGGGCCAGTGGGGCCACTGGGGCCAGAGGGGCCAGAGCGAGCGTGAAAACGACATGTCGAAACCTCGCGGCTGAGAAAAGGCGGGAATCGGATAGCCTCAAACTACGCACGCCTCGAGCGTGCCGCTGCCACAAGGGTGGGGCTCTCTTAGGTTTGTCCCATGCCGACTCATCCGCGTGTCGTGGAGGTCCACAAGTTCGGCGGTGCCTCGCTGGCCAACGCGGGAGCGATCAAGCATGCGGCGTCGATCGTCGCCGGCATGCCGGCCGGTCGAGGGGTCCAGCGCGTCATCGTGTGCTCCGCGATGGCCGGTGTCACGGACGCCTTGATCGAAGGTGCGCAGACCGCTGCGCAGGGAAACGCCAAGGCATTGATTGCAGCTACGCGGCGCCTGCGCGAAGCGCATTTGGCCGCGGCCCGCGCGGTGGCACATACAAGTCGCGCGCGCAACGCGTTGAGAGACACGATCGATCTGGCGTTCGACGAGCTGCGCGGCCTGGCGGTCGGTATCGCGGCGCTGCGTGAGCTGACGCCGCGCACTCTCGCCAACGTTGTAAGCCGCGGCGAACGAGTGAGTGCCCGCATCATGGTCGCGGCACTCGCGCGCGAGTCGCTGCGCTGCGAGTACGTCGACGCCACGACGCTGATCGCCACGCACGACGGATCGCCCGACGCTGCCCCCGACCTTGACATCACAACGCGGAATGTGCGCCGCATACTCAGGCCGCTGCTGGCGAAAGCCAGCATCCCCGTCGTACCGGGCTACATCGGCCGGGCCCCTTCGGGAGAGGTGGTGACTTTAGGGCGCGGCGGCTCCGATCTCACCGCCACTCTGCTGGCGCGCGCGCTGGGCGCGGCGAGCGTGTCGCTGTGGAAGGACGTCCCGGGACTGCTCACCGCGGATCCGCGCGTCGTGCCTAACGCGCGCGTCCTGCCCACGCTGAGCACAGGTGAAGCGGCGGAGCTGGCGTATTACGGCGCGAAGGTCTTGCATCCGCGGGCACTTATCCCGTTAGGCAGTCGTCGCGGCACGCGCTTGCGTGTGCGCCCCGTGTCCGATCCCGGCGCCGCCGGTACCGAAATCGCGGCACGGCAAGGCGCAACGCTGCACCCGGTGAGTGCCGTTTCGGCGATCCCCCAGCTGGCGCTTATCACGGTCGAGGGGAGCGGCATGCTGGGTGTCCCCGGGATCGCCGCGCGAACTTTCGCTGCGCTGCACCGCGAAGGCGTGTCGGTATCTCTCATCTCGCAGGCGTCGTCAGAGCACTCGATTTGCCTGACAGTTCCGGATGAGTTGGCCGTGCGCGCGCGTGACGCGCTGCGCGCTGCTTTCCACGACGATATCGTGCGCGGCGATGTGGACGGCGTGTCGCTGCGCCGCGATGTGGGCGCTCTCGCGCTGGTAGGCCGCGGCATGTCGGGAACTCCCGGCATCGCTGCGCGCGCGTTCGGCGCGCTGGCCGGCGCGGGTATCAACATCGTCGCCATCGCCCAGGGCTCTTCGGAGCTGAACATTTCCATAGTAGTCGCCAGATCGGACCTCGACGCTGCTGTCCGTCGAGTGCACGCGGCCTTCCAGCTCGACCGCATTGGCGGCGGGCAGGTGGCGCGGGACACGCGCAGCGACATCGTGCTGCTCGGATTCGGCGTAGTGGGACGCGCCTTGGCCGGCCTGTGGCCCCGCCGCGCGCGCCAGGGTGTGCGGCTGAGGGTCGTCGGTGTCATAGATCGAACTGGCTACGTCTTCGACCCGAAGGGCCTAACGCGGACGCGGATGTTGCGTCTGGCGCGCGCCAAGGATGCGGGGACGCCGCTCGAGCGCGCGAGCGACGGCCATGCCGCGGCACCACGCAGCGCCGTAGCGACCATCGCCTCGCACGCGCTGTCGCATCCAATAATGGTCGACCTGACAGCCGACGACACAACTCCGGTCCTGCGCGAGGCGATCGCGTCCGGCATGGAGATCGTGCTCGCGAACAAGCGGCCGCTCGCCGGCCCACTCGAGGAGATGCAGGCCCTGTGGTCCGCTGCTCGCGAGCACGGTCGCCGCGTCCGCCACGAGACCACTGTCGGCGCGGGCCTCCCTGTCATCGATACGTTCCACAAGCTCGTCGAGGCCGGCGACCGCGTGCTGCGCATCGAGGGGGCGACCTCCGGAACGTTAGGCTTCCTGTTGACCGAGCTGGAACGCGGCCAGCGCTTTTCCGACGCGCTGCAGCGTGCCATGGCGTTAGGCTACACTGAGCCCGATCCGCGCGACGACCTGTCCGGCATGGACGTCGCCAGAAAGGCGCTCATCCTCGCTCGGCTGTTGGGTTATCGTGGCGAGTTGCGCGATGTCGCAGTCCAACAGCTGATCCCCGAGTGGTGCCGCGCGCTCTCCCGCGATGCCTTCCTGCGGCGCCTTCCCGAGCTTGACGCCGAATGGAACGCGCGGGTCGCGTCGGCTCGCCAACGCGGTGCAGTTCTGCGCTACCTCGCCGCCGTGAGCGCGCGCAGCGTCCGCGTCGGGCTGCGCGAAGTGGCTAAAGCGGGGGGTAGTCCCTTCGCGACACTTCACGGCACGGACAACCAACTCGTCTTCACCACCAAGCGCTATCGCACGAATCCACTCGTCATCAAGGGCCCGGGTGCCGGTCCGGCGGTTACCGCCGCCGGCGTGTTGAACGACATCCTGCACCTAGCAGGGGCACGGTGAGCACACCGCGCGCGGTCACTGTTCAGGCACCCGGTTCTATCGGCAACATGGGACCGGGGCTGGACGTGTTAGGCTGCGCTTTGACGGGCGCTTCCGACTCCGTAACGATCGCCTGGAGCGAAGAGCGCGGGATCACGATCACAGATCCCGGCTCGAGCGAGCTGCCGCGCGATCCCGGGCAGCATGCCGCGGCGGTCGCGGCCGCGGCCGTGTGCCGTCGCGCGTCTGCGCGAGGCGGCATATCGATCCGCGTCCGCAAGGGACTGCCGCTTGCCGGCGGTCAAGGGGGGAGCGCCGCGTCTGCCGTGGCGGGTGCTATGGCGATGAATATGCTGCTGGGGGAGCCGCTGGCGCGCAGCGACCTGTTGGCGTGCTGTCTGGACGCGGAGGCGGCTGTAGCCGGGCGCCACTTGGACAATATTGCGCCGAGCTTGTTAGGCGGGATCGTCCTGGTCCGCTCACTCGATCCCATCGATGTCCACCAGCTGCCGGTCCCCGGAGCACTGCGCATCGCGCTGGCGCTTCCCGAGCAGCGCTTGCGTACAGCGCAGGCGCGCTCGGCTCTGCCGGCCGCAGTCGATCGCGCAGTCGTGGTGCATCAGCTGGCGCAAGTAGCCGCCATAGTGCACGCGCTGCATGCGGGCGATCTGGCGCTGCTCGGTGCGGCCATCGACGACAGGCTCGCCGAGCCCGCGCGAGCGCCGCTGCTGCCGGGCTTCGCCGAGGCCAAGCGCGCGGCCTTGGACGCGGGCGCGTTAGGCGTCTCCATCTCGGGCGCCGGACCCACGGTCTTCGCGCTCTGCGGCGACGACCTGGCCGCGCGCCGCTGCGCCGCGGCGCTGGCCGCCGCGTACGAGGGCGGCGGCATCCCTTGCACCACGCGCGTGGCGGAAGTCGACCGGGAGGGAGCACGCGTGGTCCCCAGCGAGCACGCGTGACGCAGATAAGGCCTAGCATCCTCCGCTGCGAGGGCTGCGGCCGGGAGCACGCCGAGCTGGCGGCGCAATCCGAGTGCGACTGCGGCGGCCTGCTGGCGCTCGTCCACGCGCTCCCCGATTGCGATGCGTCCACGCTGCGCGCCAGGTTCGCGGCTCGGCGCGGGAGTGCCGCGAGCGAGGAAGGCTCCGGCGTCTGGCGCTATCGTGAGTTGATCATGCCTAACGCGGAATCTGTAGTTTCGTATCCGGAGGGCAACACTCCGCTGCTCGCGGCGGCGCGTGTTTCCGCCTGGTGCGGAACGCCGCGGCTGCAGCTCAAGCATGAGGGCTACAATCCGACGGGCTCCTTCAAGGACCGCGGAATGACTGTCGCCGTTACGCAAGCCCGGCGCATCGGGGCCAAGAGCGTGGCTTGTGCTTCGACAGGGAACACGTCCGCGTCGCTGGCGGCCTACGCGGCGCTCGCCGGCCTGCGCGCCGTCGTACTCATGCCCGAAGGACACGTCGCGTTAGGCAAGCTCGCCCAGACGATCGCGCACGGTGCGCGCACAATCGCCGTGCGCGGCGACTTCGATGCCTGTCTTGGTCTGCTGCGCGAGGCTCAGCGTGCCTTGCAGCTCTATGTCGTCAACTCCATTAATCCATGGCGACTCGAAGGCCAAAAGGCGATCGTTTTCGAAGCTCTGGAGCAGCGCGGCTGGGACGCGCCCGATTGGATCGTCCTGCCGGCCGGCAATCTGGGCAACACGGCAGCTTTCGGCCGCGCCCTGAGCGAGCTGCACGCTCTCGGTCTCATCACGAAAGTGCCGCGCCTCGCCGCCATACAGGCGCAGGGAGCGGCCCCATTTGCGCACTCCTTCAGCACGGGATTCGCAAAGCGAGTGCGCGTGCAGCCATCTACAGTTGCCTCCGCCATCCGCATCGGCAACCCCGCGTCGTTCACCCGCGCGGTCCAAGCCATCCGCGCAACGGACGGCGTGGTGATCGCCGTGCCTGACGAGGAGATCCTCGAAGCCAAGGCGATTGTCGATGCCTCTGGCATCGGTTGCGAACCGGCAAGCGCGGCGAGCGTGGCCGGCACGCGGCGACTCGTCAGAGACGGAACGATCCGCAGCGACGATCAGATAGTGGCCGTGCTCACGGGCCACCTGCTCAAGGACCCCGACGCGATCCTCGCCTATCACACCGGGGATGCGACCGGATCGCCCAACGCGAACCCTCCCATAACAATCGAGCCGTCACTGAAAGCATTGGAGCGCGCCGCGCTGGGGCCTAACCACCCCGCCTGACGCTGCAATTTGTGCTGGTGACCGGTCGCGCATATGTTTGCGCTCGACTGGAAGCTCAGTTGTGTGGACCACCTGCGTGCGCAACACTGCACGTGGTTGACTCGCCTCCCTAACCGAGGGCTCCATGACTAGACGAATGCTCGCTGTCGCAGCGCTCGCGGCTTTGGCGCTTACGCCGGCCGCGCGTGCGCAGAACCCAGGCACGTTCGAGCTAGGCGGCTTCGCGCAGTACACGATCTTCGATGATGAGCTGAACATCGACAACGCCTTCGGTGTCGGCGGCCGGCTTGGATTCTTCATCCTCAAGTGGCTCTCGGCCGAGGCGGATATTTCGATCGCCAAGGCGGATGCTCCGGGTGAAGAGATCACATACCGACCGTGGCGTGTCGTGGGTCTCATACATTTCCCCTTAGGCGAAAAGGCGCGGCTGCATGTCGGCGGCGGCTACGTCATGTCCGTTTACGACGGTCGCGATACGCCTAACGTGTATGAAGACGGCATCACCGGCGTCATCGGCCTCCGCTTCTGTACGGGTGAGCGCTGGGGCCTTCGCTTCGACGTCGTGCCGGACTACAACCCCTCCCCTAACGAGCAGGAAATCACAGGGACGTCGCTCAACACGTCGTTGCGCGTCGGGCTGTCCTACTACACACGCGGCGGCTGCTTGGGCGAAAGGTTCGATTGGACGGCCGCCCTCGCTCCCGCAAGCCTGACGCTGCGACGCGGCTCTTCCCAGAACCTGTCCTTCAGCGGCACCGACATGCGCGGCCGCAGCGTTCCGTCAACACGCATGCGCAACATGACGTGTACGTCCAGCGATCCAAGCGTAGCAACCGTCGACAACAACGGCCGCGTGACAGCCGTGCGCGCGGGGACAGCGACGATTACGTGCAGCGCGATCGTGAGCGGCGTCTCGCGCACAGGAACCTCCACCGTTACAGTCCCCTTCCCGACCTGGACGATCTCGGTCAGCCCGGCGAGCGCCACGCGCGATACCGGTCAGACGGTGCAATTGAGCGTGACGGCGCGTGACGAGGAAGGGACCGACGTGTCCGCCGGGGCCACGTGGAGTTCGGGTAACGCGGCAGTCGCGACTGTATCCTCGACGGGACTCGTCCGCTGCGTCAGCGGGGGCACGGTTACAATCACGGTGACCAAGACGCAGTACAACGAAACCAAGAGCGCGACATCGTCGATCACGTGCAACCAGCCGCCGCCTCCTGCTCCGCCGGAGGATCGCCTGATCATCCAGCTCGATACGGTGTTCTTCGAGTTCGATCGTTCCGACATCCGGCGCCAGGGCCGCGGAATCCTGGACGGCGTGATCCGGCTCTTGAATGACAGCTCCTCCTGGCGCATCTCGATCGAGGGGCACACCGATAACTACGGCAGCGATGCGTACAACCAGAGGTTGTCCGAGCGGCGCGCCCAATCCGTCGTGAACTACCTAACGCGGCGGCCGGGCAACATCGCTCGCGACCGCGTGACGCAACGAGGATACAGCGAACGCTGCTTGATCGTCCCAAGCGGCTCGAAATCCGAGCAGGCAGTCAACCGCCGGGTTGAGATCTGGCAGCTTGTGGTGCGCACCGGTCCCCCCGAGGAGTGCCGCGCGGGGACGGCACGCGAGTAACGCACTTATCGGAGACCTGCACAGCCCCCCGGCGCAAGCCGGGGGGTTCTGTTAGACCCTTACATCCGAGACATCGATGAGAGCCTATCTCACTGAATTCATCGGCACGTTCTTCCTCGTGCTCACGGTAGGGCTTACTTCGTTAGGCGGCGGCAATATGGCGCCGCTGGCAATCGGCTCGGCGCTCATGATCATGGTCTACATGGGCGGCCATATTTCCGGCGGTCACTACAACCCGGCCGTCTCGCTGGCAGCGTGCATCCGCGGCGCGCTCCCCTGGCCGCAGTTCGTTCCCTATGTGGCGAGTCAACTGCTAGGTGCCATGGCGGCCGCGTTCGCCGTGTACGTCATCACGGGGAGTCCGTTCGGCCCCGCCCCGTCAATCGATGCGTCAGCAATGGCTAGCCTCCTGGTGGAGCTCCTCTTCACCTTCGCGCTGGCATTGGTGGTGCTCAACGTCGCTACATCGAGCAAAACCGCCGGGAACTCGTACTACGGTTTGGCGATAGGGTTCACAGTCATGGTCGGCGCGATCGCCGGCGGCAGCATCTCGGGCGGGGCCTTCAATCCCGCAGTGGGACTCGGGCCTAACGTCGTGCAGGCACTACTCGGAGCCGGTTCGTTAGGGCACGTCTGGCTCTACGTCGTCGGCCCGGCGCTCGGTGCCGTCGTCGCTGCCTACGTCTTCAAAGCACAGCAGGAACCGCAGCCGGCGCCCAAAAGCTGAGGCGCTGCCGGGGA
>JBQTJS010000328.1:0-1621 GCA_052386875.1 Gemmatimonadaceae bacterium
AGGAGTGGTCCGACCGGTTATCGCCTGATCTCAAGTCGCGTCTCGAGAGTGCCGTGGAGCGAGCCCGTAAGGCGCACCGCGGTGAAGACATGGGCGAGGTGCGCGCCGCTACCGAGGAGCTTACAGCAGCGTATCAGGAAGCCGGACGCTCCTTGTACTCGCAGACTCAGGGGGAGGGGGCCGCTGCTGAACCGCAGCCCGACACTTCCCAGCCTGGACCGCAGCAGGGTGAGCGGCCGGGCTCCAAGCCGGAGGATGTCGTGGAGGCGGATTACGAGATCGTGGACGAGACGAAGAAGACCTAGCGCTTGCGCTCGTAAACTGTCGCCAACGGCTGACGTGTCTCATCTCGACGTCGCTCGAGCGGCGCGAACCTATTGAGACGGGACCGTGTAGATTCTCATGTCACCACTGAAAGCGATGGGAGCCATGTCGTCATTTAGTACTCGCGCGAAGTTCGTGGGCGTCATAGTCGGCGCCTTCGCGTGCGGTTTGATATTCGCATCCGGTCTCGACCTCACGCGCTTCGGATATGCTCAGAACCGGCCCGTCGGCACGCCGGTGAGTGCGGTCACCGCGCCGCTAAGCGTTTCGCAGCTCAACGGCACCTTCGTTGACCTCGCAGAGCGCGTCACACCCGCTGTGGTATCCATCGAGGCTGTGCGCGCTGAGCAGCGGCAGCCTAACCGGCGCGAGAATCAGCGCCGCGGCGTGCCGCCGGGGATCGAGGACTTTTTCGAGCAGTTCGATTTCCGCCAGCGTCCGCAACCCAGCCAGGCGAGCGGGTCGGGGTTCATCGTCTCGCGGGACGGCTACATCCTAACCAACAACCATGTTGTCGCCGACTTCGATCAGGTGCGCGTGACCACGACGGACCGGCGCACGTACGACGCCAAGGTGGTGGGGCGCGACGCCACGACGGACGTTGCAGTCATCAAGATACAGGGGAGCAGCTTTCCGGTGGCCTCGTTAGGCAACGACGCCGGCGTCCGCATCGGCGAGTGGGTGCTTGCCATCGGCAACCCGCTGGGTCTCAACTTCACCGTCACAGCGGGGATCGTTTCGGCGAAGGGACGCGGCGGCGCGGATCTCCCCGGCCTGTCGCAGACGTTAGGCGACTACGGGATCGCTGACATGATCCAGACGGATGCGGCCATCAACCCCGGAAACTCCGGCGGGCCGCTCGTCAACATGCGCGGCGAGGTGATCGGCATCAACGCAGCCATCGCCAGCAACACAGGGCTCTACTCGGGCTACGGCTTCGCCATCCCGATCACCCTCGCCAAGACGGTGATGGACGACATCCTCGAGCATGGCCGAGTGCGCCGCGCCGTGTTAGGCGTGCAGATCAACGAGGTGAACGAGGCCACTGCCAAACGGGCCAAGCTGAGCGAGATCGCCGGCGTCCTTGTGTCCGGGTTCCCCGAGAATGTCGAGAGTCCGGCCCGCCGGGCAGGGATCGAGCTGGGCGATGTCATCGTGCGGGCGGACGGTCAGGAAACCGATCACGTGAGCACGCTGCAGCGGATAATCCGCGCGCGGGAGCCCGGTGAAACGGTGGCGTTGGAGATCGTGCGTGAAGGCTCGCGCCGCACAGTGAACGTGCGTTTGGCCGAAGCGC
>JBQTJS010000329.1:0-2446 GCA_052386875.1 Gemmatimonadaceae bacterium
TCGTGGCGCCAGGTCATCCGCCGTGTCTCAGCCGAGAAGGCGGGAGGTGCCCTGCTCCGCTGGCGTCTGGCGGACGCGGCCCTGGCTCTGCTCACGTCCGACCGGCTGTCGCGCGTAAAGTCCTGTCCGAGCTGCGGCTGGTTCTTCCTGGACACGAGCCGGAACCGCTCGCGCCGGTGGTGCAGCATGACAATGTGCGGGAATAGCGCGAAATCGCGGCGTTACTATTGGCGCAAGCGGAGGCGTAAGACGACATGAGAATCACTCCCCTGCTCTCTCTGATCGCCGGCGTGGCGATCCGTGCCTACGCACAAGCTCCGGCGCGCCCAAACATCCTCTTCATCTTCAGCGACGACCATGCGGCGCACGCCATCAGCGCCTACGGCTCGCAGATCAACCAAACACCGAACATCGATCGCCTGGCGCGCGAAGGGATGCTCTTCAAGAACGCATTCGTCACCAATTCGATCTGCGCGCCGAGTCGTGCGACAGTGCTCACGGGCCAGTTCGGCCACATCAACGGCGTAGCGACTAACACGGAGCCGCTGCATCCGACAGCGGTGACCTTCCCGGGATTGTTGCGCGCGAGCGGGTATACGACCGCGGTGATCGGCAAGTGGCATCTCAAGACACTGCCGCAGGATTTCGATCATTACGAGGTGCTGAACGATCAGGGAACCTACTACAACCCCCTGCTCTTTCGGCCGCGGGATACAGTGCGCGTGGAGGGGTACGCAACCGACATCATCACCGATCGGGCGCTGGCATGGCTGCAGAGCGGCCGCGAGTCTTCGCGTCCATTCCTGCTCATGTATCAACACAAAGCCCCGCACCGCCCGTGGCAGCCCGGACCGGGGCAGCTAGGGCAGTACAGCGAAGGCCGCATACCGGAACCGGCCACCCTTTTCGACGACTGGGCGGGACGCGCCTCGCCGGCGCGAGGCCAGGAGATGACGATTGCGAATCATCTCGACGAGAACGACCTCAAGCTGGTGGCGCCGGGGGATCTCACGCCGGCGCAGCGCGCAGCATGGGACGCGGCGTACTCCGCGGCGAACGCCGCATTTCACCAGGCGGGCCTAACGGGTGATTCGCTTGTCCGCTGGAAGTATCAGCGCTATATCGCCGACTATCTGCGCACAGTCGCGTCCATCGACGAAAACCTCGGACGCGTGTTGGCCTATCTCGACAGCAGCGGCTTGGCGCGTAACACAGTCGTCATTTACTCCTCCGACCAGGGTTTCTTCCTGGGCGACCACGGCTGGTTCGATAAGCGCTGGATGTACGAGGAATCGCTGCGCACACCGCTGCTGATCCGCTGGCCCGGCGTCGTTAGGCCGGCCTCGCTGAACGCAGACTTGGTACAGAACCTGGACTACGCACAGACAATGTTGGAGATGGCACAAGTGCCGATCCCGCGCGCGATGCAAGGGCGCAGCCTGGTGCCGCTCCTGCGCGGCAGGACGCCGCGCGACTGGCGCGACGCCATCTACTACCAATACTTCGAGTATCCGAGCTGGCACATGGTGCGACGGCACTACGGCGTGCGAACGCAGCGCTACAAGCTCATTCACTATTACGAGGTGAACGAGTGGGAGCTGTTCGATCTGCAGCGCGACCCGCGTGAGCTGCGCAGCGTATATGCCGATGCCGCCTATCGCCCGGTAGTGCAGCGCATGAAGGGCCGTCTGCGCGCCCTGCGCCAGGAGTACGCCGTCCCCGACGTCGATCCGGTGCCGTACCGGCCATGGCCGCCCGCGTGATGCCTAACGATAGCCGTGGAACTTCTGGCCGGCAACGCGGGCCGGCTGACCGGGCGCCGTCCAACGCCGCGACTCCACGTCGAACCAGCGACGCTGCAGGCGCTGGCCGTAGGCCTCAAGTATCTCGGCCCCTTGCGGCCGTGCTCGCAGCTCTTCGTTCAGGACCCGCGTGTAGGCACGTGTTGCCACGCCGACCAGCTTGACCAGTCCGCGATACGCGGCCTTGATGTCCGGGCTCACGAACGTCACCCGCTGCTCGGAATAACGGACGCCGGGAACGCTGTCGAGGAGAGAGATGTCGGCGGGAGGAACCGCGTGCAGCGTTGCTGTGACCGGCGTCGCCACGCGCATCGCTTTGGCCCTGCCGGCGCGCAGATTCGCCAGCGCCCTCAGCGCACTGCGCCTGAGGTCCGCACGCGCTTCGTCCACAGGCCGCGGCTCGGCGCTGTCGGCCGCCAGGGCGCGCTTTACAGTCACGAATTCGATCCAAGGCATGGAGGCGAGGTCGCGTGCGAGGCGATCATCCCCGGACGCGAAGATTACCGGGATCCCTGCGCGGCCCCAGGAGAGGCCCACTAGCTCGGTCTCGGTGATCGTCTTGCCGTTGAGGATAAATTCGATGCCTAACGTGTACGTGTGCGAGGCGAAGCCGCCGCTCCCGGTTTTCGCATGCATCCCCACGA
>JBQTJS010000330.1:0-2945 GCA_052386875.1 Gemmatimonadaceae bacterium
TGCGCGGATGCGCGCTTGTGACCGCCGTCCAGCCTACTCGGAGGTCGAGTAGGTGCAGGAGGGGGCCTGGATGAGGATCAAAGCATTGCAGCTGTCCGGCCTTCACGCGCCGTCAAGGGCGTGGTAGCGTCGGAGGCAACTCGCGTTCAGCTCTTGCTCGCGCGGTGGCGGGCCGGACAGCTGATCGCCAGACGTTGGTGCGTGTTTCGGACCATCGTGAACACCTGGATCGGGATCGTGAACACCTGTTTCGGTCATCGTGAACAGGGCGCGAAATCGGGATCGTGAACAGCCGTTTCGGGATCGTGAACACGAAAATCGGGATCGTGAACACCTGGATCGGGCATCGTGAACACGGCGTTCTCCCCCTCGCCAGCTGAGCGGGGGACGTCCGACCGGGGCTGACAGTCCGGCTCGTAATCGGGTCCTCCCGCAGGGGGGGGCCGATGGCGGGAGAGAGACTGTCGATGCGCAAGCTCAAAGAGATCCTGCGCCAGAAGTGGGAGCAGGGACGCAGCCACCGCGAGGTCGCAGCCAGCCTGGGGCTGAGTGTGGGGATCGTCAGCGCCACGCTCGAGCGCGCCCTTCGCGCGGGCGTGGACGCGGCGGGGCTCACCGCGCTGAGCGAGACGGAGCTCGAGGCGCAGCTGTATCCGCGGGCGGCCGGAACCGCTCCGCGACGGCTGCCCGACTTTGCGTACGTGCACACCGAGCGCCAGCACCGGGGCGTGACGCTGCAGCTGTTGCACCTGGAGTACCTCGAGGAGCAGCTCGGCGGCTACCGCTACACGCAGTTCTGCGAGTACTACCGCCGCTGGTGTCGCAAGCGTCGGGTGTCGATGCGCCAGATCCACCGCGCGGGCGAGAAGACGTTCGTCGACTACTCGGGCAAGCGGCCGGTGATCTACGACGCCCGCAGCGGCGAGCCGCGGGCAGTGGAGCTGTTCGTCGGAGTGCTCGGCGCGTCGAGCTACACGTACGCGGAAGCGAGCGCGAGTCAGCAGATGCCGGAGTTCCTCGCCAGCCAGAGCCGGATGTTCGAATTCTTCGGCGGGGCGACGGAGGTGGTCGTGCCCGACCAGCTGCGCTCGGCCGTGGGCGATCCCTGCCGCTACGAGCCCGGGCTGCAGCGTCCCTACGCCGAGTGGGCGGCGCACTACGGCACCACGGTGATCCCGGCGCGACCCGCCAAGCCGCGCGACAAGGCCAAGGTCGAGGTGGGCGTGCAGGTGGCCCAGCGCTGGATCCTGGCCCGACTGCGCCACGAACGGCTCGACTCCGTGGCGGCGCTCAACGTGCGCATCCGCGAGCTCTTGCCCGAGCTCAACGACCGACCGATGCGCGTGTACGGCCAGAGTCGCCGCCAGCGCTTCGAGGCGCTCGACCGACCCGCCCTGCGTCCGCTGCCTGCGCTGCGCTGGGTGTACGCCCAGTGGAAGCAGGCGAAGCTCAACATCGACTCCCACGTCGAGTTCGAGCGCCACTACTACTCCGCCCCCCACCCGCTGATCGGCGAGTTGCTCGAGCTGCGCGTCAGCGAGCGCATCGTCGAGATCTACGCCAAGGGCGAGCGCGTCGCCTCGCACGAGCGCAGTCGCGAGCGGGGCGGCTACACGACCGACCCCGCACACCTGCCCCGCTCCCACCAGCAGCACCTCGCGTGGTCGCCCACGCGCCTGATCCACTGGGCGGGGACGGTGGGAGCGCACACGCAGGCGCTGGTGCGCGCGATCCTGGCCGATCGTCCGCATCCCGAGCAGGGCTACCGCTCCTGCCTGGGCATCCTGCGGCTGTCCAAGCGCTACCCCACCGAGCGGCTGGAGGCCGCGTGCGCGAGAGCGCATCGCGCCGGCGCGCGCTCGTACCGCCACGTCGACGCCATCCTCAAGGCCGGCCTCGATCGCCAGGCCGAGTCGACCCCGGCGGACCCCGCGCCCGCGCTGATCCATCACCAGAACGTGCGCGGAGCCGCGTACTACACCGAGGGCCCCTCACCCCAAGGAGATCTGTTTCGATGTTGACCGAACCGACCCAGGACAAGCTCGTGCGCCTTTCGCTTCCCGGCATGGCCCGGGCCTTCGAGGAGCAGCAGACGAGCGCGGAGATGAGTGCGCTGTCGTTTGACGAGCGCTTCGGCTTGCTCGTCGACGCCGAGTGGCTCGAGCGCCAGAACAAGCGCCTGACCCGGGTACTGCGCGAGGCGAAGCTGCGCATCGCCCAGGCGTGTCTGGAAGACGTGCACTGTTCGGCCAGCCGCGGCCTGGACAAGAAGCGCGTGCGCGAGCTGGCGAGCTGTGCCTGGATCGGGCACCACCACAACGTCGCGATCACGGGAGCCGCGGGCGTGGGCAAGACCTACCTCGCCTGCGCCCTGGCCCAGCAGGCCGCTCGCCGCGGCTACCGCGCGCTCTACCGCCGGCTACCCCGGCTCTTCGACGAGCTCAGCCTCGCTCGTGCCGACGGCAGCTACCCGCGCCTGCTCGCGCGCATCGCGCGCATCGACGTGCTGGTGATCGACGACTGGGGCCTGGTGCCCGTCGGTGCCCCCGAGCGGCGCGACTTGCTCGAGATCATGGAAGACCGGTACGGTCAGCACTCCACGATCTTCGCCAGCCAGCTCCCGATCGCGAACTGGCATGATCACGTCGGCGATCCGGCGATCGCCGATGCGATCTGCGATCGGCTGCTCCACAACGCCCACCGCATCGAGTTGCGCGGCGAGTCGCTGCGCAAGGGAGTCCTGGATCCATCGAGCTGAAGCCCGGAACCGGACCCGTCGCTCCGCTCCGACTTCAGGAACTGTAGAAGGAAAGCCCCAAAAACCAGAGCTCGGACTCGTCAGCCCCTCGACCGTGTTCACGATGGCCGAAACGCGTGTTCACGATCCCGATCCAGGGCTGTTCACGATCCCCGATCTAGGTGTTCACGATCGCCGGAATACGCAC
>JBQTJS010000331.1:0-6120 GCA_052386875.1 Gemmatimonadaceae bacterium
CTACTGCGCTATCGGCGCGGACGCTGTCACGGCGCTGCGCCTCACCGGGTGCTGCCCAGGCAACTGTGAAGACGAAGAGTTGAAGCGTTAGGCGATTGCGTAGATGCATCCGGGTCTGCCGATGAGCCTGCGCATGGCGGGAGCGTGTGGGAATCGAACCCACCCGACCCGACGCAGTCGGGTCACAGTCGTTTTGAAGACGATGGAAGCCACCAGGCCCCATCCGCCCCCAACTCCCCGGCGCTAGACGAGAGTAATGGCGTGCGCAGAGCGCGCCAGAACCTCACCCACCGCAACCGCACCCGGAACAAGCGAAACATACTCCTGCGCCTTGGCGGCGGGGACCGCGACCAACAACCCCCCCGACGTTTGAGGGTCGACGAGGAGGGTGCGATCGATCGCGCTCGTACTCCCCCAGTCCACCAGGTGTTCCACGTAGCTGAAGTTGCGTTCCGCGCCCCCCGTCGAGATCCCGCTCGCGATGGCGTCGCGCACACCGTCGAGCACAGGTACCGCGGCCAAGCGCAGCCGCAACGTCAGATCACTTCCCTGGGCGATGTTCGAGGCGTGACCCAGCAGGCCGAAACCAGTGATATCGGTCGCACAACGCACTCCTAAAGCTTGCGCCACTCGAGCCGCCTCGGCGTTCAGCAGGCGCATAGAGTCGATGGCCTGTTGCAGTGCTTCGGCCGGAAGCCGGCCGCGCTTGGCGGCAGTCGTTAGGATGCCGGTCCCGAGCGGCTTGGTCAGGACGAGCACGTCTCCCGGGGCGGCGCTGGCATTGGTGAGGATGCGTTCGGGGTGCGCGGTCCCTGTAACGGCAAGCCCGTACTTCAGCTCTTCGTCAATGACAGTGTGGCCGCCGATGATGTGCGCGCCGGCCTCGTGCACCTTGTCGAGTCCGCCGCGGAGGATGTCGCTGAGTATGTCCAGCGGCAGCTTGCCCGTCGGGAAGCCGACGATGCATAACGCGGTAATGGGTTGTCCCCCCATGGCGAAGACGTCCGACAGGGCGTTGGCGGCCGCGATCTGACCGAACGTGTACGGATCGTCCACAATGGGGGCGAAGAAATCGACTGTCTGGACGAGAGCGACCTCGGGCATGAGGTGGAATACGCCCGCATCGTCGAACGTTTCATGTCCGACGAGGATGCGCGCATCCGTGGCTCGCGGCAGCGGTGCGAGAGCTTGGGACAGGTCGCCCGGACCCATCTTGGAAGCTCAACCGGCGCAGCGCGCGAATTCGGTGAGCTGAAAGAGCTGGGTTCGAGTGAAGGACATGACTAGCGGTCCAGGGTCAGGGAGTGCGAGCCCAAGCACTCTCGTTAGGTGCCGGAGTTCCGGCCGACACTTGCAATGGCATCGATCTCGACCAGCACACCGCGCGGCAGTCCGCTCACCTGGACGGTTGTGCGGGCGGGGCGGGCCTCGCCTAACGCGCGGGAATACACTTCGTTCACCTTCGGAAAATCCGCCATGTCGCGCAGGAAAACCGTCGTCTTCACGACATCGTGCCATGTCGCTCCGCCGGCCGCCAACACAGCCGACAAGTTGGCGAGCGCGCGCTCGGCTTGCACGGCAACGTCCCCCTCGACAACCTGACCCGTGGCCGGGTCCAGCGCAATCTGACCGGCCGTGAACAGGAACCCGCCCGCGATAGTGCCTTGCGAGTACGGGCCGATCGCCGATGGGGCGTCGCTTGTGTGAGCGATACGAACTGTCACAGCGTCCTCGCGGACGTGAGTGGGTGAGTACGCGTTGAGGCTGCCATTTACTTGCACCCGTGGCTGAAGTGTGCGCGCCCGGCGTTGCCTTACGAGAGACCGACGATCGTGCCGTCGGAGCTGAGCGACATCCCCTCGGCAGCGGGAACCTTGGGGAGACCGGGCATCGTCATGATATCGCCAGCTTGAGCGACGACGAAACCGGCCCCGGCAGACGGATACACTTCTTGCACCATGACGCGGAAGCCCCTCGGGCGGCCGAGCTTGGTTGCATCGTCGGTGAGCGAATACTGCGTCTTGGCCATGCAGACCGGCGTTTTCCCGAGACCGATGGATTCGAGGTACTCGATGCTGCGCTCGGCTTTTGCTGAGTAATCGGCGCCATCGCCGCCGTACACGCGCTTCACGATCGTGTCGATCTTCTGGGTGATCGGAAGGTCGGCTGAGTAAAGTGGTGCATAACGAGCAGCGCCCACGTCGAGCACCTTCATTACTTCATGCGCCAGCTCGAGTCCGCCTGCCCCCCCCTGTTCCCACACGTCGTTGCGCGCAACCGGGACGCCGGCGCGCGCCGCGCAATCGGCAACCATCTGCAGCTCGGCCTCGCTGTCGGTGCTGAAGCGGTTGACGGCGACCACCACCGGAACAGCGAACTGGCTGACATTCTGAATATGATGCTCGAGGTTGGGGAGTCCGCGCTCCAGCGCGCCAAGGTCTTCCCTGCCTAACGCATTCTTTGCCGCCCCGCCGTTGACTTTCAGCGCGCGTACGGTGGCCACGAGCACCGCAGCTTCAGGATTCAACCCCGCAGCCCGGCACTTGATGTTGAAGAACTTCTCGGCACCCAGGTCCGAGCCGAAGCCGGCTTCCGTGACCACGACGTCGGCGACGCCTAACGCGGCACGCGTCGCCAGCACCGAGTTGCAGCCGTGCGCGATGTTTCCGAAGGGGCCCGCGTGCACGAACGCAGGCCCCCCTTCCAGCGTCTGAACGAGATTGGGGCGGATGGCATCCTTGAGGAGCATCGCCATTGCCCCCGAGGCGCGCAGATCAGCGGCGCGCACCGGCTGGCGTTGCGCGCCGGCCGTGGAACCGACAATGATGCGCGCCAGACGTTCTTCGAGATCGGCGCTCGAGTTCGCCAGAGCGACGATGGCCATGATCTCGCTAGCGGGGATGATGACGAAGCGCTCCTCGCGCACCACTCCGTTGCCGACTCCTCCGAGTCCGATGACGACTTGGCGCAGCGCACGATCGTTCATGTCGATCGTGCGCGGCCACGTGATCCTCCGCGGATCGATGCCGAGCGCGTTCCCCTGCTGCAGGTGATTGTCGAGCAGCGCCGCGAGCAGCGCGTGTGTGCTGGAGATAGCGTGAAAGTCGCCCGTGAAGTGGAGGTTGATATCCTCCATGGGGAGCACCTGCGAATAGCCGCCGCCGGCAGCGCCCCCCTTGACTCCGAACACCGGTCCGAGACTCGGCTCGCGTATGCATAACGCGGCGTTGTGGCCGATCTTGCGCAGCGCTTGCGTCAGGCCCACAGTCGTCGTCGTCTTCCCTTCCCCCGCGGCTGTAGGATTGATGGCCGTCACCAGCACGAGCCGGCCTTTGACAGGTCGCTGCGTGATATCGAGGCCGATCTTCGCCTTGTACTTCCCGTACACTTCGAGATCGTCCGGCGTGAGACCCAGGTCGGCGGCGACGTCGACGATCGGGCGGAGCTTGGCCGACTGCGCGATTTCGATATCGCTGGGAACCGTGGCTGCGTGCACGCTCATGTTTCGATTGCTGAAGGTCGCGCGCGGATTCTAGGCGCGGGTCGCCGAGCGGGCTAGCCCGAACAATGCGGTCGCATTACGAGTGACAACGTCGCCGAGGACGTCGGCAGGTACCCCCCGCGCGGCCGCGAGCCGTTCGAGAGTTAGGCGCACGTATGCGGGCTCGTTGCGGTGGCCTCGATGCGGAGTCGGAGCGAGATAAGGCGCGTCGGATTCGACGAGCAGGCGATCGTCCGGGGCGAGTCGCAGCAGGTCGTTGTCCTGCCATTTCTTGAATGTGATGACGCCGGCGAACGATAAGTACCAACCGGCGTCCAGCGCGACGCGGCCGAGCGAGGGAGGACCTGTGAAGCAATGCAGCACTCCGCGGATCCCTTGCGCCCCGGCTTCGGCGACTATCGCCGCAGTATCGTCCGCCGCCTCGCGTGTATGCACGACCACGGGGAGGGCGTGATCGCGCGCCAGCGCCAGTTGCTCGGCGAAGGCGCGCCGCTGCAGGTGGCGCGGTGAGTGATCGTAATGGTAGTCCAGCCCGCACTCGCCGATTGCGACTGCGCCGTGCCTAACGAACACACGCAGCTGCTCCGGGGTCGAACCGGGATCGTACAATGCCGCTTCGTGAGGGTGCATACCGGCTGTAAAGTACAGGAATCCGGCGTGCCGGCTTGCCAGTGCCTGAGCGCGCTCCGCGGCGGCCAGCGACTCGCCGATCACGACGATGCCGCTCAGCCCGCTCGCGCGCGCCCGGCTGATCACGGACTCGCGATCATCATCGAACGCCGGATCGGCCAGATGTGCGTGCGAATCGATGAGCGAGACCATGCATGCCAACCGCCGTTCAGGGGCGGCGGCTCGTTAGGTTCAAAGCGCTTCGGGCCGTTCAGCGCAGCGCGGGCTTAGGGCGCTCGCGCCGCTCCGCCGTGGACTCGGCCCGCGCAGCAGCAGCTGACACCTGCGCCTTGTCCGCTGTCTCGCGCGGGAACTTGCGCTCGATCCAGAGCAATATCGGCGACGCGATGTAGATGGAGCTGAACGTGGCGACGAAGACGCCGAAGGACATTACCCACGCGAATGGCCGGATCACTTCACCGGCGAATACGAGCAACACGAGTGTCGCTGCGAGTGTCGTTGTATGCGTCATGACTGACCGCGGCAGCGTCTCGTTGATGGAGCGGTTGAGCGTGTCGTAGAGAGGCTCCTTGCGCGCTTTCTTCAGATTCTCGCGCACGCGATCGAAGATGATGATCGTGTCATTGGCCGAGTAGCCTAACAAGGTCAGGATGGCCGCGACGATCGTCAGTGACACCTCGAAATCGAACAGCTTGATGAAACTCACCGTCACGAGCACGTCGTGCAGCGTCGACAGCACCGCCGCCACGGCGAAGCGCCACTCGAAGCGGATCGCGAGATAGATAAGCGTCACGAAGGATGCCAGCACCATCGCTATTGCGGCGCCACGTCGCAGCTCGCTACCGACCTTAGGTCCAACAGCTTCCGTGCGCACTACACGATACGCATCGGCGCCGTATTTCTGGTCGAGCACCGCGCGGATCCGATTGGCGACTCCCTCTGCAGCAGCCGCTTGCGAAGCGATCTGCCGATGCTCTTGCGCGCGCACCGTAAACTCGCGATTCGACCCGAAGCGCTGGATCTCGGCCCCTTCGATCCCACCACTTTCAAGAGTCGCTCGCAGATCGGCGTCGTCTTTAGGCGTCGTGAACTCGAGCTGCATGAGAGTGCCGCCGGTGAACTCGATGCTGGAATTGACACCGCCGGTGAAGGCAAACGAAGCGAGGCCCAGTCCAATGAATGCAGCAGTCAAGATGGCGGCGTGCCGCCACCACTTGATGAAGTCGTAGCTCGTGTCGTGAAGGATGCGGAACATTAGATACTCAACGTCTGGAGGTCGCGCGCGCGATTGAGCCAGATCATATAGAACGTGCGCACAACGAAGATCGCGCAGAATAGCGATGCCGCGATACCGGTGATGAGCGTGACGGCGAAGCCGCGGATGGGACCCGTGCCGTACTGATAGAGCACAGCCGCAGTCAGGATTGTCGAGACGCTCGTATCGATGATTGCGCTCATCGCGTGCTTAAAGCCTTCATCGATCGATGTGCGCACCGTCTTGCCGCGCGCCAACTCCTCGCGTATGCGCTCGAAAATCAAAACGTTCGCGTCGACGGCGATTCCTACCGAAAGGACCAGCCCAGCCAAGCCGGGGAGCGTGATCACAGCCCCAAAACCGGCGAGGATAGCCAAGGTGAAGAGGATGAACAGGACGAGTCCGCCCACGGCCAGCGCTCCGGAGCCTCGATAGTACACGAGCATAACGAGCACAACGAGGGCGGTCCCGATGACCATGGCGCGGACTCCCTTCTCCACTGAATCCTGGCCGAGGCTCGCGCCTATGTTCCTGATCTCAGCGATCTTGAGCGGTACCGGCAGGGAGCCTGCTCGCAACACAAGAGCGAGGTCCTGCGCTTCGCGGAGATCGCGCCCCTGCCCCATCGTGATCTGCCCGCGCGTCCCGATGGCGCTTTGGATTACCGGCGGACGACCCATTACGCGATCGTCCAACACGATGGCCATGTAGTCCTGAATGTGGCGCGCTGTCT
>JBQTJS010000332.1:0-2583 GCA_052386875.1 Gemmatimonadaceae bacterium
CGAGCGGGCGGGAGAGCGTCGAGAAAATGCTCGCCGTAGCTCCGGCTCACAGCGCGCGAGTCGCACAGCACGACCACGCCGCGGTCGCTAGTGCTGCGAATCAAGCGTCCGAAGCCTTGTTTGAGCCGTAACGCCGCGTGCGGGAGCATATAGTCGCGGAAGGCGTCGCCGCCGCGCGCTGCGATCGCCTCGGCGTGCGCGGCCACCAATGGCTCCGTAGGAACGCGGAACGGCAGCCGAGCGAGCACCAGGGCGCGCAGTGCGTCGCCCGGCACATCCACTCCCTCCCAGAAGCTCGAGGTGCCTAACAACACAGCGTTCCCGTCGCCGCGGAATCGCCTGAGGAGGGTGTCGCGCGCATCTTCACCGTGGACCAGCAGCGGCCAGCGGGCATCCAGGCCCGCGGCGCGCAAAGCCTGCGCTGCAGCTCGCACATCGCGCCGGCTCGTGAAAAGCACGAAAACTCCGCCGCCGGAGGCAGTTGCAACGTCGGCGGCGCAGCGCACTACGAATTCGAAGTGGGCGACAGGGTCCACGTTAGGCACGGGCCCATCGGTCGGAATCGCCAGCAAGGCTTGCAAATCGTAGCGAAACGGCGAGGGGAAAATGCCCACGTCCGGTTCTACGTCCGATTCCGTGAGCCCGAGACGCCCGCTGAGGAAGGCGAAGCGCCGATCCGATGTGAGCGTTGCGCTGGTGACGACGGCTGTGTCGACACGGCGGAACAGATCGTCGCGCAGGATCGGCGCCAGGTCCAGCGGCACGCTGTTGGCCACCACGTTACGGTCTTTGCCGCGCGCTTCGATCCAGCGCACGGCAGGTTGCGAGTGCGCGGCCGGACGCAAGGCGCCGAGCAGCGCTGCGCGAGCTGAATCGAGCCGGCGCGCCACACCAGCCAACTCGTTGAGGAGCGGCGCGTGCTCCAGAGCCATCTCTTCGTCGGCATCGATCCGTTCGCGCACCAGATGCAGCCCTTCGCCTAACAGCTCGATCTCGCGACCTAGATCGCTGAGCGAAGTTTCCAGCCCGGCGTTCCACACGGGATGCTCGGCGAAGGCGTCAGTGAGTCGTAACGTGAGCACTTCGGCGCCTGCTAGTACCTGGTCCAAGAGCTGAAAGAGTTGCTCGGCATAGTAGCGCGCGGCCCGCAGGGCCGGCGTCAACCGCTCCTCGACAAGATCCAGGCTCGCCGTGCTCAATAGGTCGCGCCGCCCGGACAAGCGTTGCCGCAGTGCCGGGAGCAAGCCTTTGCCGCGCCGCTCGAGTCGCCCAAAGATGCGCTGCATCGCGCGCTCACTTATGGCGGCGCCGAGGTGAGCGGCGGCGGCATCTTCAAGGTGGTGACCCTCATCCACGATGAGTCTTGTGTACGGCGGCAGCACGGCGGCGTCGTCCCAGTTGTGCGAGGCCCGGCGGACCGCCAGGTCGGCCATCAACAGGTGGTGATTGACAACGATCACGTCCGCCTGTGCTGCCTCACGCCGCGCAGCGAACAGGAAGCACTTGGAGAAGTGGGGACATTGCAGGCGGCCGCAAAGGTCCGATTCCGCGGCTACCTCATCCCACACTTCGTCGCTCGGCGTGACGGCCAGGTCGCTCAGGGAGCCGTTAGGCGTCTGTCGCGCCCATTCGGCGATCGTTTGTACCTCCGCGGCGATTTCAGGATCGAAGAGCAGCGACCCGGCCCCCACTGCCTGTTCGAGCCGCTGCAGGCAAACGTAGTTGCGCCACCCTTTCAGGAGAGCGAAGCGCACCGGCTGGTCGTCGAATGCAGTCGCGATTTCCGGGAGGTCCTTGCCGACCAGTTGCTCCTGCAAATTGATCGTGTTCGTCGAGACCACTGTCCGCTCGCCGTTCCGCGCCGCCCAGCGCAGAGCCGGCACGAGATAGCCTAACGACTTACCGACTCCTGTCCCCGCTTCGAACAGGCCGATGCCGCCGCTGTTGTACAGCCGCGCGATCCGCTGGGCGTAGGCACGCTGACTCTCCCGGTCCTCATAACGCAGCAGGCGGCGCGCTAGGGGCCCGCCCGGCCCCAGATCGCTGTCGATGGATGCCGGGTCCAGCAGCGCGTACTCCCGGGCGCGCGGGACTTCGACTACCACGTACAACGTACGCGCATCGTTGTCGGTGATTGCGAATCCCACCCCGGCGTCGTGCATGCGCGCGGCGATGTCCATGTCCGCACCCGACGGCTCCAGGTCGCCGGAAGGGTGATTGTGCAACAGCAGTTCGCCGCGGCTCGCGAATGTGGGGAGCGCCAGCACGCTCTGTATGTCTCCCCGGGCGACCACACGCGCCGATTGCACAACGCCGTCAGTGTTCAGGCGGCAGACGAAGCAGACCTCGCGCCCGCCCGCGAGGCGGATGGCTGCGCGAACCGCCGCGGCAGCGGCCGGCGCGATACGCCCCGCGCCGATACCGGAGGTGCTCGTCGTCGCGTTAGGCAAATGCCGGCCTAGGTCTTCAGCGGTTTCTTTTTCGCGGCCGGGAACAACACGTTGTTCAGGATAAGGCGATAACCGGGCGATGCCGGATGCAGCGAAAGATCCGTCGGCGCGGCGCCGATGTTGTGTTGCGGAT
>JBQTJS010000333.1:0-2997 GCA_052386875.1 Gemmatimonadaceae bacterium
ACCGTCAGTCCCGTGGTCGCGAGCACGACGTCAGCGCCGCCAAAAAGCCATCGCAGCTGCAGCCCAACGAAAACCGCAAAGAGTGCGATCACTGCGCCTAACGATGTGGTGACCTCTACCATGCCGAGACGCAGCGGGATCTGCTCCGGCAAGGCCGCGCGCCGCGCCAGGCCGAGCAGGGCGCCGCGAAGCCAGCCAGCCGAGAGCCACGCGAAGACGCCGGCAAGCAACACGTGAGAAAGGAGGCGTTCGGCGTCGATCTGCGGCAGCTTGAACACCGCGGCGAACGCCGGATCGGCGCGTGAGAGGAGTACCGTGAACACGAGGATTACAGGCGCGGTGAGCAGCACAGCTCGCAGCGCGGTCCATTTTGCGCCGCCGCGCAGCGCGGGGAGCGCCTGAAGCTCGGTGTCGCGCGCGACAAGCATCGGCGCGCCGGCAATGATGTCACGCAGCGCGTAAACACCCGCCGCGATTATGTCCCGCAGGCGCGCGGTTAAAACAGACGCCGCTGGAAGCCCGGCAGCGGACATGGCGAACATCGCGAGCGCCACGAGTGTGCCGAGGACATTGGCGGCGCCAAGTTCATCCGCGTCGCGCCACGCGAACGCGGCAGCGCACGCGGCGGCCGCCCCAAGCCACACCATCTGTTCGCGAGTCACGCTGAGCCCTCGGCGCCGAGCAACGTTCACCGCGGCGAGGGCCAACGCGACCACCCAGAGCGTCCATCCCAGTCCATCGGGGGCACTACGCAGTGCGACGTCGGCCAGCACGCCGAGTAACGCGGCAACGACCAGGATGCGTCGAACGGCGCCGGTCCGCTGGCCTGTCATGTGGCGCCTATCTGCGTCAGCGATCCCATCAGCCATCAGCCGACCTCGTGTTCGTAGCTGTCAAGTACTTTACGCGGCAAAGTTGCCTCCCGCAAGGGCTTCCCAACGAGTGGTTTGTCTCCGGGGCTCTGGTACACGTAGCTATGTCAGTTCTGCCAATTCAGAAGCCGTTGTCTACCACGGCGTTGGAGCAGACGGCGCAGATTCTGGTGGTTTGCCGCCTCGCTCGCTCCGCGGGCGCGGCATTTATGGAACCGGAACGGCACTGTTGCACGCTGGGGGCGGTATGACTTATCCTCATACCGGAAGCTCCTATGGCAAAAGCAAAGGTCGCGGTCACCCTCGACACCGAAACCCTGCGACGAGTTGATCGCCTGGTTCGTGATGCTCGGTACCCGAACCGCAGCCAGGCCATTGAGGCTGCGGTGGCGGCGCAGTTGGAGCGGCTGGCGCGCTCGCGATTGGCCGAAGAGTGCGCCAAACTCGATCCCGAGGCGGAGCGCGCAATGGCGGAAGCAGGACTCGGCTCCGATGGCGCCGAATGGCCGCCATACTAAGGGGTGAGATCCGCTGGGCGGATCTCGAACCAACCCGAGGGCTGGAGCAGACCGTGCAACGCCCCGTGTTGGTCCTGAGCCACGACGTGTTCAACGAGCGGTCGGGCATGGTCATCGCCGTAGCCCTGACCAGCCAGGCGCAACGCGCGGGCTTCCCGTTGACCCTCGAGCTGGTGTCGCCTCGGTTGCCGAAGCGGTCGTGGGTGAAGATCAGCCAGATCCGGACGTTGGCCACGCAGCGCATCGGCAAGCGACTGGGGCGCGCGTCGCCTGAAGAGCTGGCCCAGGTGCTGGAAGGATTGAATGAGATCCTTGGCGCCTAACGCCGACTTGCACCTTGTCAAAGTGCCGTGCGTTCCATGCATTCCCTGCGAGCCGACGCAGGTGCCTTGCAGGTGAAGTCGGAATCGTTAGCCAGCGCGGCCGGCACTCTTAGCCAAGTCACTTCCGTGCTCCCCCTGGCGCGCCGCAGCTTAAGCGCCGACCGTTAGGCCGCTTGGATTGGATGACGCGGCCGCCTAACACTACCTCATGAAGCCTGATGCGTGACCGTTAGGCTCATGGATACTGAAGTCTCTAGAGTAACCCAATGCACTCCGTTCGTCTCCACTGCCGTGGCGTGCTCTTTGACCTCGACGGTGTCCTCGTTGACTCACAGCATGTCGTAGATCGGACCTGGAAGCGCTGGATGGAGCGCCACGGGCTCCACCTGCCGGATCTAGTGCGCCGAGCGCACGGACGCCGGAGCATTGAAACGGTCCGTGAGGTTGCGCCTTTGCTGCCGGCAGAGGCCGAGGTTGCGTGGCTTACCGCTGCGGAACTGGCGGACACAGACGGACTGCGCGCCTTGCCGGGTGCGGCTCACGCCCTCGATGCGCTCAGCGACACCCGGCGGGCCATCGTGACCTCCGGAAGCCGTCAACTAGCGCTGCTGCGCCTCCGTCACGTTGACCTCGCTGTGCCCGCCGTTCTCGTTGGCGCCGATGACGTCCAGGCAGGCAAGCCAGCCCCCGATGGATACCTGCTGGCCGCTCGGCGGCTGGGCATCGACCCGGCTGACTGCGTCGTGATCGAGGATACTCCCGCCGGAATTGCGGCAGGTCGCGCTGCAGGCGCGACGGTGCTCGCGGTCGCGACGACGTTTCCGCCTGACAGTCTGAAACAGGCCGACGTCGTAGTGCCGTCCCTCGCCCTGCTGCAGATTGCAGAGGTGGAGACCCACGTCGCCCTGACCGTCGCAGCCGATGCTGACGAACCGGAAGTTGCCTAACGGTGGCTTGCTGCGGACGCCGCAGACTCCAGCGGGAGGTGACTTGCTGCGGACGCCGCACGCTCCGGCCGCAAGTCGCGCTGTGCTGCGCCAACGCGGCCTTATATGGAGCGCCAGACAGTTGAAGGCAAGACGTTAGGCAAACACCGGCGCCGGCGCATCAGTTTGCGGCCGGCCCAGTGAGTGATCTGAGGGCACCGGCAGGAGGAGGCACATGGCACTCGTCGTTCTTCTGAGGGGCGTAAACGTGGGCGGTCACAGGTCATTCCGACCTACCAGGCTCGCCGAACAGCTGAAGCACCTGGATGCCGTCAACATCGGCGCCGCGGGGACCTTT
>JBQTJS010000334.1:0-2937 GCA_052386875.1 Gemmatimonadaceae bacterium
ACGACGAGCACCGGATGCGGATGCAGCACGCCGGCGGCCTGCAGGAACGGAGCGGCGACGACGGGCGCCACGGGATGCAACGCACTCAACCCGTCGCGGAAGATGTCGATGACGATCGTGTTCTCGAACTCGCTCAGCGCTTCGAGACGCGCCTTGTACACGGGCCGGAATGTGTACACAATCCCGTTGGCTGCTGCCAAGCGCAACGAGCGCGTTTGCCTGCCGCCGCCGGTTTCCGTCGGTGTGAGGCCGCCCGCGTAGCGCTTCAGGTCGAGCAGCGGGACCCGGATGGGCGTCCCCCAAATATCCCGGTAGTTATCGCCTAACATGTAGCGGTGGAAGTCGCTTGCGCCGTACCTGTTGCTGGCCTGAACGGTGACGCTGTCCTTGCTCGCGGCGTTGTGATTGGCGTTCTGCGTTCCCAGCTCGCTGGACGCGAGTGCTGCCAGGGCCGCAAGAGCGACCCGGCGCTGTATCCTGCATGTGCTGCTCATGAGGTTCCCGGCGTTGTTGGCGCAAAAGGCCAACGGTACAGCGTGATTGACGCGGCGCGATTACTTGCCTCGTCGCTTATGTACAAAAGGCCGTCCCGCGTAATTGCGATCCCCTCGGCCATCGTGTGACCGCTGGGCAGCGCCACGGCACTTATCACCGCGCCGTTAGGCGCGATCTGAATGAGCGCTCTCTCCTGCGCCGCGACGATGACGTAGGCCCCGGTCGTCGGATCGATCGTGATGTCCGACGGGTGCAGGCCCTTCCATCCATGCGTTCCGACGACCTGGGCCAGCGGAATCGTCAGCACGGAAAAACGCGGCGAAGCAGCCGGATCGAGCTTCCAACGATAGATCACCAATTGATCTTTCAATTCCTTCTTACCGACGCGCTTGCAGGGGAGCACGAGCCACATGCTGTCGCGCTCGAATGCAACACCTTCGAACTCACACTCGCGCCCGAGTTGTGTGTCGTGAACTCTGAAACTCACTCTACCATGGTTGGCGCCCTCTTGGAACTCGTATAGCGTGCCGTTGCTGGCAACCATGTAGATCGTACTGTCGGCCAGTGTGATCCCCTCGAAGTCGGCGCGGACGCCGCTGCCAAGGCGGAATTGCTTGAGGATGATGCCGCCGCGCGGGTCGATCACGCTCACGTGGCCCTGCTCGTCGCCGTGGGCGAACAGCCGTCCGTCGGGGGCGGCCGCGAGGCCGGAGATCTCTCGCAATGTGTTAGGCAGAACCCAGCGGGCCAGCGGCAGCCCGGCCGGTGCCGCGGACGGATCGGCCAGTGAGCGTTCCAGCCGCGCGATGCGACCGGCCACGACCGCGCTGTCGCTGCGCGACAGGGAACCCTCGGTCGGGCGACAGCCCGCCAGCGCAGCGAACGATGCGCCTAACGCCAGCATCCGTTTCATGGCGCCGGCTTCTGCTCCCGCGCCAGCGCGTCGCCGACCTCGACGTCTGTTGCCGCCACACGGTCGCCGGCACGGGCGCGGATCGCCGTGATCAGCTCGTCGCGCGTGACGTTCTTTCCCAGTCTCACGAGGTAGTAGATCTCCGAAGGCTTCCCCACGTGGGTGACGACCTCGTCCAGCTTCCAGCGCTTGGTGAGGTCATCCAGTACCTTCTGTACGACCACCTGCGCTTCACCGACGCGATCACTCGTTAGGGAAAGCACGGCATTGAAGCGTGGTTTCTTCTTGCGGGTCCCCAGTACGCTGCGCACGCGATCGAAGCGGTCCGCCAGTGCGTCAGCCTTGGACGGCGTGAGCGCGAGCACAAGCTCGCGATCCGGCACGCCGCCGTTACCGTCGGCCGCCGCCAATGAGTTGAGCGGATCGCTCCACTGCACGGTCGCCGACGGCTGCAGCGCGTTGCGCCCGAAGTCGTAGCGCCATGTGAGCAGAAGAACGACATTGAACACGAACGATACCAACGCACCCACGCCCAGCATGTTCACGCCGGCGGCGAACCCGACGCCGATTGCCAGGAAGATGAACACAACGTCGCGCGTGTCGCGCAGCGTCGTACGGAAGCGCACAGCCGCGACAACGCCGGCCAGGCTGAAGGCCAGTGCCAGGCTGTCGCGCACCACGAATACGACGCCGGCGACCACGATCGGGAGAATGATGAGCGTCTGCACGACCGACTGGCTGTGTCCTCGGACTTGGCGCGCCGACATGTAGACCCACGTAACCGGCAGCATGAGCACGATAGTCCCGAGCAGCGCCAGTATCGTCAGCAGCGCCCGCTGCTCCACGTTAGGCACCGGCATGTCTGCAGCGCCGCCCGCGCCCTGCGCCAGCCCGTCCGGCAGCAGCAGCGGGGCCAGCGCCCCCGGCGCCTGCCCCTCGCCGAAAAGCAGCGACTGCAGCAAGGGGAACGCGTACAACAAGGGGACCACAATTACAGCCAGAACAACATAGTAGGCCACGAGTCGGCCGATGGGCCGCTCGGAGCCGGCGGTGAAGACATCGATCGTGCGCTTGATGATGGTCACGAGCTACCTCCGGCGGGCCGCGCCCGCGTTAGGTTCCTGCACCGGTCGCGCATTGGGCGCCGGACGCCCTGTCCGATGATCGTCCACGGGCTCCGCGTCCGTCATCTCGCACCACGCGAGCCCGCGCGAGGGGAGCGAGAGCCGCTTACAGAACTGCTCGCTGAACTCGTCTGCGGCCTGCACTGCCCACTCCGCGCACCCCGCTCCCAAACAGAGGTCGGGAAACCAGGGACTGTCCGACGCCGCCAAAGCACTCGCTTCAAATCTCGTGCGCAGTCGCTGCTCGATTGTGTGTTGCCGGCGCCTGCTATCGGGACGCTCGGGCCGGAAATGCACCAGCACGTCGCGCAGCTTCATGAGGCTGTCAGCGTCCTGGAACGGGGTCCGCCGCTCGTCGAAGCGCTCGGCGTCGGCAACCATCAGCACGACCTGGTACTTCTGCAG
>JBQTJS010000335.1:0-3393 GCA_052386875.1 Gemmatimonadaceae bacterium
CCGCGGCGCGCGCGCTCCACGCCTTCCTCGGCCCGATCCAGCATCCCCGGCGGGAGAAAGGTCTCGGCGACATCCGGCTGCCTAACGACTGCGACGTGAGCGATTGCTGCCGGTCCGAAGAACGTGAGCGCCGCCAGCAGGATGGGCCGCCACGAGCGGCGCACTTCGCGAGGTCCGGAAACGGCCAGCGCCTTCAACGCCCCGTCCCATGTGAGAGAGGCCCCCCGGTACAGCAGGTTGTGCGCACTCGCGACGAGTCGTGCAAGGAAAAAGAGATCGGCATCCTGGTGGCCGCGCGCCCCCGTTGCAGTGCGCAGCCGCGCCAGATCGTTCGCCGCATCGCGGTAGGATTCCACGAAGTCGCGCACTTCTCCCTCGGACAGCCGCTTCAGACCGCCGCGCTGCGCGGCACCCACGCGAGCGGCGAATGCATTCCATGCCTGTGAGCTGCTCGCGATGATCGCATGCCGCTCGCGTGCCGCCCCCCGTTCCCGGATTGCCACAGCACCGTGTGAGCGCGCATGCCGTTCGGCCTCGAGAAGCGCCAGCACGCGGATCAGCGGCGTGGCGCCCGGCACACTTTCCATCGCCGGCGCCAGTCGCGCGGCCAACTGCTCGGCCAGCGCATTGCGTCGCTCGGTGGAGAGCGCCGCGCGGCGTTCCGCGAAGCGCTCGAGCACCGCGAACTCCTCGTTCGTCAGGCGTGCGTGTATTGGGGCTTCGCTCCCACCCCCACCCCTCTCTTGCCTAACGCTGGCTGGCAGCGCGGCCGGCGTCGCCCGCGTCGCCAGGGCTTCGCGCACGACGATCGTCCCCGCCGCAAGATCGCCAAGTCGTTTGCCGCGGCGCGTGAACAAAACGCTGGCAATCGCGATGCCGTAGGTGAGTACAGGCTGCATGTCCAGAATGCGCACCAGATTGCGCGCCGCTGACGCGCCGAAGGTCACTGAGTAGCCGCCATCGCGGACAACTCGCAACCGCATCAAGCGCTTCCCCGGTGTCTGTCCGTCAGCCAGGCCTTCGAACAGGACGTAGTAGCCCCATAAGATGCCGAACAGAAGGAGATACAGCAGCGCGGCTCCCCACGCCGCGCCGGGGCCGGGCCCGCCCAGCAACCCGCGGCTGCCTAACGAGGCAAGCCCCACGAGCACCGCCACAAACCCGAGACCGCAGATCAGATAGTCGATCAGCGCGGCGACCACGCGCGAGCCGATCCCGGCTATCGTGTACGTCAGTACGACCAGTTCGGGCGTCTCGACGTCGACAGTCTGCGCCCAAACCGCTCCCGGTCTATCGCTGATGGGTGAAGTCACCTGATCCGGGTCGCGCCGCCATGTGCTCCAGAGGCGCGGGCGGGAATCGAACCCGCGAATAGCGGTTTTGCAGACCGCTGCCTTACCACTTGGCTACCGCGCCGCGTAGGAGAGAAAACTCGCATTGCGACCCCTCCGGTACAAGTGAACGCGCATCCCCCCTTGCTCCCTCCTCCAAAGCCCAGACCTCCGTTGCCATGCGCACCTACTACAGCCGATTATCTCCTATTCGCCTCCACAGTTGAATCTGACCGCCGCAGATCTCCCGTCGCGCGTCCAACGCGGCAAGCGTTGCGCCGTGGCCGTCGCGCAACTATGTGTGCAACTATGCCCCGGGCGTTGGTTACGCTGCGTGACATAGAGCGAGCGCGCGATGTTATCGACAACCGGCTCCATCGCACGCCGACGGTACCCTCTACGTACTTGAGCGAGCGCTGCGGTGCCCGTGTCTCACTCAAGCTCGAGCTCTTTCAGAGGACAGGATCGTTCAAGCCGCGCGGCGTCTTGAATGCGCTGTCGGCACTCGGCGCCGATGAGCGTCGCAGGGGCGTCATCTCATTATCCGCCGGTAACCACGCGCAGGCGCTCGCATGGGGCGCCAAATCCCTCGGTATCCATGCAACGATCGTCATGCCGCAGGCCGCCGAGCGGAGCAAGATTGAGGCGACGCGGGCATACGGCGGCGAAGTGGTGCTCACGGATCAGGATCTCTTGATTGCGTGCCGCCAGCTCCAGCATGAACGTCGCCTAACGCTTGTTCATCCCTTTGATGATCCGTTGATCATTGCCGGTCAGGGCACGGTTGGCCTGGAGCTCGTGGAGGACCTCCCCGACGTCGACCTCGTTCTCGTCGCTTGCGGCGGCGGCGGTCTCCTTGCAGGCGTCGCCGCGGCCGTGAAAGCGTTGCGGCCGGGCGCGCGCGTGATCGGCGTCGAGCCCGAGGGCGCCAACGCCATGACGCGCAGTTTGGAACGCGGGGAGCCCGTCAGTTTGGAGCGCCTCGACACAGTAGCCGACGGGCTGGCGGCACCCTTCGCCGGCCGCCTAACGCTTGCGCACGTGAAGGCGCTTGTGGATGCCATGCTCGTCGTCCCCGACAGCGATATCATTTCCGCGTTAGGCGTGCTCCTCGAACGCTGCAAGGTCGCCGCCGAGCCCGCCGGTGCCGCGGCTGTGGCGCCGCTGCTCTCGGGCGCGCTGGCCCCTGACCCCGGTCTCCACGTTGCAGCCGTTGTTTGCGGCGGCAACATCGACAGGGAACGTCTCAAGGCCCTCCTTTGACGCCCTTATCCTGCCCCTCGCCTCAAGTCCCTCGTTTGACGTCCTTTATCGGCCCTCGCCGCAAGTCCTCCTTTGACCTCCTTATCCTGCCCCTCGCCTCAAGTCCCCCCTTTGACATCCTTCTCCTGCTCCCGGCGCCTGGCCTGTGGGCTGCTCTCCCAGCGTGCGCTCGTCCCTCGTACATCGACGTGCGCGAACGGGCCGCGTGGACCCATCGCATGATAACGCCCGAGCCCGCCGATTAACGCAGGGTAGCGTGCTTCCACCTCGGATACCGCCTGGTTCACCAGTTCCGTGTCGCCGAGGTCGAGTCGGCCGTCGCCGTTGAGATCGTCCATCCTCCCGTCCCCGTCGCTATCGATGATGATGTCCGCCGCGTCACCGTACTGGTGCCTGCTCGCGCGCGCCATCCCTTCAGCGACACCACGATTGTTGTAATACGGCGCACGAAAGCCGGAGAGTACCGCCGCACCTCGCGCCCCGCCGCGTACTCCCCGCCGCCTTAGCGACTGCATAACCAGCTCCAGTTTGTCGATCAACTTCTCCTCGAGCACCACGTACTTCGGCCACACGGCCGCCTGATCGTGAGTGAGAAAATCGCCTAACGTGAAGTGCTCAGAGAGCCGCAGCTCTGCGTTCATCGGTGTCACCTCCACGAAGCCGTCGGGATTGAAGTAGTTGCGCGCCATCATCCAACGCTCGGCGGGCCACCGGCCAAGGCGGTAACCGTTCAGCATCTCCCCGCGCTTGGCACCAAACGGTTCCATAACGAGGAGCGAGAAGGAACCCATACGCGACC
>JBQTJS010000336.1:0-31659 GCA_052386875.1 Gemmatimonadaceae bacterium
CTGCCGTTCGTATCCTACGGCCGCTCGAACTTGCTCATGTCCTTCCTGATGACCGGCATCCTTGTGAACATCGGCAGCGCGCGCGAACGCGTGTATGGCGAGGCGGCAACCGATCCGCTAACCGCCGGCGCGTAGTGCGTATTTTTCTGGCCGGTGGCGGAACCGGAGGACACCTGTACCCGGCGTTGGCAATCGCACGCGCGCTGCAGCGCGCAATGCCTGAGGTGCAGCCCCTCTTCATCGGTTCGCGCCGCGGGATCGAGCGTGAAATACTCCCCACGTCAGGCTTCCCCTTCGAGCTGATCGACTTGCGACCGCTGGACCGCGCCCGACCCTGGAACAACGTACTGACTGCGTACTCACTCGCGGCCGGCGTCGCGCGCATCAGGACACTCGCACGCGAGCAGCAACCGCGGCTGGTCGTTGCTACAGGCGGCTACGCTGCCGGCGCCGCCATCGCGTACGCAGCCGCCGCGCGCATCCCTCTCGTGCTGCAGGAGCAGAACTCGTTTGCCGGGAAGACAATCCGGCTTGGGAGCCGCTTCGCACGTGAGATACACCTGGGCTTTCCTGAGGCTGCCCGCTCGTTTCCGCCACGTGTCCGCGTTAGGTGCGTCGCTACCGGCAACCCCATTGAAGCCCCGCCGCCACAGGACACGCGGCCCACCAAGGAAACGGCACGGCAACTGTGGGGCCTCCCGACAACCGGTGGACTCGTGCTCCTTATCTTCGGCGGGAGTCAGGGCTCTGCCGCGCTCAATGAGCTGGCAGCCGCATGGCTTGGAGCGCGGCGAAGCAAGGACCTACACGTCATTTGGGCGACCGGGCAGGATCACTTCCAGCGTTACCGATACCTAACGTCGGAGAACGTGGTCGTGCGACCCTATCTCGCCCCGATAGGAGATGCCTATGCTGCCGCGGATCTTGCGCTGACCCGCTCCGGCGCGATGACGACGGCGGAGCTTTGTGCCTGGGGGATCCCTGCGATCCTCGTCCCGCTGCCGACGGCCGCCGCCGACCATCAAACAGCAAATGCACGCGCTCTGGAACGCGCGGGTGTTGCCAGACTACTCGAGCAGCATAGCGCGACGCCGCCAGTCCTCGAGGACGCGATTTCCAGGCTGGTTCGTGATGCGGGGGAACGGACAGAGATGACACGCCGGGCCTTAGAAAGGGCGCGACCTGACGCTGCACATACTATTGCGCGACGACTACTTAGAGTGCTCGGCATCACGTAGCAGAGCATACCTCAATCTTGTCTACCAAGACGGTCGAATGGCGCGCGCGATGACGCTTATTCAAGCGGGAGATAGCGATCCCAGGCCCGTGCATTTCATGGGTATAGCCGGTGCCGGGATGAGCGCGCTCGCAGAGCTTCTCGTGCAGCGCGGCTCGGTTGTTACAGGCTGTGACTCCAGCGACGAGGCAGTTGTGAGCGACCTCGAACGGCTCGGAGTGCGCGTGACGATCGGGCACGATCCGGCGCACGTCGACGGGGCGCGCGCCGTCGTGGTGACGTCAGCCGTCCCGCGGGATCATCCGGAGCTGGTCGCCTGCGAGCGCGCCGGCATCCCAGTAGTTAGGCGCGCGGACGCACTTGGCGAGATCACGGCCGGCCACGAGTTGGTAGCGATCGCAGGGACCCATGGCAAAACAACAACGACCGTCCTCACAGCGGACGCCCTGGCAGCAGCCGGACTGCGGCCGACCGCGCTCGTCGGAGGGCGTGTGAGCGCGTGGTCCGGCAACCTGCGCTCAGGCTCGGACGACCTGTATGTCGTCGAGGCAGACGAGTACGACCGCTCGTTCCTGTCCCTCGCGCCGACGGTCGCTGTCGTCACGAATGTCGAAGCCGACCATCTGGATATCTACAGAGATCTCGCCGACATCGCCGCCGCGTTCGAGCAATTCGTCGGCGCGGCACGCACGATCGTCGTCTGCGCCGACGATGCGGGAGCCAACAGCCTGAACGTAGCCACGGGCGCCGAAGTCGTGCGCTACGGAGTCGCGCACCCGGATGCGCGGCTCATCGCCGAGTCGGTGCAGTTGTCGCAAGATGGCTCCATCTTCGCGGTGCGCTTCGACGGAGAGTGTTTGGGAGACGTGCAACTACGAGTCGCGGGGATGCACAACGTACGCAACGCGCTGGCGGCCGTCGCCGGCGGCTTGGCGTTAGGCACGACCCTCACGGCCATGCTGGACGGCCTCCAGCGATTCACCGGCGTGGAGCGACGCTTCCAGCGGCTCGGTACCGCGCGAGGCGTCGAGGTCGTCGACGACTACGCGCATCACCCAACGGAGATCCGCGCTACTCTCGACGCAGCGCGCACGACCTTTCCGCGCTCGCGGATCGTGGCCGCCTTTCAGCCGCATCTGTACACGCGCACGCGCGACTTTGCGCCGGAGTTCGGCGCTGCCCTCGCCGGCGCGGATGCAGTCTTCCTGACGGAGATCTATCCGGCGCGCGAGAAGCCGATCGCCGGCATAACGAGTGCGCTGATCAAAAGCGCGACTGAACGTGCCGGCGGGTCGATCCGCTGGCTCGGCGACAGAAGCGAGCTTGCCGCCGCGCTCGAGCAGGCTGTGCAGCCCGGCGACGTCGTGCTGACGCTCGGCGCAGGAGACATTACAAAGACCGGGGCCGAGCTGCTGCAACGCCTGCGTGATCAGGCACACGCGTGATTGCGGACGCCTGGGCCTACCTGCGCGCGCAACGCAGATACGTTGCTGGAGCTGGCGCACTGCTCGCCATCGTTACGTCAGTCTGGTGGCTTCCGGCGGCGCTGCGGCCACTGGATTTCTTTCGAGTGCGCCACGTAAGCGTCCGCGGCCTCCGCTACCTGGATGCGCGCGACGTCGTGCGCCGGATGCAGATCGACACCTCCTTCTCGATCTGGAACGATCTCACGGCGATCGAGCGGCGCCTGACAACACATCCACAGGTACGTGCTGCACGCGCCGGTCGCCGGCCCCCCAGCACTATCGTCATCACGCTCGTCGAAGCAGTTCCAATCGCGCTTGTGCCAACGGCCGGAGGGATGCGCGCCGTCGCGGAAGACGCCACGATGCTGCCGCTCGACCCGGCGCGAGTGGCCGTGGATCTCCCGATCTTGTCCAGAAGCGATACAACGCTGCTACGTTTGCTTGCAGACGTCCGTTCACTCGATCCTGCGATCTTCGCGCGCATCAGCATTGTCGAGAGGACTGGACGGGACGACGCTGTCGTGTTTCTCTCATCTCTCCCGGTGCGTGTGAGACCTGGTGTAGCGGCGGAGCGTTTCGCCGAATTGCGCGCGGTCGAAGAGGACCTCGCGCGCCGTGGCGTGCGAGTGACAGAGCTGGACCTCCGTTTTCGTGATCAGATAATCGCAAGAGTGCAATGAACGTCGATCGAATCGTTACCGGCCTCGACATCGGTTCCGCGAAGACTACCGCGCTCATCGCGGAGATTTCGGGAGAGCTTCCGAGGCATCCCGGCATCAAGGTGCTTGGCGTCGGACAGGCGCGCACAACGGGACTGCGGCGCGGAGTCGTATCCGATATCGAAGAAACGACGCAATCGATCCGGCGCGCCATAACAGATGCGGAACGGATAGCTGGCGTAGCAGTGCAGGAGGTGTTCTCAGGGATTGCGGGCGAGCACGTACAGGCGATGTGCAGCAAGGGGATCGTGGCAGTCGGCGGATCCGAGATCACACGCGCGGATGTCGACCGCGCGAACTCCGTGGCGCGTGCACAGTCGATACCGCAGGATCGCGAGCTGCTGCACGCGATCCCTCAAGAGTATACGGTCGATCGCTCGCAAGGGATCCGCGATCCCATAGGCATGATCGGCACGCGACTCGAGACCGAGATGTACCTCGTGACGATCGGCAGCTCTCCCGCGCTGAATTTACGCAAAGCGGTGGAGCGCGCGGGCTACGCCGTGCGCGAGCTTGTCCTGGAACCGCTGGCGAGTGCACTCGCAGTGCTCACGGAAGATGAGAAGGAGCTTGGCGTGCTCCTCATCGAGATGGGTGCCGGCACCACTGATATCGCGATCTTTCACGAGGCCAAGATCCGCCACCTTGGTACCGTTCCATTCGGCGGCAGCAACGTCACGAACGACATTGTTCACGGATTAGGAGTCACTCAGACAGACGCCGAGCGGATCAAGGAGCAGTACGGATGCGCGTACGAGCCTATGGTTGCGGCCGACGATGTCATCCGCCTACCTAGCACAGTCGCGCAGGGTGAGCGGCAGATTCCACGAGAACTGCTGGCGCATATCATCCATCAGCGCACGGATGAGATCTTCGACCTCGTCAGGCGCAACGTCGATGACGCTGGGTTCAGCAATCGATTGAGTGCCGGTGTGGTTGTTACCGGCGGCGTCGCCGAACTGCCTGGTGTCGCAGAGCTCGCGGCGGATGTTTTTGGCACGGGTGTGCGCGTCGGCGTGCCGCAGGTGAACATCGGCGGATTGCGCGATTCAGTCGAAGCGCCGCGCTTTGCGACGGTTGCAGGACTGGGACTCTACGCAGCGAGCCGGCTCGCGATCGCAGGTGGCAGCGGCGCACGCAAGCTGCAGCTCACAGCGCCCGGCATGGACAAGCTTGTGTCGCGCATGAAGACGTGGCTGCAAGATTTCTTCTGAGCGGCTCTCGAACGGAGCTGCACGCTCACAGCTGCAAGCTCACAGCTGCACGCTCACAGCTGCACGCTCACAACTGCAAGCTCACAACTGCAAGCTCACAGCTGCAAGCTCACAGCTGCAAGCTCACAGCTCTGCGCTGTGCGGCGTCGAGGATTTGCTGCGTGACTGTGAGCGCTGAGCAAGCTCTTAGTCATAGCGCACAGCTTCAGTTGAGCACCTGCTAATCTGCCTTAGCAGCACCTAACAAATCACATTTGTTTGTGCGGCGCGTCTGTGTGCACAAAATCACATCGCGCGAGGATCGTGTGTTTTACTCGCGTTTTTTTTCTCATGCACTTATTTTGCGCGCGCGCGAGCACCACACGATTCATTCACCTCACGCTGACAACTGGAGTAGCTCGCCCGATGATCTTCGAATTCGAGGACAGCGCTGCGCAGAGCGCCCGCATGAAAGTGGTGGGCGTCGGCGGTGGTGGCGGTAACGCCGTCAATCGCATGATCGAGGAGCAACTGCAGAGCGTGGAGTTCATCTCAGTGAACTGCGATGCACAGGCGCTGCTCTGCTCGAAGTCCAACGTCAAGATCCAGATCGGGAAGAAGCTCACTCGCGGACTTGGTGCTGGAGCACGACCGGAGATCGGCCGTCAGGCCATCGAGGAGAACCGCGACGAAGTGGCGCGCACTCTCCAGGGCGCCGATCTCGTTTTCGTCACGTGCGGCATGGGCGGCGGCACGGGAACCGGCGCCGCTCCGATAATCGCGCAACTATCCAAGGAAGCGGGAGCGCTCACGGTCGGAATCGTCACACGTCCCTTCCTCTTCGAGGGCCGTAAACGCATGCGGCAGGCCGATGCCGGTATCGGTGAGATGCGCAGGCATGTCGATACGATGATTGTCGTACCTAACGAGCGTCTCCTCGCTGTCGTCGGCAAGGGGATCCCGTTCCAGGACGCCCTCAAGAAGGCCGACGAGGTGCTGCTGCATGCGACTCAAGGGATCTCCTCACTCATCAGCGTCACCGGCTTGGTAAACGTCGACTTCGCGGATGTGCGCACGGTGATGCAGAATGGCGGGTCGGCGCTAATGGGGACCGGCGTAGGGCGGGGTGACAATCGTGCAGTGGAGGCGGCGCAGCAAGCCATCTCCAGTCCGCTGCTCGACAACCTTTCAGTCTCCGGCTCGACGGGGGTGCTCATCAACATCACGGGAGGCGGTGACCTCACGCTGGGCGAAGTGCATCAGATCAATGAAGTGATCCACGAGGCTGTCGGTGACGAAGCCGAGATAATCTTCGGTGCCGTCCACGAGCCGGCGATGCAAGGCGAGATCCGGGTGACCGTTATTGCCACAGGTTTCGACAGGGCGATACAAGGTTCCCTGGCGGCGCACCAGGAACAGCACGCCCCCCTTAACACAAAGGGTGTGATCCCCATCAACCAGCGCGTGGTTACGCGCCCAATTCCACCGCCGGCGCAGCGCCAGGCGCAACCTGTCGATATGTTGCGTCGTCCTGCCAATGGGCCGGTGCCGGCGGTGAGGACGGGGACAGCGGAGGCGGAGCTGAACGACATGGAGATCCCGACCTTTATTCGGAGGCAGATGGATTGAAGCCATGGGCCGTGCGCGTCGCCGTGTACGGCACGGTGGCGCTGATGGCCGCGGCGGTGCTGGCCTACAGTCCGCCGCTGCCTAACCAGAACGCCGCAGCTGTCCTCGAGCGCCATGTTCCCACGTGGCGCTCACGTGTCGATACGCTCGGCCGCGGCGAATCCATTGTGGCGCTGCTCGGACGCGTCGGCGTTCCGACCGGTGCGACGGAAGCGATACTGCGAGGCGCCAGCGCGCTCGACGATCGCCGTATTCCGGCCGGAATGGCGGTCACAGTGCGCCAGGCCGAGGGAGATTCACTCCCCGCTGAGGTACTCTTGCATCTCTCGGATGAGCGCAATCTGCGGCTCGTGCGCGGCGACAGCGGCTGGACCGGTGTGGAGGAGCGGATCCCCTGGGTGCGTGACACGCTGGTGTATCAGGGACGCGTCAGCAGCAACCTGTACGAAGCGATGGACGAGGCCGCTCCGGATCTTTCGTTAGGCGCCAGAGCGTCACTCGCATGGGGGATCGCCGATATCCTCGAGTACCGTTACGACATGAGCCGCGATTTGCGCACCGGCGATGCCTTCCGCGTCCTGGTCGAGCGCGAGCGCAGCCCGTCGGGAAACACGCGTGTGGGTGACGTCCTGCTGCTCTCGTTCACGAGCGGCGAGCGCACAACGGAAGCCATGCGCCATGTGACCGGTTCGGGGAGAGCGGGCTATTTCGATCGGGACGGGCGATCTATGGAGGCGGAATTCCTGCGAGCGCCGCTCCAGTTCCGGCGCATCTCCAGCCGCTTCGGCATGCGGCGCCACCCCATCCTCGGCGTGTGGCGACGGCATGCCGGGACCGACTATGCGGCCTCGGAAGGGACCCCGATCCGATCCATCGGGGACGGAGTCGTAACGTCTGCGGGTCGGCGCGGCGGATACGGCAACGCTATCGACGTTAGGCACCCTAACGGCTATGTCTCGCGCTACGGTCACATGCGCGCCTTTGCCAAAGGCGTGCGCAGCGGCTCACGTGTCGCCATCGGTCAGACTATCGGCTACGTCGGGCATACAGGGTTGGCCACCGCTGCGCACCTGCATTTCGAGGTGCTCGTCGCCGGACGCCAGCGCGATCCCCGCTCCGCCCTCAACCGTGTGGGCGGTAAGAGCCTCGGCGCGCGCGAGAAGGCCGACTTCCTGCGCGGCCGTGCGTTCCTCGTCGCGCTGCTCGAGCGCGGCTCGGCGAGCGATACGCTGATCGCTGTCGGCAAATAGCGCAGCGGCGTGGTTCCCCCTTAGAATCATTCGGAGGGGACTCTATGCAGCTCACATTGACAGACAGCGAAGCCGGCCTGCTCCGCGACCTGCTGCACGATCTGCTTCCGGAACTTCGCCGCGAGGTGGCGCGCACCGAAGCGAGGGAGCTGCGGCACCAACTTATCCTGCGGCAGGATCTGGCCGAGCGCATCGTGCTTGACCTCGCGCCGGCAGCCGAAGGTCCGGCAAGTCGTTAGGCACCGTATGTTAGGCGCGCTGCTGTGCGTCATGGCAGCCGCGCTCCTGGGAAGTCCGCTGCGCGCGCAGCAAGCCGCTGCGCCGCCGCGTCCTCCTCGCCCTGAGCCCGACCTATCGCGCCTTACAGCCGATTGCATGTTGATGCGCGTCGTCGACGGTGACGGAATCGTCTGCCAGGGCTTGGGAGACATCCGCCTCATAGGGATCGACGCTCCCGAGTTGCAACAGCAGCCTGACGGCCGCGCTGCCAGGGCCGTGCTGGACTCGCTGCTCCGCGGCGGTGCGCTGCGACTCGAGCGTGACCGCGGCCTGCGCGACCGCTACGGGCGCTTGCTCGTTTACGTCTGGCGTGACAGTACCCTGGTCAACTGGGAGATGGTGCTACTGGGCTACGCCGTGCCAATGCGTGTGCGGCCCAACGTCCGCTATGCGGACTACTTTACGGACGCAGCGGCGCATGCTCAGGCCGAGGGTCGCGGGCTGTGGGCCACCAGTGGTTTCCGTTGTGCTCCGGCCGATCGCAGAAGGCGACGCTGCTGAGAATAGGCAGTGGGCGCGTGTAGTTAGCATTCACGCATGTTTACGTGGCTTCTTGCCCTCCTCGGCGGCGCAGTCGCCGTGGCAGCATCGTACGCGAAGGTGCGCACCGGATCGCACAGCGTCGTGCTCCCGGCTGCCTTGCGTGGTGTCGCTGTAGCGGCAGCCCTGGCCCTGCTCTTTGACGTGACAGTGGGTGCACGCCGCCGCGCGGCACCGATTGTGGCTGTCGACGCGTCACTGAGCTGGGTGCGCGGGGGGGACAGCGCGCAGTTCGACAGTGTGCTGCGCGAGGCGCGCCGGCTGGCGCGCCGCGATGCGGATTTACTGGCGTTCGGCGACTCGGTGCGCGCGTTAGGCGGGGCTCAGCGTCCGGGGGACCGCGCATCGCGCGTGCGCCATGCCGTGGAGCGTGCCCTCGTGGCGGGTCGCGCGTTGGTCGTCTACACGGACGGTGAGATCGACGACCCGGACGCGCTGCGCTCGCTCCCCGCCGGATCACGCACTGTAGTGGCGCCTGTCGCGGCGCGTTCCGACGCGGCCGTCACGGGCATGGACGCGCCGCGCACAGTCGTGAGCGGGGACTCTATCGATGTAATGCTGACTGTTGCGAGCGGATCGGCAGCGGTCGGCACAGCGCGCATACGCCTCGACGTGGACGGCCGAGTGCTCGCGGACTTCGCGATCGACTCGCTGGCGCCTAACGCGGAGCGTGCCGTAACGCGGCGCGTGGCTGTGCAGAGATCCGCCGGACCCGCCGTGCTGCGAGCCGCAATCAGCGCCGCCGGCGATGCCGTTCCTCGCAACGACACGCTAGCCATGGCGATTGAGGTTGCACCGTCCGCTGGCGCCGTCATCGTATCGACCTCGCCCGATCTCGACGCCCGCGAACTGTTGCTCGTGTTGCGCGGCACTCTGAACTTGCCCACGCGCGGCTACCTGCGCGTGGCGCCGGGAGTGTGGCGCGTCGAAGGGACTCTGGCACCGGTGCCGGAGGAGGAAGTCCGGCGCGCCCTTCAGAATGCGCCGCTCGCGATCGTCCATGGTGACACGGCTCTTTTCGGAAATGCGCGCAGCCTAACGCGTGGAGCACTGCTCCTCTTGGCGCCGCCGCAGCCGGACCGCTCGTCAGGCGAGTGGTACGCCACCGCCGCACCGGCGTCACCCGTGTCAGCGGCGCTCTCGGGGATTGCCTGGGACTCGCTCCCGCCGCTCGAAGTAGCCGATGCGAACCTCGGCGGATCGTTTGAAGTACTGGAAACGCGCCGGGCGCGGCGTTTTGATCGTCGCGTCGCAATCGCCGGAGTAGACCGTCCGCGCCGCATCATAGTGGTGGCGGCCGCCGGATTCGCCCGCTGGCGCCTCCGCGGAGGTGCTGCCGCGGACGCGTTCAGCGCGCTGTGGGGAAGCGTCGCGGACTGGCTCGCTGAAGGTCGCAGCGACGAGCGTGCTGCCGTCCCTGCGGCGGCTGTTGTGCATGCCGGCGAGGCCATTGCCTGGCGCCGCGGCTCCGCGCCGGACAGCGTCGTTCGAGTAGCACTCGCGCGCCGCGGCTCAACGCGAGTCGACACAGTCACGCTCGCCTTTGGCTCCGCCGCAGATGTTGTCGAGACCGATCCGCTTGAGGAGGGCGTGTACGATGTGCGAGGTGAGCGTGGCAGCTCGCTCATCGTCGTCAATCCATCGCGGGAATGGTTTCCGCGCCTGCGTAGCGTGGAGAGCGGCAGCGTAGGCGGCGGCGCCGGTGCAACTCCGAGTGGTGACGCACCACGCGCGCGCAACGCGGGATGGCTGTTCGCGGTGGCGATAGCTGCGTTTTGCGCCGAGTGGGTGGTGAGGCGCCGTATAGGCCTGCGCTGATTAGATACGCCGCGCCTCGCAGAGACGCGATACTTTGATACATGCCCCGCCTCATCCGCCGAGCCGGCGATGTCCCGAAGCGATCGCTCTGGCAGCGGATCAAGGATATCGCGCTCACAGACGTTGCCGTCCTCGCGCAGAGCGGCAAAGTAGAAGGCTCCATCGAGCGCCTGGAGGAAGTACTCCTCGAGGCGGACTTCGGAGTGAGCACGACTCTCAAGCTGGTGGCTGACGTTGAGCGCCTCGCCAAACGAGGGACTGTACGCAGCGACGAGGAGTTTCTGGAGGCGTTACGCGGGGGAGTGGAGCAGGCGCTCACGAGCGGCAACGCCGACCCGGCATTGCGACTCGCGCCTAACGGGCCGACTGTGATTGTCGTCATCGGAGTCAATGGTGCGGGGAAGACTACGTTCATCGGCAAACTTGCGGCGCGTCTCAAGGGAGAAGGGAAGCGCGTGCTCGTGGCCGCGGGCGACACGTTTCGGGCGGGGGCCATCCATCAGCTGCGGCTCTGGGCGGAGCGTGTGGGTGTGGACTTCGTCGGCGGGCAGGCGGGAGGAGACGCCGCGGCCGTAGCCTTCGACGCTGTCGACAGCGCGCTTACGCGCGAGTACGACGTGGTCATTGTCGACACGGCCGGGCGCTTACATACGAGCGGTAACCTGATGGCGGAGCTGAAGAAGGTTGTTCGTGTAATCGACCGGCGCCTGCCTAACGCACCGCACGAGGTCCTCCTGGTGCTCGACGGCACGATCGGGCAGAACGCCGTGGCCCAGGCGAAGACGTTCGCCGAGTCCGTTCCGGTTACCGGCCTGGTTGTCACCAAGGTCGACGGCACCGCGAGAGGAGGGATCGTGGTGGCCGTCCATGAAGCCATCGATGTGCCCGTGAAGTTCGTGGGCGTCGGCGAGCAGGTGGGCGATCTGGAGCCTTTCGATCCCGCGACGTTCGCCGCCGAAGTTCTCACTGTGTGACGCGGGTCGCGCTGGATACCCCGATCCGGTTCCTCAAGGGTGTCGGCGACCGGCGTGCCGAAGCGCTGCACCGGTTAAGCATCCACACGGGACTCGATCTGCTGTATCACGTTCCCCACCGCTACGAGGATGCGAGTACGATCGTCCCCATCGCGTCGCTGAGCCCAGGGATGGATGCGACGGCGTTAGGCCGCGTGATCTCCAAGGGGATCCTGCCGACGCGCAAGGGCCTGCGCATCTTTCAGGTGGTCGTGCGTGATGCCAGCGGCATGATCGAGGCGGCGTTCCCCGGCCAGCCCTTCCTCGACCGCTCTATTGACAAGGGCGACGTGCTGCTCATGTCGGGCCCCGTGCGCTTCTTCCACGGCCGCCAGCTCGTGCCGCGGGAGTATGTCAACCTCGGGGCCGAGGATTCCGGCGAAGCCGGCGGCGGCCGCGTCCTCGCCGTCTACAGCGTTACGGATTCGATAACGGTGCGGCAGCTGCGCTTTCTTATCGACCGGCATCTCGATGCGCTGGTGGCGGAAGTTCGTGAACATCTGCCTAACGCGGCCAGACGCCTCCCTGGTGCCGACCTTCCGATACTCACGGATGCGCTGCGCTGGGTGCACCGGCCGCGCACGCTTGCCGAAGCGGCCGCCGGACGTGACCGCCTCGCATTCGATGAGCTTTTCTTCGATCAGCTGCTCCACCGGCGCGCCAACGCCCGCGCGCGCGAGCCACGACACGGGATCCGCTTCGAGAATCGCCGCGAGCTGACGTCGCGCCTAAAGGACACGCTCCCGTTTCCCCTCACGGGTGCGCAGACGCACGCGTTGCGCGAGATCTTCGCCGACATGGCATCATCACAGCGGATGCACCGCTTGCTGCAAGGTGACGTGGGGAGCGGCAAGACCATCGTCGCGCTGTTCGCCGCGCTGTTGGCGCTCGAGAATGGCCACCAGGCGTGCCTCATGGCGCCGACCGAACTGCTCGCCGAACAGCATGCGCGTACTCTCGAAGGTCTGCTCACCCCCTTGGGCATCGTTCCTCTGCTCGTTACCGGAAGCCGCACGCTCAGGGAGCGCCGCGAACTGGACGCGAGGCTCGCGAGCACGGAGCCGCTGCTGGCGGTGGGGACGCACGCTCTAATGCAGGAACGCACGCGATTCGGGAGGCTGGGGCTCGCCGTCATCGACGAACAGCATCGCTTCGGCGTGGAGCAGCGCGCCGCGCTCGGCGCCAAAGGAGATCGCCCCGATGTGCTGCTGCTCAGCGCGACACCTATCCCGCGCTCACTGGCACTCACGCTCTACGGCGACTTGGACGTCTCGGTGCTGCATGAGCGCCCGCCGGGACGCTTGCGCGTGAAGACCGCGTTGCGTCCCGAGAGCGCCCGCCGTAAGGTGCTGGAGTTCGTTAGGCAGGAGGTTGCCAAAGGTCGTCAGGCGTACGTGGTCTATCCCATCATCGACGAATCGGAGAAGTCGGACCTCAAGGCCGCCACGACTATGTTCGCGGCTCTTTCCGAGCCGGAGAGTCCGCTCGCGGGCCGGCGACTGGCGCTGATGCACGGGCGTCTCGATCCCGCTGAGCGTGACACACTGATGCGCAGCTTCCGCGACGGCGTGATCGATGTGCTCATAGCTACGTCGGTCATCGAGGTTGGGATCGATGTCCCCAATGCAACGGTGATGCTCATCGAGCATCCCGAGCGGTTCGGCCTCGCGCAGTTGCATCAGCTGCGCGGTCGCGTCGGTCGCGGCGCCGATGCCTCGTACTGCATCCTCCTCGGCGACGTGGGCCGCGATGCCTATCAGCGGCTCAAGATCCTCGAGCGCACCGATGACGGGTTCATGATCGCGAACACGGACCTTAGGCTGCGCGGGATGGGCGAACTGTTCGGAGAGCGGCAAAGCGGGACGCCCACCTTCAAGATCGCGGACCCTGCCCGCGACGTGGCGTTGCTCGAGCGGGCGCGTGATGCCGCCGCGCGCGTCCTTGACGCGGACCCCGACCTGACGTCGCCGGAGCACGGCGGACTCCGCCGCGTGCTGGCGCAGCGGTACGCGCGCTCTCTGGAGCTGTTCCAGGTAGGCTGAGCAGTACGGCGAGCGGTAGTGGCTCTGACGCACTACCCGGCGAGGTCCCGGTTGGCTGTGGCGCCTGCTCGAATGCTATACTCAATTGGTTTTACAAGCCCAGTACCGGAATCCCGTTATGCGCCCCTTCGAAATCAGATGGTCGGTGATCGGCGTCTCCCTGCTCGGCGCCGGTGCAATCGCGGTAGCAGCGTGGCGAGCGCTCCCGGCTGTGGCGCATACCGCGGCGGCCTGCGATGCGAACAATGCCGGGATCACGCTCCCGGCCGGCTTTTGCGCCACGCTCTTCGCGGATTCGTTAGGTGCCGCCCGCCATATCGTTGTGGCGCCTAACGGCGATGTGATCGTCAACGTGCGGAGTGTGCGCGACGCTCCGCCGGACAGGACGGGAATCTTCGTATTGCGCGATGCCGACGGCAACGGGCGCGCCGAACTCAAGCGGCGCGCGGCCGCGGCCGCAGGGACCGGGATCGCGCTGGCGAACGGCTATGTGTACGCCACGCACGGCACGTCGGTGCTGCGCTATCCCTATCGCACCGGCGCTCTCGAATTGAGGATGGCCGACACAATTGTCCGCGAGGCCCCCACCGGCGGCCATACGGCGTACAACTTCGTCGTGGACGGCCCGCGGCTATTCCTCAACGTGGGCTCGCGTACCAACTCCTGCCAGGTGCAGGATCGCCAGCTGGAGTCGAAGGGCGTGGACCCGTGCGTCGAATTGGAGACGCGTGCGGGGATATGGTCTTTCTCGTCGCAGCGCCGGGGTCAGACAATCGCGGATGGACGTCGCTATGCGACCGGCATACGCAACGCCGTGGCTCTCGCGCGGCGGGGCGGTGATGACGCGCTGTACGTGGTGCAGCACGGCCGCGATCAGCTCAACCAGAACTGGCCCAAGCTGTTTACAGTCGAGCAGAGCGCCGAGAATCCTGGCGAAGAGTTTTTCCGAGTAACGGAGGGTGACGATTTCGGCTGGCCCTACTGCTACTACAGTGTGGATCACAGGAAGAAGGTGCTGGCCCCGGAGTATGGCGGCGACGGCGCGAGTGTCGGGCGCTGCGCGGACAAGAAGAGCCCCCTCGCCGTCTTCCCGGGTCACTGGGCGCCTAACGCGCTGCTGTTCTACTCGGGGAGCGCCTTCCCGGCGCGCTACCGCAACGGCGCTTTTATTGCGTTCCACGGGTCCTGGAACCGGGCCCCTCTGCCGCAGGGAGGCTTCAAGGTGGTCTTTCTGCCGATGAGCGGAGGTCGCGCGGCGGGGGATTTCTCAGTGTTCGCGGACGGTTTCATGCCGCCGCCGCCGTCGCCTAACGAGCCGACGCGCCCGGTTCGCGCGTCGCGGCCCATGGGCCTGGCCCAGGGGCCGGACGGGGCGCTGTATATCTCGGATGATATGGGCGGGAAAATCTGGAAGGTGAGCTATACCAGATAGTCCGCCGTCAACGGAGAGCGAGGCGCGGCGCGTCAGTGTTCGTCGCTGCCGGCGCGGGCGCAGCTCAAGACGCCGGTTCTGTGCGCGCACAGGGTGGCTTTCTTCGCGCGATTCGTGATCCGGACTAATAACGCCGCTTCCGTGCGCGCACAGGGTGGCTACAAGTCCCGGGTGAGGCGATCGGCGGTCAGGTTAGTGGAGGTGCGTCGCGAACAAACTCCGGGCCAAGATCCGGGAAGCTGCCACAGCCATGAGCTTGTGTTAAGGCTTCTGCGCCAGCCGCCGTCGGATGCGGTCCAGCTCGTTCATGGTCCGTTCGAGATCATCTGACAACTTGCGGATTTCGTCGTCGCGCTGCTTGTCGCGTGATTCAGCCGCTGCGCGCGATGCCGCGAGCTGGGTGCGACTTGCCTCCAACGCTTCGACGAGGCGGCGCAACACACGCGCTTCTGCATAACGCGGCAGCGAAGGGCCGCCGTTGAGATACGAATCCAACGCAACCAGCGCCAAGCGCGACGACGCTTGTGTGTTGAAGGGATCCAGGCGGATGATCGCGCGCCAGAAGTCCGCTTCCGCTCCCTCGGGCGTTCCGGCATGGTCCTGGGCGAACTTCGCCAGCGAGGCATCGGCTTCGATGTAGTTGCCCTGATCCGTCGCCCGCACGGCGCTGGCGAGCGTGCCGGGCCACGGCGAGATGGGAGGGAGGGCGGGGGGCGGAAAGTCCTGCAAGCGCTGCGGCGGCTGCGCACGCGTGCACGCCAGTACGCTCAACGCGAAAGCGAGGGGCACGAGAGTGTGGGTCATCGTTAGGCATCCTCCGTGATCGCTGCTTGCGGGCCGCTCACCGCCCCTGTGCGCGGCCGCGCCCGCACCGGCATGTGAATCGTGAACGTCGTCCCGTGGCCCACAGCGCTCTCTACCCCGATCGCGCCGCTGTGTGCTGTGACGATTCCCTTCGCTATCGCCAACCCCAGCCCGACTCCTCGCAACGCTGCCGGACTCTGGTTGTCGGCCTGGTAGAATTTTTCGAAGATGAACCTGAGCTGCTGCGCCGGAATCCCCGCTCCGGTATCGCGCACCTGCAGTTGCACGTGGTCCCCTTCGGACCGGATCGCGAGCGTGACAGCGCCGCCGCGATCGGTGAACTTGAACGCGTTCGACAGGAGATTGCCCAGCACTTCGTTCATGCGATCCTCGTCCCACAGCACACGAGTGGGTAGTCGCGGCGCCCGCTCGACTACGAACTCCACGCCGCGCTGCAGCGCGAGCACCCTGAACGTATCGTCCAGCCGCTGCACAAAGCGATTGAGATCGACGGCGTTCAACTCGAGCTTGCCGCCGCCGGCGTCGAAGCGGCCGACGTCGAGCAGCTGACCGACTAATCTGCCTAACGAATCAGTTTGCGCGTCCAGGGTCCGCATCACGTCGCGCTGCGCAGGAGATAACGGACCATACGTCTCTTCCTCGAGGAGCTGGACGTAGCCCTGTATGACATTGATCGGTGTGCGCAGTTCGTGAGACGCCACACTCAGGAACTCCGCGCGCAGGCGATCCAGCTCCGAAAGCTGCGTCGCCATCGAGCGGAAGCTGCGAGCGAGGCGTCCGAACTCGTCGCGACCGTTCGTGTGCAACTTGAGCCCGTAGTCGAACTGCCCTTCGGCAACTGCGCGCATCCCGCGGTCAAGCTCGGCGACCGGACTGTTGATCGAGCGCGCCAACCAGACCGCGATGAGGAACCCAAGGACGCCCACGCCGAGCAGCCCGATCGCCGAATTGCGGCGAGCGACGTTGGCTTCATTGCGCAGCGCCTCCACCGTCTGCCGCGTGCGCTCCTGGAGCCTGCTTTCCACTCTCGCAACCGCACGATCCAGCGTCCCCATCGCAGGTGTAAGCCAGCGATCGAGCATCGAATCGGCGGCGGCAGTACGGCCGCTGGCCGCCAGCCGCAGGACCACAGGCGCGCGCAGCGAGACGGCGCGCATGGCTCCCCTCAACTGCTCGGTCTCCGGAGCGCGCAGCATACGCTCGAGCGTGTCCGAGAGTCCGGTAAGCAACGTTAGGCGCTCCTGCGTGTTTGCCCAAGTTGTATCGCTCGGGAACAGGGCCAACAGCTGCGCGTCCTGACTCAGGGCCTCGGCGTTCTCACGCATCCGTCCCAGCAGTAGCGTGGCCGCGAACTCGCGGTCGCGCACGAGCGCGGTTCGCGCTCGCATCCGGTCGAGCGCACGCACCGCGAGGATCACGGGGAGCGCGAAGATGAGCGCGATCGCCGTGAGTCCCATGGCCAGCCGCAGCCGCAGCGTCATATCCGACAAACCTAGCGAGGGCGTCCGTTGCACGCCCCCTCCCGACCCTCATAGCTTACGCGCCCCTCCAGGTCCCCATGACATCATTCACTACTATCGCACAGCTCAAGGATCACGTCGCTCACAGCATCACCTTACGCGGCTGGGTCACGCACGCACGCTCATCCGGCAAAGTCGCCTTCGTTGTGATGCGCGATGGAACGGGGAATGTGCAGGGAGTTGTCGTCAAGACGCAGGTGAGCGAGGCCACGTGGAGCGCATTTGCGCAGCTAACCCACGAGGCGTCCGTCGCACTGACAGGTGAGGTCCGCGCCGAAGCGCGGGCGCCGGGGGGTTTCGAGCTCACTGTAACGGAGCTTGTTGTCTTGGGGGCGAGCCCGATCGATTACCCAATTCAGCCGAAAGAGCACGGCGTCGATTTCCTACTGGATCACCGGCACCTGTGGTTGCGAGCGCCAAGACAAGTTGCAATCGCGCGCGTTAGGCACGAGATCGAGCAGGCGATCCACGATTTCTTCTACGAGCGCGCGTTCATCCGCGTCGACACTCCGATCCTGACCGGTGCCATCGGAGAGCGCAGCGGTCTTTTCTCCACCGAGTACTTCGACGAGGGTCACGCTTATTTGGCGCAGACGGGCCAGCTGTACGGCGAAGCGGCCGCGGCTGCGTTCGGCCGTATCTACACTTTTGGTCCGACGTTCCGCGCGGAAAAATCCAAGACGCGGCGCCATCTGACTGAATTCTGGATGATCGAGCCGGAGATGGCGTTCTATGAATCGCGCGACAGTATCCAGTTGCAGGAGGACCTGCTCGTCTACCTAGTTAGGCGCTGCCTCGAGCGCCGCAAGCAGGAGCTTGCCACGCTCGAGCGCGATGTGCTGAAGCTGACCAAGGTCGTCGCACCCTTCCCGCGCATCGATTACAGCGAAGCTGTGCGCCTGCTCCAGGAGAGCGGGAGCACGATCACGTGGGGCCACGACCTCGGTGCCGAGGACGAGACACTGCTCGTCGCCGAGCACGAGACGCCTGTCTTCGTGTGCAATTATCCGAAGCAGGCCAAGGCATTCTATATGAAGGAGAACCCGGAAGATCCCCGCACCGTCCTGTGCAACGATTGCCTCGCCCCCGAGGGTTTCGGAGAGATCGTCGGCGGATCACAACGCGAGGACGACCACGACAAGCTCGTCCAACGCATCCGTGAAGAAGGTCTGCCGATGGATGCCTATGGCTGGTACTTGGACCTGCGCAAGTACGGTACGTTCGTCCACTCGGGATTTGGGCTGGGGCTGGAGCGCACGGTGGCCTGGATCTGCGGCGTGCCGCATATCCGCGAATGCATTGCGTTCCCCAGGATGATGCATCGCCTGCGACCCTGAGAAAGCGGAATGGGTAGCGCCGCCGCCGGGCGCCGCCTAACGGGAACCGACTTCGCCGGCTTTTACCTCGTTCCACAGTCCGTCCAGTACCGCCAGTCCGGCGCTCGCGACGTCGATTCCGCGTTGCGCGGCCAGCTGCTCCATCGCGGAAAAGCGGCGCACGAATTTCGCATTGGCTTTATCCAGCGCCAGCGCCGCGTGCACTCCCGCCTTGCGGCACAAGTTCACGACGGCGAACAGCAGATCCCCCAGCTCTCCCTCGATCTCGTCGGTCTGTTCCCTTTGCCCCGGGCCGCTCGCTCCTCGCCGGTCGCCGCTCGCCGCTGGTTCTTCGTTGCTCGAGGCGGGCTGCTTGTCGCTCGCCGCCCGTCCCTCGTTGCTATGCCAATGCCGCTCGCTGCTCGCCGCTTGTTCCTCGGTGCTCGCTCCTCGCCGCTCGCCGCTTACCTTTCGTCCCTCGTTGCTCGCTCCTTGCCCCTCCCCCTCCACGCCCCTGAGCAACGCACTTACCTCACCTAACTCTTCGACGACCTTCTCCAAGGGCCCGCGGACGTCCGCCCAATCGAAGTTCACACCGGCAGCTCGATCCTGAAGCCTGTGTGCGCGGTGCAACGATGGGAGCCCCGGCGGGAGACCCTCCTCGATCGCGGCACGCTTGCGCGCCTTCAGCGTCTCCCAGGGCACTCGTTTGCCATCACCAAAAAGATGCGGATGCCTGCGCTGCATCTTGTCGATGAGCCCAGCTGCCACGTCAGCAATGCCGAAAGCCCCCCGTTGCTCGGCAACGACCGCGTGAAATAGGACCTGCAAAAGCACATCCCCCAATTCTTCGCGGATTTTGGAATCATCCGAATCACGCAGCGCGTCGTCCAGCTCATGCGCCTCCTCGATCAGATAGGGCCGCAGAGACTCGTGTGTCTGCGCTGCGTCCCACTCGCAACGGCTGCGTAAATCGCGCATGAGAGCGAGCGTATCTTCAAGTGTTGCATCATGTTGCATAACGATTCCTCGGCGGGTATACTACCCGATCCGCCTGACGGCAGTCAATGAACGAGCTCCCTGGGTTCCCCGAGCTCCCCGAACCACCTGAGTTCCCCGAACTCACTGAGCCTCCCGAGCTCCCTCAGCGCGCCTGGGTCGATGTCGACCTTGGCGCGCTCGTTCGAAACGCCCAAACATTGCAACGCCGCGCCAGCGCGAAGTTGCTCCCCATGGTGAAAGCCGACGCGTACGGGCTGGGCGCCGTACACGTGACCAGAGCGTTGGAGCGGCTGCTCCCATGGGGCTACGGGGTCGCCACTGTGACCGAAGGCGCCGAGTTGCGGGCCGCGGGGATCGCGCGCCCGATCCTCGTGTTCACGCCGCTCCTCCCGCAAGAGTTTCCGGCGGCGCGGCGAGCGCACCTCACGCCCACGTTAGGCGACCCGCGCGCCATCGCGGCCTGGATCGACAGCGGCGGCGGTTCCGCCGCAACGTGGCATCTGGCCATCGACACCGGCATGAGCCGAGCGGGCATTCCGCACGATCGTGTGGCGGACGTCATAGACCTCGTTAGGCGCTCGCCCCCCGAAGGAGCCTTCACTCACCTGTACTCGGCCGACAACGCGCCGCCTTCCATCGAGCTGCAGCAGGCGCGCTTCGCCGGTGCCGTCGCCGCCCTCCCCGAGCGGCCGCGTCTGCTCCATGTCGAGAACAGCCCGGCGATCGAACGGCAGGCGCCGTCCGCCTGGGATCTTGTGCGCCCCGGCATCCTCATGTATGGCGTCAGCACTGTCAGCGACAGTCCCGTCAGCGTCGAGCCCGTGGCTCACCTGCGCGCTCGCATCGTCGAGGTGCGCAACATCGCTGCCGGCGACGGCGTCAGCTACGGCCAAACGTGGCGCGCCGATAGAGCGCGGCGCATCGCGACAGTCAACGCCGGATACGCCGACGGCGTTAGGCGAGCGCTCGGCAATCGCGCGCACGCTGCCGTGCATGGCCGCCCGGCCTCTATTGTCGGTGTGGTTACTATGGACATGACGATGCTCGACGTCAGCGACGTCCCCTGTGCTCCGGGCGATGTGGCCACTCTGCTCGGGCGCGACGGCGCAACTCTCGTCGACCTCGCCGCGGTGGCGCGGCAAAGCGGCATCTCGCCATACGAGATCCTCACCGGCCTTCGCGCCCGGGCAGAGCGCCGCTATCTCGGCCAGTGACGTCCCGCCGCGCCATCCTCCTGGTGCTCGACGGCGTCGGCATCGGTGCAGCCCGCGACGCCGCAACCTACGGCGACAGCGGAAGCAACACGTTAGGCAACTTGGCGCGCACGGTCGGCGGACTGGACCTGCCCAACCTGCAAGCGTTAGGCCTCGGTTGCATCGCCCCGCTCGCCGGCGTTGCCCCGGCCGCCGTGCCACACGCAGCCTACGGCGCCATGCAACCTGCTTCAGCAGGGAAGGACAGCACCGCCGGTCACTGGGAACTCTGCGGCGTCCACATCCAGCGGCCGTTTCCCGTCTATCCCAACGGCTTCCCTCGAGAAATCATCCACGCCTTCGCCCGCGCTACCGGACGCCCTGTCATCGGCAACGTCGCCGCGAGCGGCACAGCCATCATAGAGCGCTATGCAGACGAGCAACGGCGCACCGGCGCCTGGATCGTATACACATCCGCCGACTCGGTCTTCCAAATCGCCGCGCGCGAAGAGCTCATCCCCCTCTCCGAACTTTATGCCGCCTGCCAAGTCGCTCGCCGCCAGCTAGTGGCGCCGCACAACGTCTCCCGCGTTATAGCGCGCCCTTACGTCGGCTCAGCCGGCGCATACCGCCGTACTCAAAACCGGCGCGATTACTCGATCGCTCCGCCCCATCAGACGCTCCTGGACGCCCTCGCCGCCGCAGGTGTCGCGAGGACAGGTATCGGCAAAGTCGCCGATCTCTTTGCCGGTCGCGCGATCACATCGCGTCACACTGCGAACAATGCAGAGGGTATTCAAGCGATCCAGTTGTTCGCCGAGGGAGGCGATGCCGTTGCTGCCGACGGGGAGCGGGAGGGGGAGGGGGAGGGCACCGCTGATCGCGAATGCGGCGCGAGTGGGTTGTGCTTTGCCAACCTTGTAGATTTTGACCAACAGTTCGGGCACAGAAACGATGTCGCGGGGTTCTACGGGGCGTTGCGCGAGTTCGATCGCGCAGTGCCGGCGTTATTGGACGCCCTGCGCGAGGACGACTTGCTGATCATTACAGCCGACCACGGCAACGACCCCACAACTCCATCCACTGACCACGCCCGCGAGCGCGTCCCGCTCCTGGTCGCTGGGCGGCGCGTCCGCGCGCGAGACCTCGGTGAGCGTGATACGTTTTCGGACGCGGGTGCCAGCGTAGCAGACTGGTTCGGCGTCCCCTATACCGGGCGCGGCCGTTCCTTCATTAACGACGTAGTAGTATGACGGACACGATCTCGGAAACGCTCGCCGAGTCGGCGCGCACCGCAATGCTGCGAGCCTACGCGCCGTACTCGAACTTCCGAGTGGGGGCGGCACTTCGCGGTGAGGACGGCAGCGTAGCGATCGGCTGCAATGTGGAGAACGCCTCGTATCCAGCCGGTATCTGCGCCGAGCGCGCCGCCATCGCTAATGCCGTCGCTAACGGACAACGCCATTTCACGCACCTCGTAATCGTGACGGAAGCAGATACGCCAACTCCACCCTGCGGCATGTGCCGCCAGGTTTTGATCGAGTTTCTGGATAGTGACGGCGACATGGAGGTCGTCAGCATCGCGCATGACGGGACTCGCGCACTCTGGCGGCTGCGCGACCTCGCTCCGACGCCATTCACTCCCGAATCGCTCACGCAGCATCGATGATCCGCGCGCGTGCTTCGCTCGTGGCTGCTTTCGCCACGGCTGTCACCGTAGTCGCCTGCCGCGATGACCTTACGACCGGTGTCGCTTGCCCCGACTTGTGTCCCGGGCGCACTGTCAACGTGCGCGACACGATACTCGATGCAATCACTCTCGACACTACTGTCGGCTCGTTCCCGCCGACCGGCACGGAGCCGTACATACTCCTCGCGAGCCGTCCCGGCCTGGACACGAGAGGGGTAATCCGCTTCGACACTCTCCCGGCGAAGTTCACACGCGGCGGTGCGGACTCCGCCATCACCCGCGTGGACAGCGCATTCCTCGCGGTTGTTATCGATCGTGCGCGCTCGAGATACCGAGCGCCGGTTACGCTCACGTTATTCGACGTCGACACCACGGCGAGCGATACTGACTTCGACGCTATAAAGCAGCTCTTTCGCGCCGATCGGCGGATCGGTGCGGCGACGTTCGATTCGAGCGCTGTGCGCGATACGCTGCGCATCCCGCTTGATACCGCAGTGCTGCTCGACAAGATCAAGAACGGCAAGCGCCTGCGCATCGGCCTTCAGGTGACAAGTCCGCAGCCGGTTATCTTGCGCGTGTACTCGCGTGATGCCGGAGCGTCCTTTCAGGGGATCGATGCGGCGGCGCGCGTGAGCTACGATCCGCACCCCGATACAGCGGTCCGTCCGATTCCCGTGGCTCCCGAGTCGCGCACCCCGACCGATTCTCCGCGACTGCGCACCGACCTCACCGACTACTTCGTGGTTTTCCAGGCACCGAGTGGAGGCGCACCTAACGACTTGAGCGTGGGCGGCCTCCCTGGCGAGCGTACCTTCCTGCGCTTCAATGTCCCGTCCTTCGTCCTCGATTCATCCACGATCTTGCGTGCCACGCTGCTCCTGACACAGAAACCCAATCGCTCCAGCAGCGACACGGTGGTGATCTACCCGAGGTTGGTCACGGCTAGCGAGAATGTGAGCGACATTACCCGCGCGGCCGAGCTGATCACGCCGCAAGGATTCAATTTCGACTCACTGACTGTCGCGGCCGCGGACAGCGGACTGCGCCGTATCGAGATCGTGAATGCACTACTGCGCTGGGCCTTCTTCACGGAGAGCAAGGCGCAGCGCGCGATCGTCCTCACGGCATCGCTCGAGGGAGGTGTGCCGGGGGAAGCGCTCTTCTTCTCGACCGAGGCTGCTCCAGCAGTGCGGCCGCGCCTCAGGGTGAGTTACTCGCCACGTACGAACTTCGCGGTGCCGTGATGCCGAAGTCCCCGATTCTGCTCGTTTTCTGCCTAACGAGTAATCTCGCCGCGGCGCAGGGATCGCTTTCGCAGCAAGGTTTCGGCTATCCGGCCGGCGTAGCGAGCGCGCGCGCGATGGGGGCCGGCGGAGCGTTCCAGGAGTTCGACCCGCGCTCGGCGCGCAATCCGGCGTCCATCGGCGGCTGGGGACGTCCCGCACTGTACATGCAGTACGAACCGGAGTTTCGCCGTGTCGCGTCGGCGGGAGAGGCGGACCGCACGCGCCTAACGCGCTTCCCCCTTCTGGCGGCCGCGGTTCCCGCAGGAAGCCGCTCGATGATCGCGGCTTCGTCGACGACGTTCCTGGATCGCTCCTGGGAGACAGTGCGTACGGGGTCGCAGCGGATCGGCGCGGATTCGGTGGACTTCGTCGAGCGCTTCCATACCAACGGTGCCATCAATGACCTGCGCGTGGCGCTGAGCCGGCAGCTTGGCGAGCGCTTCTGGGTTGGTTTGGCGGGGCATGCTTTCGCTGGCGGGAACCGCGTTCGCCTAACGCGTACGTTCTCCGATAGCCAGACGTTCGGCGGGCTGGACGACACGCTCACTCTCGGTTATGTGGGCAGTGCCTTCTCTGCAGGTGCCATCTGGACACCGCTATCCAATTTCACCCTCGCGGCCTCAGGACGTCTTGGCGGTTCGCTCAAGTTGTCCAGCAATGACACCACGCTCGGCAGAGCGGACGTCCCCGACAGCTATAGCTTCGCCGTCCGTTTTGACGGGCTTCCCGGAGCGAGCGTTGCCGCGCGCGTCGAACGTACCCAGTGGTCCAGTCTCAACATGTTAGGCAGCGACTCCGCGCGCGCCGCCGATACCTGGGACTATTCAGTGGGCCTCGAAGCGACGGCAACGCCGGGACGCGCCTCGCCGATCTTGTATCGCGCCGGCTATCGCGATCGCGGACTACCCTTTCTCGCCCGGGGGCAGGCGATCAAGGAGCGCTCTTTCACACTCGGCGCCACCCTGCCGATCGCCGGAGAGCGCGCCGGCGCCGATATCGCGCTTTGGCGGGCTGCGCGCAGCGCGAATCTTGCACAGCGCGAATCTGCATGGATCATGAGCATTGGCCTAACGGTTCGGCCCTAAACCCGCGGCGCCGGTGAGCGCGCTGCCGCTCGTCCTGATCGCCGACGACGTCCCCGGCAACGTCGAGTTGCTCGTGGACCAGCTCACCATGCTGGGTTTCCGGACGATCACCGCCTTCGACGCTCCCGGCGCCCTCAAGGCGTGCTTCGAGCATCAGCCACAGGTCTGCATCTTCGATGTGGCGATGCCCTCCGGCGACCTCCCTGTCGATCCGAGCGTCTCCGGCTTCGAGGTCTGCCGCCGCATCAAGCAGGATCCGCGGACGGCGAGAACCCCCGTCATCTTTGTCACGGCGTTGAACGACACAATGGATCGCGTGGCCGCGATCGAGGCGGGGGCCGAGGATTTCCTGACCAAGCCGCATAACTCGCTGCTCCTCGGCGCCCGCGTACGCAGCCTCGTCCGCCTGAAAGCGGCTACGGACGCACTGGAGGACTCCTACCGCAAGCTGCGCGAACTGGAGCAGCTGCGTGAAGACCTCATGCGGATGCTGGTGCACGATCTGAAGACCCCGCTCACCACAATCCTGGCGTCGCTTGAGTTGTTAGGCGACGGCGATCTCGGTATCCTCTCGGAACGGCAGCTCGAGGCCGTGCGCGAAACCGAAGAGAAGGCCGAAGAGTTGCTCGCGTTGATCGACGAGATCCTCGAGATCCGACGCATGGAAAGCGCTCAGATCTCGCTCGACCTGCGGCCTGTCGACGCCCAGGAAATGCTCGCGGAGCTGCTGCACGACTGGAGCCGCCGTTTCGAACTCGAGAACGCGGTGGTCGGCGTGAAGGTCGCGCAGGATACTCCGACCTTTCGAGCCGACCGCAAGCTGCTCAAGCGCGTCCTGGGAAACCTGCTGGAGAATGCACTGACGCACGGCGGTACCGCAGTCGAGATTACACTCGCGGCGCGGCGCGATCCCGAAGGCGTGCGCCTAACGGTAACCGATAACGGTCCCGGAATCCCCGACAGCGAGCGCGAGAACATCTTTCAAAGCTTCACAACGATTCAGCGGCCGGGGAGCGGCGCGCCGCGCGGCACCGGGCTGGGACTCGCCTTCTGCCGCCTCGCAGTCGGCGCGCACGGCGGGCGCATTTGGGTAGAGCGTCAGCGTGCCCAAGGCTGTGCCTTCCACGTCGTGCTGCCGCTGGATCCCCCTTTACACCGGAAGACGGCCGAGGCTGCCTAACAGTGCCCCCGCGCGTCTATCTCCGGACTTTCGGCTGCCGTGCCAATCACTACGACAGCGAAGTTGTGCGCGCGCTTGTCGCGAGCGGCGGCGGGGAACTCGTCGACAGTCCCGAGTCAGCAACGGTTGCGCTATTCAATAGTTGCGCTGTAACGGCGGAAGCCGAGGCCGATCTCCGTAAAAGCGTCCGCCGCGTCGCTCGCGCGAATAGCGCTCTACGCTCCGTGGTGATGGGCTGCGCCGCCGCCCGGGACGACGGCACCATCGCCGCCCTCCCCACGGTTGAGCACGTGATCCCCGGAGCCGACTTCACGGCTATCGGTGCCGCGTTACGCTTGAGCCCCAGCCCCCGCACCCGCACTAGTTCCTCGCCACCGGCTCAGTCAGGGACGCGCGCTCTCCTGCGGATTCAGGACGGGTGTGACGAGCACTGCACATTCTGCGCGACCACGCTCGCGCGCGGCGCCAACCGCTCGCGACCGCCGGAGGAACTGCTAGGCGAAGCGGCGGCCCTGGCACAACGGCATCCCGAGATCGTGCTCACGGGTGTACATATCGGGACTTACGGTCGCGACATCGATAGCTCGTTAGGCGCGCTCGTTGAGCGGCTCCTCGACCTAGTTCCCAATACCCGGCTGCGGCTCTCCTCTATCGAAGCGACGGAACTCGACGATCGGCTGCACGATCTCTTCTGCAGCGTTCCCCCCTCGCGCCTGGCGCCGCACCTGCATGCTCCGCTGCAATCAGGATCGGACAGGCTCCTCAAGCGCATGGGCCGTCACTGGTATACAGCCGCGACATACGCGCGCGCGGTGGAGCGGCTCGTTCACGGCCGACCAGTATTCGCGCTCGGTGCCGACGTCATCGCCGGCTTCCCCGGCGAAAGCGAGGCCGATCATCGCGCCACGTGCGCCATGATCGAAGCGCTCCCTTTCACGTATCTGCACGTGTTCCCGTACTCGGCGCGCGATGGGACTGCGGCGTTGCGCCTGCCGGGGCACGTAAGCGGCGACGTTGTGCGCGAGCGCGCTGCCGAGCTGCGCTCGCTCGCGCGGGCCAAGCAGGATTCCTACAGATTGCAACGTCTTGGCGGCGGAGCGGACGTAGTTGTCGTGCGGGAGCCGCGAAACGGCGCGGGGACCGGGAGCGAGCGGGAGTCGCGATCGCGCGAGGGTCTCACGGAGGACTATCTTGCTGTGCGCCTCCCCGCGGCACTTCAGCTGCCGCGCGGCGCGCGGTTCGCAGCCACGCTGGAGCGCTTCGGCGACGACATCGTGGCCGTGCCGGTGACGCGAGACGCCTAACGATGAGCGCGACGGTCTACATCGAAACTTACGGCTGCCAGATGAATGTGAGCGACTCCGAGTTGCTGCTCGGCAAGCTCGCCAGCATCGGCTACCGGGCGGTCGATCGGCCCGACGTCGCCGATCTGATCCTGGTCAACACCTGCGCCATCCGCGAGCACGCGGAGCAGCGCGTCTTCGGCCGGCTGGGAGAGCTCAAGGGCCGCATGAAGCCGGGATGCGTCGTCGGCGTCACGGGATGCATGGCGCAGCGCTTGGGTCCCAGTCTGCTGGAGCGGGCACCTTACGTGAGCCTCGTAATCGGGCCGGACGGCTACCGGGCGCTCCCGGCATTGATCGAGAAGGCGCGCGAAGGGGAGCGATCGGCATTCACGTCCTTCGACCTCGAGGAGCACTACGAGGACTTCACGCCGCAGAGGTTCGATCGGGTGCGCGCGTGGATTCCGGTTCAGCGAGGATGCGATTACAAGTGCACCTACTGCATCGTGCCGAAGACGCGTGGCGCGGAGCGTAGTCGCGCCCTGGGCGACGTCGTGCGCGAGGCTCGCCGGATCGCGGCCGAAGGGATAACGGATGTGACGCTGCTCGGCCAGACGGTGAATTCGTATCATGATGGTACTAATGATTTCGCCGACCTGTTGCGCGCTGTGGGCGCCGTCAGCGGCATCAGACGCCTGCGCTTCACGTCGCCGCACCCTAACGACTTTTCCGAGCGTGTGATTGCCGCCATGGCCGAAGTGCCGGCGGTGTGCGAGCACGTGCATCTGCCGCTGCAGAGCGGCTCGACGCCGGTCCTTAAGAGGATGCTGCGGCGCTACACTCGCGAGGGCTATCTGTCGTGCGTGGCGCGCTTGAGAGCGGCGATCCCTGAGATCGCTATAACGAGCGACATCATTGTCGGCTTTCCGGGAGAAACAGAAGCGGATTTCTGCGAAACGGTGAGCGCCGTGCAGGAGGTCGGATTTGCCGACGCCTACACCTTCAAGTTCTCTCCCCGGGAGGGGACCCCCGCGACGCGCCTCCCTGCCGAGCTTACGGTCCCCGACGCCGTGGCCTCGGAGCGGCTGGAGCGTCTTATCAGCGTGGTACGCTCCGTTGCCCGCGAGCGCAACCTGCGGTCTCTCGGGCAGCGCCGGGAGGTGCTCGTCGAGAAAGGGGCCAAGCGCGGTGAGCTGCTCCAAGCGCGCACGCGAGATCACAAAACCGTTCTGGTCCCCGGCGACGAGTCCCTGATTGGCCGCTACCTAACGGTCGAGCTTACGGGCACGACTGGGTCGACCTTTACCGGCACACAAGTAGCGGAGCGGATCCGGTTACCAATGGCTGGATGACGAACGCTATCGAAGAAGTTGTGCGTGAAGTCTATGCGCAGGTGCGTGAACGCGAGGCGAAGGCCGGCGCAGTGTTTTGTTCCTGCCCGCGGTGCAACGATGACGTCCTGCGCCACACGATGAACCATCTTCGCCCACGCTACGTCGGCTCGACTGTCGGCTCGGCGGTTACGCGCGTGTCGCTCTCTTCGGAGCAGACGCGGGCGGAGGTTGCCGTGGTCGTGCTGGATGCGATGCGGCGCGTCTCACGGAATCCGCGACACTACGGAGGGGGAGAGTAAACAGCGCCCTAACGAGTCGTTGGTTCCGAGGCCTTAGCGAACAGCCGTCCGCATCACGAGAGCTAAGACCCTGGAGCCCGAGAGTAGGGCGATGCCGGCCATTGCCACCGTTTATGCACGGTGCGCCGCCGGGCTCCTGTTGGGGTTCGGCGGCGCGCTGCTGTGGGGCCTGGCGCTCGCCGCGTGCGGCCTTGGATTCGCGCTCGTTCGGCGCCGCAGCGAGCTGGCGCTGCTGGCTTGCCTGGGGCTGGCAGCGCTGGCATGGGGAGCGGCAGGCCGGAGCATCGAACGCACGTGCCTAACGAGCATTACGCTGCGCCGCGTCTGGCTCGTCCAGCTGCACGGCGACCCGGCCGGAGGCTGGTGGCGTGGCCGCTGGCGCTCGGGCCGCTGTCGCGTGCCGGTCGCCGTGCAAGTGCGCTCCGGGCTGCCGCGACCGGGAGGGACGTATCTCGTGCGCGGGGAACTCCTCCGCCAGCAGGAGAGAGTGCAGCTGCGCGAAGCCGCTGTCGTGGAGCGCAGTCCGCCGTCGTTGCTGCAGCGCGCTCGTACGCGAACCGGCCGCACGATCGATCGTCTGTATCCCGAGCAGCGCGCGCTGGTCCGGGCTCTGGTGATCGCCGATCAACGTGAGATCGAGCGGCGCACTCGCGACATCTTCGCGGACTCGGGATTGGTGCACATGCTCTCGGTCTCCGGACTGCATGTGGCGATTATCTTCGCTGCGATCGAAGTGCTGGCTGCCATCGCCCGTTGCCCGCCGCGCAGCGCGACTGCTGCAGCGTTGCTGCTGACGGCGGTATACGTGGCCATGATCGGCGCGCCGGCGCCCGCCGTACGCGCCGCCGCGATGCTGGGGGCCAATGCGCTCACGAAGGCGCTGCAGCGGCCCACGTCCCTCTGGGCGATCGTCGCGTTAGGCGGAATCATTCCGCTGGCAGATCCCGCAACGGTGCGCGACCTCGGCTATCAGCTGAGCATGGCCGGGATCGTCGGCCTCGTCGTCGCCGGAGAAGCGGCACGACAGCGGCTCCCTGAGCGCCTGACGGGATGGCGCCGCACGCTCGCCGCCAACCTGCTCGCCACGACTCTCGCCTGCGTGGCGACGATGCCCATCTCGGCGCTTGCCTTCGGCCGCACCAGCCTGGTGGCCCCCCTCAGCAATCTCCTGGCGGCACCGATCATCGCTGTCGTGCAACCCGCCCTCTTCCTCTCCTTGGCCGCGGCACCGCTGGAGCCGCTCGCCCGTCTCGTCGCCGACGGCACGAACACTCTCTTAGGTCTCTTCGGCTGGCTGGCTACGCTGCTGGCGCGTCTCCCCTTCGCGACAGTGGAGCTGGGCTTCACGGCCATCGGCGGCGCGGCGCTCAGCGTCGCCGCGCTGGCGACACTCGCCGCGGCACGCAGCGCGTATCCGGCGCGCGCCCTGGCCTGTGCGTTAGGCGCAGCAATCATCGTCGCCTGCCGCCCGCTACTGCCTGTTACCCGACCCGTCGAGCTACATATGATCGACGTTGGGCAAGGCGACGCCCTCGCGCTGCGTACCGCCGACGGATCCTGGGTCCTCTTCGATGCCGGCGATGCCTGGCGCAGCGGCGATCACGGCGAGCGTACCGTTCTCCCGTACATCAGGCGCCGCGGCGGCGCGGTGCGCGCGCTTGTCCTTTCACATCCGCATGAAGATCACATTGGAGGAGCCGCATCGCTCCTCCGGCGCACGCGCCCGGGGACGCTCGTCGATGGCGGATACGTCGTGCCGACGGAGAGCTATCGTCGCACCCTGCAAACCGCGGCGCAGCGAGGGATCCGCTGGCGGCGACCGCACCCCGGCGATTCTCTGTTCGTCCCGGGCGCGACAATCGTTTTTCTGGCGCCGGATTCGGCGTGGGCCGCGGGACTGGACGACCCTAACGAGTCGAGCGTGGTGGCACTGGTGCAGGCGGCGTCATGGCGGACGTTGCTCACCGGTGACGCCGAAGTGCTCGAGGAGGCCTGGCTGCTGCAGCGGTATGGCACGGATTTGCGCGCCGATGTTCTCAAGGTGGGCCATCACGGCAGCGCGACCAGCTCGAGCGATGCCTTTCTCGATGCGGTGCGCCCGAGCGTTGCGCTAGTTTCGGTCGGGGAAGGGAACACGTACGGGCATCCGTCGCGAGTGGTGCTCGAGGCGCTGGAGGCGCGCAAGACCCATGTGCTGCGTAGCGATGAAGACGGCAGCGTGGTGGTTCGCTTCGAACGTGGCCGCCTAACTGTCGAGGCTAACGGACAACGATGGCGCTATTCCGCCGAGTCGCGCGCGCACTAGTCGGCGAGCGCATAACGCTAGACCGCGACCTTCTGACCGCTTACCCCGACCTTGCCGAGGCGAAGTATCGATCCGGCGGGCTCCCGCCCCGTCTGGGTGGCTGGTGCCTGCGAGCGCGTACGGTGGCTGGGATCGCGCTCCACCGCACTGTTTGGCTTGCACCGGATGTTGATGTGACGCCTGCGCTGCTCCTGCACGAGCTGGCTCACGTCCGTCAGTGGCGCACCGTTCCTTGGTTTCCAGCTCGCTACGTGTGGCGGTCGCTGACGGCTGGGTACGTGGACAACTGCTACGAGTGCGAGGCGCGCGATTTCGCGCGCCGGGTTGGTCGCGAACCGGGCGCAGTCGTGAAGCTGTCTGACCATCGAACCCAGCTGTAAGACGCGTGCGACTCAGTTGGGCGCTCCTCGAACAGACCATGGGCGAGGACGACAGGTGGGCCCAGCATCCGAGGCAGCCAGCCGAGGCGTAAAACGGTAGTGCTGCCTTGCGCCCTTACGGGCAACATGTGAATTATCACGCCTCGCTGTGTCGTGTATCGTTAGCCTGACCGGGATGACAGGGTTAGATAGGCGTTCCAGGCGCTTGACGATCCGATCGCACTGCCGACAGGTGCTTCATGCTGCAGGCGCGATGCGGGTCGGGAAGCGACTAGAATTAGTTCAATTCACCCCCTAAGGAGTCGCCATGCAAAGACTATCTGGTCTGAAGCAGGTGGCACTC
>JBQTJS010000337.1:0-9628 GCA_052386875.1 Gemmatimonadaceae bacterium
GATAGCGCGTTCGCAGACCGCATCGCCCGGCTGTCGGAGCCCGGCGGCTCCTTCGATTCCGACAACCTCATTTCCAACGAATCTTCCTACCTGCACCCGATCGCAGCGCTGCGCGCACATCGCGTAAGCGGCGGCGCGTACATCGGCGTCGGGCCGGACCAGAATTTCTCCTACATTGCGGCCATCCGGCCCCGTATCGCGTACATCATCGACATCCGGCGCGACAACATGCTGCAGCATCTCATGTTCAAGGCGCTGTTCGAGCGCTCGCGCAACCGGCTGGAATACCTCTGCCGCTGGTTGGGTTACGGCGTCCCCTCGGACGTCGCTCGCTGGACCGGCCGCGCCATTGACGACATCGTCACGCTGCTGGACACGCTCGCACCTAACGATTCAGCCGCGCGCGAGGAGCGCGGCGCCGTGGCCCGGCGCGTCCGCGCCTTCGGCGTCCAGCTGGACGAGCAGGACAGTACCACACTCGCGCGCTTCCACGCTACGTTTCAGCGCGAGCGCCTCGCGCTGCGCTTCAGCAGCACGAACCGTTCGCCGCGGCCCGGCTATCCATCGCTGCGCGAGCTGATCCTCGCACGCGACGCCGGCGGCGCAATGTCGGGTTACCTCGCGCAGGAAGCGTCCTGGGCGTTCGTGAAAGGGCTGCAGGCGCAGAACCGCATCGTCCCCGTCGTAGGTGACCTGGCGGGGAGCCACGCACTCGCGGCCATCGGACGCGAGGTGCGCGCGTTAGGCGAGCGCGTCTCCGTCCTCTACGTGTCCAACGTCGAGCAATACCTGTGGCGCGATGCAACCTTCCCGCGCTATGCGGCCGCGGCGGCCGGCCTCCCGCATGGTCGCCGGTCCCTGATAATCCGCTCGTACTTCGGCCGCAGTTTCGCTTCGCCGCACCCGCTGGCCCAGGGCAGCACACTCAGCACGCAACTGCTCCAGCCGCTGGCCGATTTCGCGCGCCGTCAGCGCGGCCCCGGCTGGACGTCGTACTGGGAGCTTGTGACGCTGGGTGCAATAGATCCGGCGCTGCCGGCTGCGCGGCGCTAGGATCATGCGAGCTTGCCTGCGGTCTGCGCGCGCGGCACCTTGGCGTGAGCTATGAGCGGACCGGAACCAGTGGCGCCACGCGCCGCCGCACAAGGCACGAGCCGGCGCGAGTTCTTAGGCCGGGCCGCGGCCGCGACACTCGCGTTAGGCATCCCGCCGAGCCTGGGCGCCTGCATACCGGGCGATCGGCTCGGCCGCATCGGACTGCAGCTCTACACTGTGCGCGGCCTCATGGAGCAGGATGTCGAAGCCACGCTGCGTGAAGTGGCCGCTATCGGCTATCAGGAGGTCGAGTTCGCCGGCTACTTCAATCGCACACCCGCGTCCCTGCGCGCGACGCTCGACTCGTTAGGCATGACGGCTCCGGCGGCGCACATCCCGCTGGAGCAGCTCGAGCCCGACCGCTGGCCGCGCATGCTCGACGCCGCCAACCTGCTCGGTCACCGTTACCTCGTCGTTGCCTGGCTGCCGCCCGAGCTGCGCCGCAACCCGGACGACTGGAAACGCATCGCCGCACGCTTTGACCGCGCGGGTGACACGGCCAAAGGGCGCGGCATCCAGTTCGCCTACCACAATCACGATTTCGAATTCGCGACAGCGGCCGGTCCACCGCCGTTCGACCTGCTGCTCGAGGCGGCGGACCCCGATCTCGTTCGCATCGAGCTGGACCTCTATTGGATCACCAAGGCCGGCTACGACCCGCTGGCGTACTTCACGCGCTGGCCCGGCCGCTTTCCGATGGTGCACGTCAAGGATTCGGCGGGTCCTCCCGCTCACGAGATGCGCGACGTGGGAGGCGGATCAATTCCATTCGCCACTATCTTCGCGCAGCGGAAGCGCGCCGGGATCGAGCACTTTTTCGTGGAGCACGACTCGCCGAGCGACGCGCGAGCATCGATCCGCGCGAGCTACGCGCATCTGCGCCGCCTGACGTTCTGATGCCGACGCGGCGCGAGATCCTGCACGGCGCGATGGGGGCGGCGGGGAGCGCCCTGCTGCCGCGGCTGCGCCCGCATACGCCGCCCGCGGCACCGGGCCGGCTCAAGCAGTCCGTGTGCCGCTGGCCGTTCAGCCAGGTGCCGTTAGGCGAATTCTGCCAGCGAGTCAAGGCTCTGGGACTCGAGGCTGTCGACCTCCTGACGGAGGACGAGTGGCCCGCCGTGCGCGCGGCGGGCCTCGTCTGCTCCATGGCGACGCCGACCAGGCGGCGCGATTTCATCTCGGCGGGCATCAACGACAGGGCGAACCATGCACTCGTCCTGGACGAGCTGCGCCGGACAATCAGGGCCGCTGCGCGCGCGCGCGTGCCTAACGTCATCGCCATGCCGGGAAATCGCCGCGGCAAGAGCGACGCCGAGGTTGTGGAGGTCAGCGCCGAGGCCCTGCGCCACGTCGCTCCTCTGGCGGAATCGGAAGGGGTCACGGTCTGCCTGGAGATGCTCAACAGCAAGGTGGATCACAAGGACTTCGCGATGGACCGAACCTCGTTAGGCGTCGCCATCTGCCGGGCCGTCGCCTCGCCGCGCATCCGCCTGCTCTACGACATCTATCACATGCAGATCATGGAAGGCGACGTAATCCGCACAATCCGCGACAACCTGCCGTTCATCGCCCACTTTCACACAGCGGGCGTCCCCGGAAGACACGAGCTGGATCGCACGCAGGAGCTGTTCTATCCCGCCATCGCCCGCGCTATCGCGGACGCCGGCTTCACGGGCTACCTCGCGCACGAGTTCATCCCCACGCGCGCCTGGGACGTGGCCCTCGAGCAGGCGGTAGAGGCCTGCCGCGTGTGAGCCCGCGTTGCTCAGCTATTCAGTCACGCCGCGCCTCCGGTCCGCTGTAAATTTCCGCCGATGAGCCACAAGCGCCAAATCCGGACCCGCAAGCTGCGTCATGGTGAAGAAGACGAGCTGGCGGACTACTACGATAAGACCCCTTCCGAGCGCCTCGCGATGATCTGGCCGATCACAGTCACGGCGTGGGCGCTCGCCGGCCGGGATATCCGCGAACTCAGACTTTCGCGATCTACTGTCCGCGTTATCCGCGGCCGGCGTTGATGTCGCAGCGTCCTGTCTACGACGTGTGCATCGTCGGCTCGGGGGCAGGCGGCGGCATGGCGGCGTATGCCCTAACGAGAGCGGGTGCCAACGTCGTGCTCCTCGAAGCAGGCCGCAACTGGGACATGCTGAAGGATTCGGCGATGTTGAAGTGGCCCTATCAATCGCCGCGGCGCGGCGCCAGCACACGCGAGCGCCCCTTCGGCGAGTTCGACGGCTGCATCGGCGGGTGGGAGATCGATGGGGAGCCGTATACCCGGGCCCCGGGGACGCGCTTCGACTGGTGGCGGGCGCGCCAGGTCGGCGGGCGCACGGTGCACTGGGGGCGCATCTCGCTGCGCTTCGGCCCCGACGACTTGCGCCGCAAGAGCATCGACGGGCTGGGGGACGACTGGCCCGTCGGCTACGACGACCTCGCGCCTTACTACGACGCACTGGACCGCACAGTGGGGATCTTCGGGTCACGGGAAGGGCTCCCCAATCATCCCGACGGCGTCTTCATGCCGCCCCCGACGCCGCGCTGCTGGGAGCTGCTGGTGAAGCGGGCCGCCGAGCAACTGCGCATCACCTGCATCCCGTCGCGCCTTTCGATCATCACGCGCCCGTTAGGCACACGCGCTCCATGCCACTATTGCGGCCAGTGCAATCGCGGCTGCATGACCAACTCGAACTTCTCCTCCGTCGGCGTTCTCATTCCGCCGGCGCTCGCGAGCGGTCGCCTAACGCTGCTCACCGAAGCCATGGCACGTGAGGTCACTGTCGACGGACAGGGGCGCTGCAGCGGCGTGTCATACGTGAACAAAGCCGCCGGTTCGGACGAGCATGTCCGCGCGCGCGCGGTCGTACTGGCCGCCAGCGCGTGCGAGACGGCGCGCTTGCTGCTCAACTCCAAGTCGCCGCTCTTCCCCCAGGGACTCGCCAACACGAGCGGCACCGTGGGGAAGTACCTCAGCGATACGACGGGGACCGACCTGGGCGGCTTCATCCCCGCGCTCATGGACCGCCCGCCCCATAACGACGACGGCGTGGGCGGCGCGCACCTGTACATGCCCTGGTGGCTGGACAACGCCAAGCTCGATTTCCCGCGAGGCTATCACATCGAGCTTTGGGGAGGAGGGGGGGTGCCCTCCTACGGCTTCATGGGCGGCATCCAGAATTACCCCCCCGGCGGCGGTTACGGCGTGGAGTTGAAGCAAGCCTACCGGCGTTATTACGGCGCGACAGTGGGCTTCTCAGGCCGCGGCGAGATGATACCTAACGAGGACTCCTTCTGCGAGATCGATCCCACCGCCGTCGACCGCTGGGGAATCCCTGTCCTGCGCTTCCACTGGAAGTGGACAGACCACGAGCTTAACCAGGTGAAGCACATGCAGGAGACCTTCCGCGCGCTCATAGCGCAGATGGGGGGCGAAGTATGGTCTGCCATGCCGGCGAAGGAGCAGGGCTACGGCATCGCCCCCGGCGGCCGCATCATCCATGAGCTGGGAGGAGCCCGCATGGGGAGCGATGCGCGAACGAGCGTCGTGAACGGCTGGTGCCAGGCGCACGACGTCAAGAACCTTTTCGTCGCTGACGGCGCTCCGTTCGTGAGTCAGGCGGACAAAAACCCAACCTGGACAATCATGGCGCTGGCCATGCGCACCTGCGAGCACATCGCCGATCTGCGGAAACGGGGTGAGCTGTGAAAGAGGACGGCGCATCAGACGTCGAGGATCGCGGCTCGGGGATCGAGCCCGTGAGCCGGCGAGAAGCGTTAGGCAGGCTCGCGCTGGCCTCCCTGGTTGCCGCAATCGACTTCACGCCGCATGAGGTCGACCGCGCCCTGCGCTCCCTCGACGACGCCACGCGCGGCACGCAGTACAAGCCGAAGTTCTTCACGGCGCATGAATGGGCCACGGTAGGCATCCTCGTCAACCTCATCATCCCCCGCGACGATCGCTCCGGAAGCGCCGGCGATGCCGGCGTGCCGCAGTTCCTGGACTTCATGATGAGCGATGGGAACGATTCCCGGCGGCACGCCATGCGCGGCGGCCTGGCGTGGCTCGACCGGAAGGCGCGCTCGCGCTTCACCGGGCGCGACTTCCGGCGCCTAACGGCAACACAGCAACGGTCGATCCTCGACGAGATAGCCTGGCCCAAGCGCGCCAAGCCGGAGGACTCGCACGGCGTCGCCTTCTTCAACTCCTTCCGGGACCTCACGGCCTCAGGCTTCTGGTCGTCGCGTATGGGGGTGCGCGATCTGGGCTACCAGGGGAACGCCATCCTTGCCCAGTGGACCGGCTGTCCCCCCGCGGTACTCGCGAAGCTGGGCCTCTCCGAATAGCCCGGCCGGCGGCCGCGCGGCAATGTCGAGGCTGCTGCTCTCGGCAGCTATAGACAAACGCATACGCCGCACGCATCGTCGATCTGCACGGACGTGGCTTGCCGCGTGCCAGGGAGTCCCGTCCTGCGACTGCAGGCCCCCGACCTCCGGTTCTGTAGCATGAACGATCTCTTCAGCCGCCTCTCGTTAGGCATCGCCGACCGATACCGCGTCGAGCGCCAGCTGGGATCCGGTGCAGCCTCCGCCGTTTACCTCGCCGAGGACACACGGCACAAGCGCTATGTCGCCATCAAAGTGCTGCGGCCCGAGCTGGCAACTACGGTCATGGCGGAACGCTTCCTCCGAGAGATAGAGATCGCCGGACAGCTGCTGCATCCGCACATACTCGGCATCATCGACTCGGGCTCGGTCGAGGGCCTGCTGTTTTACGTCATGCCGTTCGTCGAGGGCGAATCGTTGCGCGAACGGCTCGCACGCGAAAAAGAGCTGCCGCTGGACGAAGCCCTGCGCATCGTGCGTGACGTGGCCGATGCGCTCGCTTATGCGCATCGCCGGGGGGTCATCCACCGCGACATCAAACCGGAGAACGTCTTGCTGCTGGAGCGGCACGCTCTCGTCGCGGATTTCGGCATTGCGCGCGCGATAGTCACGGCGCGGCAGGCGCTGGATGCGTCACGAGCGGACACGGGCCGGCTCACTGCGCCGGGTGTCTCGTTAGGCACGCCCGCATACATGGCTCCGGAACAGGCTGCCGGAGAGGCCGAAGTCGATCATCGCGCCGACCTGTACGCCCTTGGCATCGTAGCCTACGAGGTACTCGGCGGCACCCCCCCGTTCACGGGACCCACGGCACAGCACGTCATCGCCGCCCAGGTGGGGCGCGAACCCCCGCCGCTCTCCAGCCTGCGGCGCTCCGTTCCCGGCGCCGTCGAACGTATCGTTATGCGCTGCCTAGCCAAACGCCCCGCCGACCGCTGGCAATCCTCGGACGAGCTGATACACGCGATCGACGCTGTCGCCACCGGCGAGCTCACGCTCCAGGCAACCACTGCGTCCCCTCCCGCCAGGGAACGCTTCCGCCTGAGCGAAGAGGTCTGCCGTAAACTGAACAGGGCGACGCTCGATCCGCGCATCATCGGCGACGATGTACACTACCTCGACAACCGCACCGCATCCGACGTGCTCGTGATCTACCTGCATGGCATGGGGCTGGATCACACGACGTTCGACGCCGTTCTGCGTGATACGCCGTATCGCGCAATGGCCCCGTCGATGTACGGTTTCGCCCCCGAGTCGCGCCGGCGCATCCCCCTGAGCATGGCAGATCATGCGTGTATCCTGCAGGAGTTCATCATCGACGCGGCCGCTCGGACGCGGCCTCGCATGTTGCTGCTGGTCGGTTTCTCGTCAGGCGCCGACCTGGGATTCCAAATCATCGGCCGCACGGCAGCCGGCGCACAGTTGCCGATCGACGGCTTCATCTCATTGAGCTGCAACCTGTCGCTCGAAACGTGCTTCGTCTCGCAACCGTTCGCCGCACTCGGCGAGCGCTTGGCTCCCTCGGTGTCGGCCGTGCGCAATATCGACGCGCATGTCACGTCGCTCGACGAGTGGGTGAATCTGCACGAGTACCTCGTCACAATTCTGCGCAAGTTCGGGGACGATCTTTCCGCACTCCAGCGTCATGCATCCGATGTCGTGGACGCCTTCGCCAACAGCGAGGATCGCCCCTTCGAGCGCTGGTTTCGCGACGCCGCGGAGCGCGTTGCAACAGTACGCTGCGTGTTCGAGGATACCCCGCCGCAGGCGCGTCTCGTGCAGGAGCTGCGCATGCGCAACCTCGACAGGTCCACCCTGGGGCCGCGTTTCCGCGACGATTGCATCGTAATGGAACCAAGCATCGAGCATTTCGGACTCATGGAGCCCGCTTTGATCGTGCGCCACCTCGATGCCGTCCTCGTGCAAGCGGAGCGTACAACGCTCGTCCACACATAACTCGCTCGTTAGGTGGACACGATGAGCTACGCGCTCGAAGTGTGCGAAGGGGCTGCGACCAAGATCCGCAAGCGCTACCTGCCGCAATGAGCACAGCCGAAGCTTGCAGAGAACGAGCGGCGGCATATGTTCGTCGGCAATGACCGCCGCGAGGACACCATCCAGCGCCAAGGCAGCAGCCGCGCCGCGCAAGCCGCGCGACGACGAGCTGGACGTGTTCGGCCTAACGCATAAGGGGAACGTCCGCAAGACAAACGAGGATCATTTCCTCCTCGCTTCGCTGCACAAGACGATGCTTGTCAAAGCGACAAGCCTCCCCAACCCGGAGCTCCTCGAAATGCCGAGCGAGCGGCTCGCGCTCCTTATCATGGTGGCCGACGGCGTGGGCGGCGCCAATGCCGGTGAGGAGGCGAGCCGAGCGGCGCTGGAAAGCGTGGCGTCGTATGTGACGCACACAATGCAATGCTACTACCGAGCTGACCCGGCGGACGAAGCTGCGTTCGTCGAAGCCCTGCGCGCCGGCGCCGAAGAATGCCAACGTGAGGTTCTCGCGCGAGCCGCGGCAATGCCGAATCTCGCCGGCATGGCCACGACGCTCACGTTAGGCCTCGGCGTGTGGCCGACGTTGTATGTATTGCAGATCGGCGACAGCCGCGCGTACCAGCTGCGCGAAGGCAAACTGCACCAGCTCACCCGCGACCAAACCGTGGCGCAGGAGCTGGTCGATCAGGGACTCCTGCCGCCGAGCGTGCTCCCCCAGTCGCCGCTGTCGCACGTGCTGTCCAGCGCGATCGGCAGCGAGTCACGGCCCGTCGTCACGAGCATCGCCTTGCACCCCACGGTCACCACATTCATGTGCACCGACGGACTCACAAAACACGTGTCCAACGATCACATCCGCGAGCGCCTCATGAACATCCGCTCATCGGAAGAAGTCTGCCGCACTCTTCTGAGCGACGCGCTGGAGGCGGGCGGGACGGACAACATCACTGTAGTTTGCGTGCGCGTCCGGCAAACCGGCGGCGGAGCCTAACGTCGCGGGGCTAAAACTCCCGCTTCTTCATCTCGTTGAACAGGCGCGCCGTTTCCAGATCGTCAGTCGTTGCCGGCGGACGCGTGGCGTCCAGTGTTGCATCGTACGTGCGCTGCTTGGCAGCCGCTTCTTTGATCGATCTGGCGGCGTTCTTCCGCGCGAGCGCCGCGATCTGCTTGTCGTTCATCCAATCTCCTGCGTGGTGCGCGTAGAGGAAAGCTAATGCCGCACACGCGCGATATCTTGGTTTCAGCCCAGCCAATCCGGTCTCCCCGTTCCCAGTCTCCGCGTCCCCGCGCCCTCGAGTCTCCACCGTCTCACTCGCAGCCGTTCGCTTCCGTACGCCCCGTCGCCCCCGCCCGTCGTCTGTCGCCCGTCGCCTGTCGCCCGTCGTCCTGTCGCCCCCGTCGCCCCCGTCTCCGCCCTGGCACCGATGTTTAGTCTCAGCACGCGCGACTTCGAGGAAGTCCGCAGCCGCATAGCGCCGCATATCTATCGCACGCCCCTCCTCACTTCGCGCCAGTTGAGCGAGGCAACCGGCTATGACGTGCGCCTCAAAGCCGAGATGTTCCAGCGGGTAGGCTCGTACAAGATCCGCGGCCCGCTCAACAAGTTTGCCCTCATGCCTGACGAGCAAAAGAAGCGCGGCGTCATTTGTTCGTCAGCCGGTAACCACGCCCAGGGCGTTGCATTGGCAGCCCAGATCCACGGCATCCGCAGTATCGTCTGCATGGCGCAGAACGCCACCCGATCCAAGGTCGCGGCGACGAAGGCGTATGGCGCCGAGATCGTGCTCCATGGCGCCATCTGGGACGAGGCAAACGAGAAGGCGAAAGAGATGGTGCGCGATCAGGGGTTCACTTACGTTCATCCGTTCGACGACGAACAGCTCATCGCCGGACAGGGGACGTTAGGTCTCGAGATCGTCCAGGATTGGCCCGACGTAGAGGCTGTCGTGGTGCCGATCGGTGGCGGCGGGCTGATCTCCGGTGTAGCCATGGCAGTTAAGGCCTACAATCCCGCCGTGCGCGTGATCGGCGTGGAGTCCTCGGACGGTCCCGCCATGAAGGCCAGTGTCGAGGCGGGGAGCTTGCAGACAATCGACTGCCGCACGATCATCGACGGTCTCCGTGTGAAACGCGTCGGCGAGATCAATTTCGAAGT
>JBQTJS010000338.1:0-24361 GCA_052386875.1 Gemmatimonadaceae bacterium
CGCGCTATGCGCTCTTGCAACACCGCATCGGTGAGAAGTTGCCGCTGATAACTGTTCAGCGAATCGATCTGGCGCTGCAGCGAGTCGATGGCGGTCTGCAGGCGATGCTTGCGCACGCGTTGCCGGATCAGATCGCTGGTGCCGTATTCCCCGCCTTCGATCGCGAACCACGCTACGCCGAGCGCGGCAGCCCAGCCGGCGAGGAGCCGCAAGGTCCGGCGCGGCCGTGCAGTCGCCATGAGCTACTCGAGTCCGTACATGGCCCCGCCGGGATATTCGGCGGCGCCGCCTAACTGTTCTTCTATGCGCAGCAGTTGATTGTACTTGGCCACGCGATCGCTGCGCGACGCGCTACCGGTCTTGATCTGCCCCGCCCCGCTGCCGACCGCCAGATCGGCGATGAACGTGTCCTCGGTCTCACCGCTGCGGTGGGAGATGACCGATAGGTAGCCCGCTGAGCGCGCGAGATCGATCGCTTCCAGGGTTTCGCTGAGCGTGCCGATCTGATTCACCTTGATCAGGATCGCGTTGGCCACACTCGATTCTATGCCGCGCGCCAGGCGCTCCGTGTTGGTGACGAAGAGGTCGTCGCCGACGAGTTGTACTCGCTCACCCAGTCCGGCTGTGAGCGCCGTCCAGCCTTCCCAATCATCCTCCGCCAACGCGTCTTCGATGCTTACGATTGGGTACGTCTCCAACCATTCGCCGTAGAGATCGATCAGCCCGTTCGCGCTGCGCGTACCGGCGCCGCTCTTCTTGAAGGTGTATTGCTTGCTGGACTTGTCGAACAGCTCGGATGCCGCGCAGTCGAGCGCCAGAGCCACCTCGCGGCCTGGAGCATAGCCGGCAGCCTCGATCGCTTCGACAACGAGCTTGAGCGCATCCTCATCGTTAGGCAGATTCGGCGCGAAGCCCCCTTCGTCACCCACGCCTGTGGCGAGCTTGCGCTTCAGCAACACCGTCTTCAACGCATGGAATACTTCCGCCCCGATGCGCAGGGCATCGCGGAACGTGTCGGCCCCGACCGGCACCACCATGAACTCTTGGAAGTCCACGGTGTTCGTCGCGTGGGCGCCGCCGTTGAGGATGTTCATGAGCGGCACCGGCATTGTGCGCGCGAGCGGTCCGCCGAGGTAGCGGAAGAGCGGCAGACCCGTAGCGACGGCAGCCGCGCGTGCGACAGCCATGGAGACGCCCAGCAACGCGTTGGCACCCAGCTTCCCCTTGTTAGGCGTGCCGTCCAGCTCGCGCATGCGCGTGTCGACGGCCAGCTGGTCCAGCGCGTCCATACCGGCGAGCCCCGGTCCGATCACGTCGATGACGTTGCGCACAGCCCGCGTTACTCCCTTGCCGCCGTACCGCTCGGCGTCGCCGTCACGCAACTCCAAGGCTTCGTGCGCGCCGGTCGATGCACCGCTGGGAACCGCGGCGCGGCCGGCGGCGCCGCTCGTTAGGGTAACATCCACCTCAACTGTCGGATTCCCCCGGCTGTCGAGGATCTCGCGCGCGGTGACATCCAGAATGGCAGACATCGAGTCAGGTCAAAGGTCTCGGGTCAACGGATGTACGTCCCAGGTCCCCGCTCCCAGGTCGCGGCTCCCATCAGCCGGCTCCTCCCGCTGCGACCCCCGGGCGTTTTCTCCGGATTCGGCGTCTTCACTTAGGACGCCGTGCTCTCTTCGTAGCAGCTCGGCCATGCGCAACCACGTCTCGCGGGCAAGACGATCCCGGTCGCCGTACGTCATTCCGGCTGTGTCGATAGGCTCCAATAGGTGCAGGTCCACCAACCCCGAGCGTACGCGCCACGACCCCTTGGGATGGACGTGCATGGTCCCATACACCACGCAGGGGACAACAGGAGCGTGCGCCGCGATAGCGAGCACGAAGGGACCCTTCTTGAACGGCCGCAGCGCGTAGGAACGGCCGCGCGTCCCTTCGGGACAGACTACAACCGACGCACCGCCGCGGATCTGCGCTGCCGCGCGATCGTAAGATGCGAAGGCCGCCTTACGATTCTCGCGCTCGATGAATATCTGGCCGGCGGCGCGTGCAGCGGCGCCGAAGATCGGAATGCGAGACAGCTCGGCCTTCGCTACGAACTTGTAATGCGGCAGCAGCGACGCCAGCGTGAAAATGTCGAACCAGCTCACGTGATTCGACACGTAAATGCGCGCGTCGCCGCGGGCCATGCGCTCGGCATTGTGCACCCTAACGCGCACTCCCGCCGCAGCAAGCAACGCGCGACACCAGACGCGCGGCGCCCAATCGAAGACCCCGCCCGGCCGATCGCGCAGGCGCAAAAGGCCCGCGACGATCACGAGTGCGCCCAGTATGGGAGTAAGCGTCCCCAGCACGAGGGCAACGAGCAGCGTGCGCATCAACTTGAAAAGTGATCGTACCCCTTGGCGAGGTCAACGCGAACGGCACCGCGCGTGAAGACAACGTCGCCTTCCGGCGACGCGGAAACCGATCCTATGACCCTCAAGGGAAGTGCGAACGCGCGTTCAAACGCGTCGTGGTCGATGCCGGCATTTCCGGTGAAAAGCAGCTCATATTCCTCGCCGCTGGTCGCGGCAGACTCGGGGGCACATCCAGGCATGCACGGAAGCAATTCGAGGTCGATCGTTAGGCGCACGCCGCTCGCGGCGGCCAGATGCCCGGCGTCGCTCACCAGCCCGTCGGAAATGTCGATCATGGCGCGCGCGCCCGCCTGCGCCGCCCACATCCCTTCGCGCAGCCGGGCGGCCGGCCGGGCGAAGCGCGCGCGCGCAGCACGCTCGGGCTCGACTCCCGCCGAAAACGCCGCGAGCGCCGCAGCGGGGCCGCCGAGCACGCCGGTCACGTACACAAGGTCGCCCGGCCGCGCACCGTGGCGCCCGACCGGCCGCGCCGTCGCGCCTAAGACGCTCACGCCGATGCTCAGGGTAGCGCCGCGCGAGAGATCGCCGCCGATGATGGTGCATTGTGCGCTGCGCGCGGCTTCGCCGATACCGTCGGCGAGGCGCAGGATCGCATCGGTGAATTGCCGTGGCACGATGAGCGCGAGCATCATGCCTAACGGGCGAGCGGCCATTGCCGCCATGTCGCTGAGCGCCGCCATGGTCGCGCGATAGCCGATCTCCTCGGGCGTAAGCCACTCGAGCCGGAAATGCACGTCCTGCACACTCGTGTCCGCGCTCACGACCAGGCGCTCGTTTGCGGGGACGTCCATGACGGCTGCGTCGTCCCCGATGCCACGCGCTATCCCCTTCCAGCGCGCCAGCAGCGCCCGGATCAGATCGAACTCGGCCCCTTCACCGAGCGCTACTCCGGATGGGGGGACATACGAAGTCACTCGTTATGCCTCGCCAACTCGCGGCAGGCGCTCCTGCACGTGAGGCCTTTCGCTCGGCGGCCCCTCGCTCCAAGTGCGCCCCAATTCCAATAACACATCGTCCAGGGTCGCGCCGCGGACTCCCTGCCGTGCCGCCACGCGCTCGGCCGCCCGCCCGTGTACCCAGGCCGCGGCACAGGCACTCGCAAAGGGATCGAGCGTCTGAGCCAGCAGCGTCACAACTATCCCGCTCAGCACGTCGCCGCTTCCTGCGGTCGCGAGGATGGGATTCCCGGTCGCGCTGACAGCCACGCGCCCGTCAGGGGCGCTGATCACGGTCGGCACGCCCTTGAGCAGGACTACGGCGCCGAGGGACCGTGCCAGCGAACGGCCGATATCAAACCGTTCTTCTTCAACGCGCTTGGCGCTCTCTCCCGTTAGGCGCGCGCATTCAGCCGTGTGCGGGGTAACTATGGCGTCACGCTCGGCCAGCAGGCTGCGCACGGCCTGCAGGTCGCGGGCGGCGTGCGTCAGCGCGTCGGCGTCCAGCACGACAGGCGCCGAAGAGTTTGCCAGCATGCGCTCGAGCGTCGCTCGCGACGCCTGTCCCAGACCCAGCCCGGGTCCGATGCAGAGCGCATGAGCCCACGATGCCAGCTCGCGCGCAGCCGCATCGTCCACGGGCCAGTGCGCCGCGGTCGACATGACGGCAGCGGCTTGCACGGCGGGGAGACTCGCGCCTTCCACGACCAGTTTGGTCATCCCGGCACCGCTACGCAGCGCGGCGAGCGCTGCCAGGACAGTAGCCCCGGCCAGTCCCTGTGAGCCACCCACAATGGCGAGGCGACCGCGTGTCCCTTTGTGAGCATCGGCGGCAAATGGGGGGGCGGCGCTGTGCATGTCCGACCACCGGACGAGCGTGGGAGCGCCGTCGTCTATCTCGTTATGCTCGCCCAAGCCTATGTCGACTACAACAATCTCGCCGGCCATGTCTCGCGCGCGCAGCAGACCACGCTTGAGTGTGCCGAAGGAGATAGTCAAGTCAGCGCCGATGGCGTGCGAATCGTCGCCGGTTGTAGCATCCACGGCGGACGGCACATCCAGCGCTACGACAATGGCGCCCCGCGCGCGCTGTCGGCCGATTGCATCCAGGGCCGCGGCGGTGTCGCCGCGCGGAACGCCGCGTGCGCCCGTGCCGAGGACTCCGTCGACGACGACGGCTTCGTGGCCTGTGACATCGCCGAAAGTGTTTTGCGCGAGTGCTTCGGCGCGTGCGGCGCGGGCATCATCGGTGCGCGGCTCGCCGGTGGCGCGCACCGTAACTCGGGCGCCGCGCGCGGCCAGAGTGCGAGCGACTACCCAGGCGTCGCCGCCGTTGTTCCCGGCCCCGGCGAACACAGCTACACCGTTCGTTAGGCGATCGCTGTAGCGGGCAGCGATCTCCTCGGCCGCGGCCGTTCCCGCGCGCTGCATGAGAGAGCGCGACGGCACGCCCGCGGCGATAGCGGCAGCGTCGCGTCGTGCGGCATCATCTGCTGTCACGACGCGGATCGTCATACGTTAGGCGTCAAAGCGCGACTCGCGGCCGCGCTGCATGAAGCTCGAAGGCGCCGGCGGAGGCGCTACTTCGTGGACTGGCCCAGCGCCCGTCCGTAACTCAGCTCGCCGTTATCGATACGGATGTTGAAGCCGCAATCGGGATTGTTGCACACCCAGGCCTTGAAAGTGATGGGGGCGCCATCCCGGCCGTAGTCGCTCATGGGCAAGAGCGTCCCCTTCGAGCACTTGCGGCAGCCCGGCAGTTCTCCCACCTGAGCCACTGACCCTCCGGATCCTGTCATACGATGAGGCTTCCCTCGTTAGGTTGTTTCCACGCTTGACCGCTAAGATAAACTCGCTGTGCTCCACGGATAGGCCAGCTCGAAAGCCTCATCGAAGTCGAACACGTCCACAAACGCGAGACGCGTATCCGTCTCCTGACTCATCAGAAACCCCAGATCGACCAACGTGAAAACCACGTCGCCGAGGTCCGCCGAGCTGCGGATCCCCCAATGCTCCAGCACACTGCGCGCGAGCACGCCGTAACGTTCGATGGCTAGGTCGCGACAAGCAAGCGCCAGTTCTCGGCCGTCAATGTGCCGGCGAGTGGCCAGCTTGGCCTGGTAGCATTCGAGCGCCGCGAGCACGAATAGATATGCATGCTCGTGGAAGCGCTGCTCCCGCAGCCGGATCATGTCCATGATCCCATCTCGAAACACGTGCTGCTGGCTCACCTACGCCTTCACCTCTCTCTGTGAGTCGTCCCAAACCCCGCGCCCATAGAGCGTTACGCCAGGACAATCTGCGCCACTGGTCACAGTCGCACAACCCGGAACCGCGCACGAAAACCGCTCCGCGGAAGTCAGTCGTTGCACCTTTACGTGAGAGCTTCCTAACGAACCGCGGGCTTGCGGCAGAAGACGATATACTGCGCTCCGATCGGGAATCGCACCAAGGCCGGCTCCAGCCTGCGGAACCACGCGAGCGGGCGCGGGAAAACGAACAGCCCGTCCGTGCGCAGGATCTCGAAGGCGGCGGCTCGCAGCAGGCGCCGCGCCTCACGCGGCGACAGCGGGATGGCGTCGCGATCGAAGGGGATGCGGTGCATAACGAGACGCGCACCGGGGTTCCACGGATTGTTCTCACAGAACGCCAGAACGCCGCCCGGCGTGAGGCTCCTGCGGATGTAATCCAGCGCCGCCGCACGTTCGGCCGGGGGTATATGATGGAAGACTCCGTTGCAGTAGACGAGGTCGTGCTCGCACGCCGGCGTATAGTCGTCGATCAACTCGAAGCGCACCCTGCCTGTGCTATGAGTCTCGCGAGCCTCACGGATCGATTCGGCAGATGTATCGATACCAACGAGAGAGCAGCGCGGCCATGTCTCGAGTATCACGGGCGCCGTCGATCCAGTGCCGCATCCGAAATCCAGAACTGAGCGAGGCTCGACGCCAAGCGCTTCAAGCACGATGCGGGTCTGCGCGACACGACCCTTCGCAAAGTATTCCTTCTCCTCTCCTGAAACGGCGATGCCGCGACGGAGCGCACGATCGTAGTCTTTCGCGTAAGCGTCGAACGTCGCCTGCGGCGGAGGGTTGTGCCCAGCTCCAGGATAGCTCACCTGTCGTTCGCTCGCGATGACTCGGGTACGAAGCGCTCGCGAAAGGTCAGGATGCGCAGCGTCCGCGCCAATACTCCGAAAGCCACGCACTGAATTCCGAGGAGCACGAGCAGCCCACCCACGAGGATGTAGATCCAGTGCGCCGTGACACGACCTGTCGTTAGGTACGAGTGCAGAGCGGGTAGATTGAGTGCGACGCCCGCCCCTGCGGCGAGCACACCCCAGAGCATCAGTCTCTGCAGCACAAGAGCGTCGACGACGCGATGCCTGCGCTCGACACGATCGAAGTCCTTGTGGATGAGCGATACGGCCTGTTGCGCCAACATGCCGACAACAAGCAGCGTGACCCCCGCTGTTATGGCGACGGCCACAGCGGACAGCCTGTAGTACATCCAATCCTCGATCCGGCGAACTTGAAGGTAGTGCACCAACGGACCCCAGCCGTATGCAACCGCCAGCGCGAGCAGTACGAGAGCGGCGCCGCCGAAAATGCGCAGCGGTCTATAGCTGAGGGCAGTTTCAGTGATGACCTTGAGGAATCGCACGCCGTCGCGCGCTACGCTCAGCTTCGAGTCGCCCACGCGTTCGGCATAACGCATCGGGATCTCAACAATCGTGAGCATAGGATCGAAGAGGGCGATGCTGCTCATCGCCGGCGTGAAGTGCATGCCGTCGGGGAGCGGGTACAGACGCTGCAGCGCACTCCGCCTGATTACGCGCATGCCGCTCGCGCTGTCCGTGACGCTCTGGGCGCCGCACGTTGTCAGCAAACCGGCGTACAAGCGATTGCCGATCCTCCTAACGCGCGGCATCTCGCTCTCCGGTCCCAGTCGTGCACCGATTGCGACATCCGCGCCATTCTCCGCGAGGGCGCGACAGAGAGGGCCAAAGAACTCAGGGTCGCACGTACCGTCGGCATCGAGAAAAGCGAGGATGTCGCCCGAGGCGTCTGAGAAACCGGTCTTGATCGCGGCACCATAGCCGCGGTTTTTGGGGTACGCGATCAAACGGACATCATCGTAGCGACCGGCAATCTCCGCTGTTCGATCGGTGGAACCGTCGCTGACCACGATCACGTCAACTGCCGCGAGATTCGCCGCGGTGGAGATGCTCTGACGCGCCGCCAATGTCCGTTCGATGATCGAAGCGATGCCATCCTCCTCGTTGTACGCAGGGATGACAATAGAAAGTGTGGAAAGCGAAGACTGTGACTCCTGGCTTCTGTCATTGCGTGCCAGCGGAGGAGGCGCAGTTGACGTCATGGCTTCGGAGGCTCCCTCTCAGTTGCCGGGCTCAGGCGGAACCGTTTGCCGCCGCTGTCCACCTGCAGACGCCAGGCCACCCTGTCGCTGAAATGCGTTTGGAGTCGCGCGTCTTTCTCTGGAGCGAGAGCGCGCGCCCAAACAACAGGCGCTGCCGAGAGGTCGGCCTTGTTGTACACCCACTCTTCGTCCGGGTCGTGGTTCGCGGCATAATTGACCAGGACAATGTGCCGGCGGCCGTCAGATGCAAGCGCGCGGGCGAGGGAATCCTGGCGGACGTACCAGCTGTGGCGCCGTTCTTGTCGCCCGATGCGGAGCTGGAGCGCGTTCGATAGCATCGATCCCGCGGCGAGTGCGAAGACAAGCCAGACCAGTACCGTTCCGGTGCGTTCGCGGACGCCGTCGAGCTGCGTTAGGCGTCTCGCGCCGACCGTCAGGAGTATCGCCCACGGAGCGATAAGCGGCGCTATGTAGTGCGGGAAGAACCAGGTCACCAGGAGCGCTCCTCCCAGCACCAATCCCGTTGCAACTATGGCGGGGGCGAGGGTACGCAACATTCCGGACGTTGCTGCACCGGCCAGCAGGATAAGAGTCAAACCCGGAGCCAGAAACGACTTCAGCTCGCGCACACGCTGTAGTTCGACACGCAGGATCGCGCCGGGAGAGCGGAGGCTGCGAATCGAGTCTTGCAATTGATAGAACCGGCGCATCTCGGCGTTGCGGTATGTGGTGTTCGCAGCGGAGCGCTCCGGGGTGAACAAGAAGAGCGGAACGTGGCTGTATTGGGCTTCGTACTCCGTGTACGGCAGGCGCAGCGGGTTGCCTGTGACGCGCGCGTTGTGGAGGAGGGCGAAAGCGCCAAGCGCGGCGAGCACGAGCGCGCACGGTACGACGAAGCGGCGCAGGCGGATGCGCGGCGTCAGGCTCGCATCGCGTAACAGCCAGCGGCCGGCCACGGCGAACGCGGGGATTGCCGCGAGCAACCCTTCGAACGGTCTGCTGAGCGCGAGCATGCCCGAGCCTAACGCGAACAGCATCGCGTCGCGAACGCGCGCGCTGGCCGTTATGCGCGGCACGCTGCCGTAGACCAGAGCCGCGGCGGCAGCGGGGACCGTTCCCCCCCAGTACGTGCTCAACCAATAGCCGCCGCTGGCACTGCCGGCGAGCATGAGGGTGACGAGCAAGCTCCCCCAGACTGCCCAGCGCAGGCCGGTCCAGGCGATCAGCATCCACACCAGGGCGGCCGCCAGGAGACCGGTGCCGATCCAGACACCCACGATCGGATGGCCGGTGAGCACTTGGCCTAACGCGAGCACGAGACCTTGCGCCGGAAAGTACTTGGAGGAGTACGAGGGCTGCATGAGCACGTGGAACGTCTCGAAGTGCTCCCACAGCGGCGGCGTCGGGTTCGTGAGGCGGCCGCGGGCGAATGTATCGGCGGCGAGGAGGAGACTGTGTTCGTCGTGTGCGTTGGCGACGGCCGGCCAGCCGGCGCTGAGCGTGACCGCGGCCGCGAGCGTGAAGCCGACGATGCCGGCGCCGACGATGGCGACAGCCGGCCACGCGCGTGCGCCAAGCATGCGCTATACTGTCGCCAGGCGCAGTGGGTACAGCGGAAACGCCTCTGTCAGAGCGCGCACGCGCTCGCGCACGGCGGCGGCAACGACCTCCTCGTTAGGTGCCGCCAAGACCGAGTCGATCAGCTCGGCTGTCAGACGCATCTCGCGCTCGAGCATGCCGCGCGTTGTCACGGCCGCCGTTCCGATGCGGATGCCGCTCGTCACAAAGGGGGACTGCGTCTCGCGCGGCACTGTATTCTTGTTCACTGTAATCGCCGCCCTGTCGAGCGCCTGTTCGGCTGCCTTCCCCGTTAGGCCCTTGTTACGGAGATCCACCAGCATCAAATGATTGTCCGTCCCCCCGGACACGAGCTGGTAGCCGCGTTGCGACAGCGCGCCGGCCAGAGTAGCGGCGTTCGTTACAACTTGGCGGCAGTAACTCACGAAAGCCTGCGACATCGCCTCGCGAAACGCTACGGCTTTCGCCGCGATCACGTGTTCCAGGGGACCGCCTTGCAGCCCGGGGAAAACGGCCTTGTCCACAAGCTTGGCATGCTCCGCCCTGCACAGGATCATCCCTCCGCGCGGGCCGCGCAGTGTCTTGTGTGTCGTGCTCGTCACAAAGTCGGCATGCTGTATCGGCGAGGGATGCACGCCGGTGGCGATGAGGCCCGCGATGTGGGCTATGTCTGCCATAAGGTACGCGCCGACCTCGCGCGCGATTGTCGCGAACGCGGCGAAGTCGATGATCCTGGGATATGCGCTGGCCCCTGCGATGATCAGCTTCGGCCGTTCGCGACGCGCGACGTCGCGCAAATGATCGTAGTCGATGTAACCCTGATCGTTGACTCCATAGTGCACCGCGCGATACAGCACCCCCGAGAAATTGACCGGCGAGCCGTGCGTTAGGTGTCCCCCTTGCGAGAGGTCCTGTCCTAACAGCGTATCGCCCGGCTTGAGCACGGCGAAGCAGACAGCGGCATTCGCCTGCGCGCCGGAGTGCGGCTGCACATTGGCATGCTCGGCGCCGAACAGCTTTTTGGCGCGATCGATCGCCAGTTGCTCGATCTGATCGACGAACTCGCAGCCGCCGTAATAACGCTTCCCCGGCAGGCCTTCGGCATACTTGTTGGTGAGCGGCGAGCCCATGGCTTCCAGTACCGCGGGCGAGACGAAGTTCTCGCTGGCGATCAGCTCGAGACCGTCGGACTGGCGCTCGATCTCGCGGACGATGAGAGCGGCGACGTCGGGATCGGCCTCGTGCAGCGAGCGACCCGGCGGACAGCGATCCCAGAGATGCCAGCCGTTCACGCGGTCTCCTGCGTCTGATCGATCTTTTCTACTCGCGGCGTATGGCGTCCTCCTTCAAACTGGGTGTCGAGCCAGGCATCGACCATGGATTTAGCCTCGTCATCGGAAACGAAACGCGACGGTAGGACGAGCACGTTGGCATCGTTATGCGCTCGCGCCAACGCCGCCATCTCCGGATTCCAGACGACGGCGGCGCGTACGTGCGGGTAGCGGTTGGCGGCCATGGCCATGCCCTGTCCGGAACCGCATAACAGTACGCCGCGTTGCGCTTCCCCGCTGGACACTTTGCGAGCCAGTGGGTGCGCGAAGTCCGGATAATCGCTGGCTGCGAGGGAATCGGTGCCGAGGTCCTGGACATCGAATCCGCGTTGGCGCAAATGCGCAGCCAGGTTCTGTTTCATGTCGAATCCGGCGTGGTCGGCCGCGATGGGGATGCGTTCTTTCGGCATGGCTAACTCTTGTTGGGCCATCTGATCGAATACGGAAGCACTGTCAATACAGGTCCGGCACTTCAGCCGTGCGCATACAGCTCTCGCGCGATCACGACCCGCTGGATCTCCGATGTCCCCTCGTATATCTCCATTACTTTGGCATCGCGAAAGAACCGCTCCACAGGATACTCCTTCACGTAGCCGTAACCGCCGAAGATCTGAATCGCCTGCGTGGTGACCCACATGGCGGTCTCGCTCGCCAGCAACTTGCTCATCGCGCTGAAGGGGGTGACAGTTTGACCGCGGTCTTTAGCGGCCGCAGTCGCGTGCAACAAGGTCCGTGCCGCTGTGATGCGCGTCGCCATGTCGGCAAGCTTGAACTGGATGGCCTGAAACTCCTTGATCGCCTTGCCGAATTGCTTACGCTCCGCCGCGTAGCGCACGGAGTGCTCCAGAGCCGCGCGGGCGATGCCTAACGCCTGAGCTGCGACCCCGAGCCGCCCGTGATCCAGCGACTGCATGGCGTAGACGAATCCCATCCCGACCTCGCCCAGAACGTTCGCGTTAGGTACCCGCAGCTGGTCGAAGACGAGCTGCATTGTCGGCGACGCGCGCAGCCCCATCTTATCCTCCTTCTTCCCCAGCTGAAAACCCGGCATGTCGGGGGTCACCAGGAACGCCGTGATGCCGCGCGCTCCCTTGCGATCCCCCGGCGTGTCCGTACGCGCCATGCAAACTATCACCCCGGCGTGCGACGCAGTCGACACCCACGCCTTGGTCCCTTGCAGCAGCCACGCGTCGCCGTCGCGCACAGCCTGACAGCGCAGTGCAGTAGCGTCGGAACCCGCTTCCGGCTCGGAGAGCGCGAAGGCGCCTAACACCTCGCCACGCGCCAGCCGCTTGAGCCAGCGCTCCTTCTGCTCCGCGTTGCCGTAGCGCAGTATCATCCGCGACGGCAACGAATTGTGCACTGTCAGCATCACGGCCACGGACGCATCCGCCGCCGCGATCTCCTCAACCGCCACGAGATACGTCTGCGAGTCGAGGCCGAGGCCCTCGTACTCCGCGGGGAGCAACATGCCGAGGAAGCCAAGCTCGCCCAGCTTCGCTATCAGCGCCGGTTCGAAATGAGCGTCGCGGTCCCACTGCGCCGAATACGGTAAGATCTCGGCCTTGGCGAACTCGCGTGCCGTGCGCTGTATCTCGCGCTGTTCTTCGCTCAGGTACTGCAGGTCAAAACGCAGGCCGCAACTCGACGGTCAAGGGTGAGGAGATGATCAGGGCCCACTAGGAGCGGGCGACAGCATAATCGTGGAACCCCCTGCCTGTCTTCCTGCCTAACCAGCCGGCGGCGACATGCTTCCTGAGGAGCGGGCATGGCCGGTACTTGGGATCGCCCAAGCCGGCGTGCAAGACCTCCAGGATAGCGAGGCACGTATCCAGCCCGATGAGGTCGGCCAGAGCGAGCGGTCCCATCGGGTGATTCATCCCCAGCTTCATCACGGAGTCGATCGCTTCAGCGCTGCCGACGCCCTCCATGAGGCAATACGCAGCCTCGTTGATCATCGGCATGAGAACGCGATTGGCCACGAAACCGGGGTAGTCCTTCACTTCCACGGGCGTCTTGCCTAACGCCTTGGCCAGGGCGAAGACTCGCTCTGTCGTCGCGTCGCTCGTAGCCAGACCGCGGATCACCTCGACCAGCTGCATCAGCGGCACGGGGTTCATGAAATGCATGCCGATCACCGACTGCGGCCGCCGAGTTTTTGCGGCGATCTCGGTGATCGAGATGGAGCTTGTGTTCGTGGCCAGCAGGGTCGTCTCCGGCGTCAGGCGATCCAGATCGGCGAAGAGACTGTACTTGAGCGGCGCATTCTCGGTCGCCGCCTCGATCACAACTGTGGCGTCGCCGGCGGCCGCGAGATCGCCGCTGACGGCAATGCGGGCCAGCGTCGCTTCCTTGGCCGCCGCGTCGATCGTCCCCTTCTTGATCTGGCGATCCAGGTTGCTCGCGATCGTGTCGCGCCCGCGAGCAAGCGCCTCGGCGGCCACGTCGATCAGCGTCACCGGGAAGGCGGCCTGGGCAAACACATGCGCGATCCCGTTCCCCATTTGACCCGCGCCGACGACAGCGATGCGATCGCTCATCTAACGAGTCCTGACGCCCTGAGTGACGGCCGATCCGCGAGCACTGGCGCGTCGTTAGGCCGCGCGCAGGACGCTCAGCGCGACGGCGTCACCGCCGCCGAGGCACAACGTCGCCAGACCGCGCTCAGCCCGGCGATCCTGCATCGCGTGGAGCAGGGTGGTAAGCACGCGGGCTCCGCTGGCGCCGATCGGATGCCCCAACGCTATCGCGCCGCCGTTCACGTTGACGCGCCGCCAGTCCCAGCCTAACGCATCACCGTCGGCCAGCGCTTGCGACGCAAACGCTTCATTGGCCTCGATCAAATCATAGTCGCCGATCGCCGTCCCCTCCTGCGCCATAAGATTGCGCACCGCCGTGACCGGCGCGAAGAACAACTCACGCGGCTCCGACGCACCGGTTGCATACGCCGCGATCCGCCCCATGACCGGAAGACCGTGCGCCTGCGCATACGCCTGTGACGCCACAACCACGGCAGCCGCGCCGTCGTTAAGCGTCGATGCATTCCCGGCCGTTACGGTGGAGTCGCCGCCGCCGCGCTCAGAAGCGAACGCAGGCCGCAGCTTGCCTAACGACTCGACAGTCGTATCCTTGCGCGGACCCTCATCGCTGCCGACGATCGCCGAGCCTCCCCCTCCCCCTCCCCCTCCCCCTCCCTTCCCGGGAACCTCCACCGGCACCACTTCCGCGGCGAAGCGGCCCGACTCGATAGCGGCAATCGCTCGGCGGTGCGATTCCACAGCAAAGGCGTCCTGGCGCTCCCGCGTTATGCGCCCCTTCGCCGCCGTGTACTCGGCGTGACCACCCATGTGCACATCGCAGAACGAGCACCACAGACCATCCCGGATCATCCCGTCCACCAGCTTCTGATCGCCTAACTTCACTCCCGCACGCATACCATAGATGTAGTGCGGAGCATTCGACATGGACTCCATTCCACCGGCCACCGCGACCTGCAAATCCCCCGCACGGATCGCCTGAGCCGCCAGCATCACAGCCTTGAGCCCCGATCCGCAAACCTTGTTTATAGTCACGGCTGACACCGTAGCCGGGATCCCTCCGCGCATCTGCGCCTGCCGCGCCGGCGCCTGGCCGACACCCCCCTGGATCACGTTCCCCATGATCACTTCCTGCACTTCGGTCACGTCGATGCCGCTGCGCTCAACAGCGGCACGGATGGCGATGCCGCCAAGGTCAGGGGCACTTAGTGACGCCAGGCCACCCAGGTAGCGCCCGATCGGCGTCCGAGCGGCAGCGAGTATAACGGGGATGCGAGAAGTATCACTCATGCGGTGCGCGCGTGGGCGGCGGATACGATGAACTCCCTTGCCAGGTGAAGTCTAGCTGACCTGTCCACAGCGTCGCACCCACCAGCGCCAACTACGGGTACGCTGCGATGCGAGATTAGCCATCCGGCGCCAATGACCGGGCGGCGATCTCGCGCGACACACGCTCGACAAAAGCCTCGGTTGACAGGATCTCTTGCTTCTTCCCCGCTCCACGCACGCGGATCGCCAGGGTTCCCGCCTCGGCCTCACGCCTGCCTAACACGGCCATATAGGGGACCTTGGCCAGTTCGCCCTCGCGGATGCGATAGTTCAGCGTATCGCTGCGGTCGTCCAGCCTGACACGGATCCCGGCGCGCTTCATGCGCTCGGTGACCTCACGCGCCTGCGGCGCAAGGTCATCGGAGATCGGCAGGACGCGCACCTGTTCGGGCGCCAGCCACACTGGAAACGCGCCCGCGAAATGCTCGATGAGGATCGCGATGAATCGCTCGAACGAGCCGCTCACAGCACGATGGATCACGACGGGACGATGCTCGGCGTTGTCCTCACCCACGTAGGTGAGGTCGAACCGCTCGGGGTTCTCGTAATCGAGCTGGATGGTTCCGAGCTGCCAACTGCGCCCTATGGAGTCTGTGACATGGAAATCGATCTTGGGGCCGTAGAATGCACCGTCCCCCTCGTTCAACTCGTAAGTCACTCCCGTGGCGTCGAGTGAGCGCTGCAACGTCGCTTCGGCGCGGTCCCACTGGGCATCGTCCCCGATACGCACTTGCGGCCGCGTACCGAACTTGAGTCTCGATTGCAGTCCGAACGTGTCGTAGTAGCCCAGGATGAACGTCATCAGGAACTGTACTTCCTCGGCGATCTGGCTCTCCATGAGAAAGACGTGGCAGTCGTCCTGCTGGAACTGCCGAACACGCGTTAGGCCGGACAGTGCGCCGGTCAGCTCATTGCGATGCAGCACGTCGAATGTCACGTACCGGAGGGGGAGTTCCCGATAGGAGTGTTTTTTGGAGAGGTAATACAGGTAATGCGACGGACAATTCATCGGCTTGAGCGACAGATCGTGTTCTTGCGTCTCCTTGTTCAGCACGAGGAACATGTTCTCGCGATACTTCCCCCAGTGCCCCGACTGCTCCCAGAGCGACTTACTGAACAGGAGCGGCGTCTTGATCTCCCTGAAGTGCTCGGCCTGCCGTTCTCGCACAAACTCAGTGATCGCGTTGTAGAGCGTGGTGCCGCGCTCCGTCCAAAAGACGGCGCCGGGCGCTGCCGGGTGTGTTATGAAAAGGTCCAGCGCCTTACCGAGCACTCGATGGTCGCGCCGCTTGGCCTCCTCGAGGCGGAACAGATGTGCGGCGAGATCTTCCGCGCTCCACCATGCAGTCGCGTAGATCCGCTGCAGCATCTGCCGGCGCTCGTCACCCCGCCAATAGGCTCCCGCCGTTGAGAGGAGCTTGAAGTGTTGCAGGTATGACGTATCCGGTACGTGAGGGCCGCGGCAGAGATCGATGAAGGGGCCGTCGGTGTACGTCGAGATTATCTCGTTAGGCGGCAAGTCAGCGATGCGCTCCAGCTTCAGCGGATCGTCCGCGAAGCGACGCTGCGCCTCCGAGCGATCCACTTCCTCGCGCACGAACGGGAGTTGCTCCGCGGCCACGCGCCGCATCTCGTCTTCGAACGCGGCGAGGTCCTCGGGTGTAAACGGGTCGGCTACACCGAAATCGTAGTAGAAACCGTCTTCGATGGCCGGTCCGAAGCCGATCTGTGCCCGCGGGCGCAGACGGCGCACTGCCGTCGCGAGGATGTGGGCCGCTGAGTGTCGCAGCACCGCCAGCGACGCCGGATCCTTGCGAGTGAGGACGCGGAATGCCCCGCTGTTTCGCAGCGGCGTCACCATGTCCTGCACGACGCCGTCGATCGTGACGGCGATCGCGTCGCGCAGGAGACGCGGCCCGATCGTCGCCACAACATCCCGCGGCAGTGTGCCGTACTCGACTTCCCGCGTGCTCCCGTCGGGGAGCGTTAACGTTAGGGTCTCGCGCGAGGCTGCTCTAAGGGACTGCCCCGTGCTCATCGCGCCTGATCCAGGAACGGCACGACACGCGGACCATACAGGAACGCGAGCGCAATCCCCACCGCGAGTGCCGTAACGACGACGAACCAGAGCACAAACCGCCGGCCACGACTGGGCGGCGGCCCTTGCTCCGTTGGACGGAAAGGTGAGGTCATTAGCGTCTGGACTGTCGGTGGCTGCGGTGTAGGAGCGTGAAAGCTATGCTGCGCTCGCGCGCCGTTGTATTTCAAGACCTGACCCCGCTTAACTTGCCCAAGCTATGGCTTCCCGCGACATCCCGCCGCAGTACGACCACGCCGGCATCGACGCCGCTCTCTATGAGCGATGGGTGCGGGGGGGACTTTTCCGGGCCAACGCCGAGCGTTCTGCGCGTGCGGGAGGGGATCGCGCAGCGTTCGTGATCGTGATGCCGCCGCCCAACGTGACTGCGGTGCTGCATATGGGCCATGGGCTGAACAACACCGTGCAGGATGTGCTCGTCCGCTGGCGCCGGATGTGTGGGGATGAGACCCTCTGGCTCCCGGGGACCGACCATGCCGGAATCGCCACGCAGAACGTGGTGGAGAAGCTCCTGGCGAAGGAGGGTAAGACCCGCTTCGACATCGGCCGCGACGCGTTCATCGAGCGCACGGAGCGCTTCGTCGACGAAACCGGCGGCGTCATCCTGCAGCAGCTGCGTGCGATAGGCGCATCGGCCGATTGGTCGCGCACGGCCTACACGCTGTCGCCGATGCTCTCGCGCGCTGTGCGTGAGGCGTTCGTGCGGCTGTTCGAGCGCGGCTTGATTTACCGCGGACACCGCGTGATCCACTGGTGTCCGCGCTGCCTAACGTCGCTGTCGGACGAAGAAGCCGAGTTTCACGATACGAACGGCGAGCTGTACCACATCGCCTATCCGGTGACGCCGGTGCACGCGGGCGAGGAGCACGGCAGTATCGTAGTCGCCACAACGCGGCCGGAAACACTGCTGGGCGACGTCGCGGTGGCTGTGCATCCTGACGATACGCGGTACCAGGAGCTGGTGGGCCGGACCGTTCGGCTTCCAGTCGCCAACGTGGAGATCCCGATCATTGCCGATACCTATACGGACCCCGCATTCGGCAGTGGAGCGGTGAAGATCACGCCGGCGCACGACGCTAACGACTTCGAGGTCGCCCAACGACACCATCTGCCGATGCCGGTCGTGATGGGTCCCGACGGAGCGATGCGCGCTGCGAGCGACGAGTCGCAGCGCGTCCCCGAGAGCCTCGTCGCTGCCGACCGCTTCGTCGCGCGCAAGCGCATCGTCGAGCTGTTGCGCGCGGAGGGGCATCTCGTGCAAGTCGAGCCGCACCATCACGCCGTACGCCGCTGCTACCGCTGCGACACTGTGGTCGAGCCGCGTCTTTCGGATCAGTGGTTCGTGCGCATGGCGCCGCTCGCCGAACCGGCGCTTCAGGCCGTGCGCGACGGCCACATCCGCATCCTCCCGGAGCGCTGGGAGGCTGTCTACGTGAACTGGTTGGAGAACATCCGCGACTGGAACATCTCGCGGCAGTTGTGGTGGGGTCATCGCATTCCGGTGTGGTATTGCGATGCCTGCGGCAAGGTGACGGCGAGTCGCGACGATCTGGCGCGCTGTCCGGACTGCGGCGGACCGGTGCGCCAGGATGAGGACGTCCTGGATACGTGGTTCTCGTCGGGCTTGTGGCCGTTCTCCACGTTAGGCTGGCCCGACGCTACTGCAGATCTCAAGGCGTTCTACCCTACCGACGTCCTGATCACGGCCCCGGAGATCCTGTTCTTCTGGGTGGCACGCATGATCATGAACGGGTTCGCGCTGCTCGGCGAGGCGCCGTATCACACAGTCTATCTGCACGGTACTGTGCGTGACACGAAGCATGTCAAGATGTCGAAGTCGTTAGGCAACGGCATCGACCCGCTGGACGTTGTACAGTTGTACGGCGCCGACGCATTGCGCTACACTGTCGTCGCGGGGATGGGCCTTGGCGCCGACACCATCCTCGACCCGAACGATCTGGAGCGCTCTTTCGCCCCGGGCCGCAACTTCGTCAACAAGCTCTGGAATATCGGGCGCTTCCTGCTGAGCAACGTCGGCGACAATAGTGTGCAGCCGGCTGATCGCATCCCGGCCGAGCGCCTGACGAGCGCGGACCAGTGGATCCTGGCGCGCCTGGACGCCGCGATCGCGGCGTGCGACGCGGCGCTGGGTCCGGCGCGACCCGCTAACGGCACCTGGCCGCACAGCGAGAGAGGCGCAGGACTGCGGCTCAACGAGTACACAGAAGCCGCGCGCACTTTCGTATGGAATGATCTCGCTGACTGGTATGTCGAGGCGAGCAAGGGGCGCCTCGCGGCCAAAGGCCACGACAGTGACGTAGCTCGCGCTGTGCTGGTGCATACCTTCGACCAGGCCCTGCGGCTCTTGCAGCCGATTGTCCCCTTCGTCACTGACGCATTGTGGCAACGGCTCCCGGGACAGGCGCCTAACGAATATCTCGCCTCTGCCGCGTGGCCGCGCGGACGCCGCCGCGAAGCCCCCCGCCAGACGGACGGCGTGGCGGAGTTCGAGATCGTGCGCGAAGTCGTGACGGCGCTGCGCCAGGTGCGCGGCGAATACAGCGTCGCCCCGGGCCGCAATCTCGATGTCGCCATTGTCGCCAGCGACGGTATCGCCGCAACCTTCGAGAGAGCGCGCCCCACAATCGAGCGGCTCGCCCGCTGCGCGCTCAGCATTGCCGGACCAAGCGCCGGTCGGCACGGTGCCGCCGCCCACTACGTCCTCTCCGGCGGGTCCGAGGTCATAGTGCCGCTTGAGGGCGTTATCGACCTGACGCGCGAGTGTACACGCTTGCGCGCAGAGCTGGCAAACCTCGAAAAGCAGCTCGCGGCGGTTACGCAGCGCCTGGCGAACCCCCGGTTTGTCGAGCGCGCCAAGAGTGACGTGGTGGAAGCCGAGCGCCAGAAGCAGAGGGAGTGGGGCGCGCGGGCCGCGCAGTTGCGTGCGAAGGTGACCGCGCTGTGCGCCGCCTAACGTCGCTGCCGGCTGCCGCAGCGCTCCTCGCCGTTGGCGCGTGCGCGTCGCCGGGTGTGCCGCCAGGGGCTCCCCCTGACGAGCTGGCGCCGCGTTTGCTGAAGGTGTCGCCGGAAAGCGGGACGGTTGCCGCGCGGCTCCGGGAGATGCAGTTCCTTTTCAGCGAAGTCGTGAGCGAGCGTCCGCAGGGTGCCGCAGACCTGCACAGCCTCTTCCTGCTGTCGCCTTACGACGGCGAGCCCCGCATCTCGTGGAAGCGCACGCGCATCGAAGTGGCACCCCGTGATGGCTGGCGTGCCAATACAACCTACGTGGTGCGGCTGCTCCCCGGCATCAGCGATTTGCGAGGCAACGCGGACTCCGTGGGGCGCACGATAGTATTCTCCACCGGGGGCAGCCTCGCGGCCGGCAAGGTCCGCGGAATAGTCTTCGACTGGATCGCACAGCGCAGTGCGCCGCGCGCTTTTGTCTCCGCTATCGCGCTCCCCGTCGTGGGCCGCGACAGCGTGCGCTACGTGACGGTCGCGGATTCGTTAGGCAGCTTCCTCCTCGGCGCGCTTCCACCCGGGCGCTACTTCCTACGCGCACTCATCGACGAAAACCGCAATCGCGCCGTCGACCCGCGCGAGGGGTTCGACACCGCGACAGTGCTCGTCCAAGATTCGCTCTCGCGCGAGATGTTGGCGCTGCCGCGTGACACCATCGGGCCGGGGATCACAACGGTTAACAGAGTCGATTCCCTGATGCTTCGTGTCGCCTTCGACCGCGGCCTCGACTCCCTCCAAACGCTGACTCCGGATCACTTTTCCCTGAAGGACCGCGACTCGGTCGCGCAGCGCATCGCGGCGATCGTTCCCGCGCGGGAGTTCGAGCGCGCTCGCGCCGACTCGGCACGGCGCCAGGCCGTGCAGGACTCGCTCAGGCGGGCCGCCGCGCAGGATTCCGCGCGGCGCGCCGATAGTGCGCGCGCCGGCGCCGCGGTGCGCCCGTTAGGCAGGCGTCCCCAACCACCCGCGCGACCCCCGGCCGCTGATACCGGCCGCCGGCCGGCGCCACCGCCCAAGCCGAGCGTCCTCCCGCCAGCCACCGAGGTCATCCTGCGGCTGGCACGGCCGCTGCGGGCCGCAGCCGAATATCGCTTGGGCGCCAACGACATACGGAGCTTCCTCGGCTGGCGCCGTAGCTCCGAACGGGTGTTCCAGACTCCGCGAGTCGCACCCCCTGACACCGCGCGGCGCGACACCACGCGGCGCGACACCACGCAGCGCCGTCCAGCCGCGCCGGGATCGGGACGGTGACTGACTTACGGCGCGGTCTCCCCGCAGTCCATGCGCTCCTGGAGCGCCCGCGCGTTCGTGAGCTGCTCGCCACCGTCCCCCGGACGATCGTTGTGGACGCGGCCAGGGCCGTGCTCGCGGAGGCGCGCATGAAAACGGCATTGGCGTCGCCTAACGAGGACGCCTGGGATGCGCAGATCGAGCGCGAAGTGAGCCGCCGCACGCAGCACTCGCTGCGCCCGGTCATCAATGCCAGCGGCGTTGTGCTGCACACGAATCTCGGCCGCGCGCCGCTCGCGGCGGCCGCCATCGCGGCAATCAGCGAGACCGCGACCGGCGCCTGTAACCTGGAGTACGACCTGGAGAGCGGCGCCCGCGGATCGCGCTATGTGCATTGCGTGCGCCTCCTCTGCGAGTTGACCGGCGCGGCCGACGCCATGGTTGTCAACAACTGCGCCGCAGCCCTGGTATTGGCGCTGAACACAGTCGCCGACGGACGGGCCGCGCTGGTCTCGCGCGGAGAGCTGATCGAGATCGGTGGCTCCTTCCGCGTCCCCGAGATCATGGCCAAGAGCGGCGCGCGGCTGGTGGAAGTGGGGACGACCAATCGCACGCATGCAGACGATTACCGCCACGCACTCACCGATGACACGGCCGCCATCGTCAAGGTACACCGCAGCAATTTCGAGCAGCGTGGCTTTGTCGCCGATGCCGCGCTGCGCGACCTTGCGCCCATCGCACGCGAGGGGAATGTCCCCCTGCTCTTCGACCTCGGCAGCGGCCTCCTCATTGAACTGGAGCCCTTCGGCTTGGCGGGCGAGCCGACGGCGCGCGATGCTGTGGCAAGCGGAGCCTCACTTACAGTGATGAGCGGCGACAAGTTGTTAGGCGGGCCGCAGGCCGGCATCATGTTTGGCGACGCCGCGCTGCTCGGCGCCTGCCGCCGCAACCCGCTGGCGCGCGCTATGCGCGTCGACAAGCTCACGCTTGCCGCGTTGGAAGCCACTCTGGAGCTGTATCGTGAGCCGGACCGCGCGCTACGCGAGATCCCCACGCTGGCCATGCTCGCGACCCCCGCGGTTGAGATCCGCGGACGTGCAGCCAAGATCGCCGAGCGCATAACGAGCGCAGCGGAAATCCATGTCGCCGTCGCCGAAAGTGAGGCCACAGTCGGCGGCGGCGCTTTTCCGACCTCGCGCATCCCTTCCTTCGCCCTACGACTCGACGGAGACGCTGCCAAGATCGAAACGCGCCTCCGCGGCGGCTCACCGCCGATCATCGCTCGTGTCGCCGAGGGCGCCGTGTGGCTGGATCTGCGATCAGTACCACCTGCGATGGATGACGCTTTGGCCGAGAGCCTCCTTCTTGCGCTCGCCTGATGCGACGCACCGGCCGGCGGCCTTCCTGGACCGCGACGGCACGCTCATCGAAGACCGCCATTTTCTAGCCGATCCCAACGGCATTGTCCCGCTGCCTCACGCGGCCGCAGCTGTCCGTGCGCTCAATGATGCCGGCTTCATCACTGTCGTCGTCACCAATCAATCAGGCATCGCTCGCGGTCTGATAAGTGAAAGTGCGTATGCCGAGGTCGCCGATAGAGTTGCTGCCACGTTCGCGCGCGAAGGCGCTCGCCTGGACGCCCAATACCATTGTCCACACTTCCCCGATATTTCCGGGCCGTGTGAGTGTCGCAAACCGGGGACGCTCCTGTTCCGCCGCGCGGCGGCTGAGCATCACCTCGATCTTGCCGCATCGATCTACGTCGGCGACCGGCTGCGTGACGTGCTTCCGGCCGTCGAACTCGGTGGGCGCGGCATCTTTATCATCTCGCCCGAATCGCCTGACGACGAAGTCACGCTCGCGCGGAGTCGGTTCGATGTCGTGCACTCCCTCGCCGACGCCGTGCAAAAAGCGCTCGGACGCTAGGGCTTACCGCGCCATTGCCGTCACCATACAATGCGCGCGTGCGCGCTCGGCTGGCGGTTCTCGCTTCTGGCGGCGGTTCCAATCTGCAAGCGATCCTCGATTATTTCGCATCTCTGGGGGAGCGCCGCGCGGGCGACGTCGTGCTTGTGGCATCGGACCGGCGCGACGCGAAAGCGCTCGATCGAGCGCGCGTTGCCGGAATCGAAGCCGTGCACCTGGACGCGACGGCGCGTGAACATGAGCTGCAGGCGCTCTTCCAGGAACGCGGCATCGGTTTCATCGTGCTCGCAGGATACTTGCGCCTCGTCCCCGGCTCGGTGATAGCTGCGTACCGCGGGCGCGTGATGAACACGCACCCTGCCCTGCTGCCTGCGTTCGGCGGCGCCGGTATGTACGGCGAGCGCGTCCACGCCGCGGTGCTGTCGTCAGGGGCGCGGGTGACCGGCGCGACCGTGCATTTCGTGGACGAACAATACGACCGCGGGGCGATAATTGCACAGTGGCCGGTGGCAGTGGCACCTAACGACACACCTGCATCGCTCGCCTCGCGCGTGCTGGCTGTGGAGCACCTGCTGTACCCGCGTGTCGTACAGGCCGTGACCTCGGGCCGCATCGCGCTCGCCGCCGACGGCCGCGTGTGCGGAGTGCCGCACCCCGACACGGGCTCCGCGTTCACGTTAGGCGATTACGTGGGCCTCCGCGCGGCGCTCGAGACATGGTTGACTCCGCCGCTTTGACAGCGCGCCCCTTGAGCTTCGACCCGTGACTGCCGTGACTCCCCCGCGACCGGCCGTGCCGCGCGCGCTCATCTCGGTATCGGACAAGACCGGTGTCGCACAGTTTGCCCAGCGCCTCGCCGCGCTCGGCTGGGAGCTCCTTTCCACAGGCGGCACGGCCAAAGCACTGCGCGAGTCCGGTTTGAGTGTGCGCGACGTCGCCGATGTAACCCGGTTCCCCGAGATGCTGGACGGGCGCGTCAAGACGCTGCACCCCGCCGTACACGCCGCGCTGCTCGCCAGGCGCGATGTGCCCGAGCACATGCAGGCCATCGCCGCGCACAATATCGCGGCCATCGATCTCGTCGCGGTGAATCTGTATCCCTTCCGCTCCACTGCCTCAATGCCTAACGTGGCGCCGCACGAGGTCATCGAGCAGATCGATATCGGCGGCCCGTCGATGCTGCGCTCCGCGGCGAAGAATTTCGCGTCGGTGTATGTGGTCGTAGATCCCGCGGATTACGGCCCCGTTCTGCAGGCCCTGGAGCGACGCGGCGACGACAGCGACCTGCGCCGGCGGCTGGCTGAAAAGGTGTACGCGCACACATCCGCGTACGACAGCGCAATCGCGCGCTGGCTCGCGGCTCAGCGCGGTGAACGCTTCCCCGAGCATTACACTCTCGCGCTCGAGCGCGCCCGGACGTTGCGCTACGGTGAGAACCCCGGCCAGGAGGCGGCGTTCTATGTCGAAGATCCGAGTGAAGGTCTCGCGCGCCTAACGCAGCGCGGCGGAAAGGAGTTGTCGTTCAACAACCTGCTCGATCTCGAGGGAGCGCTGTTGGCTATCGATCCTTTCGTCG
>JBQTJS010000339.1:0-3467 GCA_052386875.1 Gemmatimonadaceae bacterium
CGCCGAAGGGTCCGCGGCTCTGCGTCACAACGTGCTCCACTCCCGGCTGGCCGAGGACGACCGACTCCAGCTCGCGCATGGCGCGGTCCAGTGTCTGCGGATCGGAGCCGCGTGGGAACGTGAGGCTGGCCATGAGCGTGGTGCGCTGCTCGCCGAAACCGCCCCAGGTGAAGCGCGGCACCTTCTTGATGAAGACCCAGGTGAGAGCGCCTAACGCCACTACCGTGACAGCCAGCGTCAGATAGCGCACTCTGATGAGCCGGATCAGCATACGGCCGTACAGCCGGCGCGCCCGGGGCCGCCGCGCCTCGTGCACGCGATGGCCCTTGGCCAGCGCGGGAATCATCACGACCGACGATACAACGGACCACCCTAACGCGAGAAGAAAGGCGCTCGCGAAGGGAGTGAAGGCGGCGCGCGCGTCGCCCTGCAGATACAGGAACGGGAAGAGCACCACCGCTGTCGTCAAAGTCGCGCCCAGCACCGCGGGTGTGATGCGACGCCCGGCGAGCGCGCGGCCTTCGGGTGTATCGGGTGTCGTCCCTAGCCGTTCCGCTACCACGAGACCGTTCTGGACAAGGATGCCGATTCCCATCGCCAGCCCGGCCAGCGTCAGCAGGTTGGCTGGAATCGCCAGCACGTAGAGGCCCAGCGCCGTCCCGGCAACGGCGACGGCGGCGCTGAGCATAACGAGCGTGACTGCGCGGGCGTCGCGCAGGAAGAGGGCGACGATGAGCAACACAGCCATGAACGCGATCGCGCCCCGCAGCAGCAGGCCGCGCAGCTGCCTGGCGAGATCGACGCTCTCGTCGTCGTTGATGGAGATCGTAACGGCGCTCGGCAGCGTCGGCCGCAGCTCTTCGAGTGCTCTGCGCACCGCCGCTGCGGTCTTGATCGCGTCCGCCCCCGGCAATCGCGTGATTGTGAGCGCGAGCGCCGGCTGCCCGTCCACTCTGTAGAAACGGCCGCGCATGTCCTCGTCGGGGCGGATGCTGGCCAGCTCGCCGAGCCGGAAGACCCGATCAGCTTTGCCGGTGACAGGCAGATCGGCCAGCTCCGCGACCGCGTTAGGCTGATCGCGCAACACGACCTGGCGCTCGTTCACGCCGGCCCGCTCCTCGCCTAACGCGCGCACTATGCGTGCGTCACGAATTGCCTCGCTGAGTCGCGCCGGCGCGATGTCGAGCTGCCGCAGTCGCCTGGCGTCGTACGAGACGGAGACGCCGAGCGTGGTGCCGCCGCCGATGCCGATCCCGGCCACACCCGGGACGGCGCTCAGCCGCGGCTCCAGCCTATCGTCGGCGACCTCCTGCAGCGTGCCGGCCGTGTAGGGACCGCCTAACGTGAGACGCAGCAGCGGAGCTTCCTCCAGCTCCTCCGGTACGTAGTTCGACACCCGCGGCGGCGTCACGCCCGGAGGGAACTCGGACCGCAACAGCTCCAGACGCTCCAGGATGGACAGCCGCGCTATCTGAACGTCCGCCGCCGGCTCCAGCTCCACCGTTATGGCGGCATCGTCATCCGCCGAGCGCGATGAGGAACGCCTAACGCCGCGAACGCTCTGGATCGCCGCCTCGATCGGCGCCGTGACGTACGTCTCGATCAGCTCGGCGGATGCCCCCGGCCAGGCCGCTGATATCTGCAGACGCGGCAGCTCCACTGTCGTCTTCGTGGCGAGCGGCAGCCGCGTAAACGCCACGCCGCCGCCTAACACAAGCGCGGCCACTGCGGCCCATACTACGGCCGGCCGCGAGACGGCCCAACCGATCATATACGAAGTCGCGCCGCTTCGCGGCGCTCCTGCTCGTCGCCTCCTTCAGCATTCCGAGTGTCTGCAGCCACCTCGCCTTCTCGCTCGCGTGGCGCAGCTTCGCTGCGCTCCTGTTCGTCGCCTCGTTCAGCGTTCCGGATGTCTGCAGCCACCTCGCCTTCCCGCTCGCGTGGCGCAGCTTCGCTGCGCTCCTGTTCGCCGCCCCGTTCAGAGTTCTGGGTGTCTGCAACCACCTGGCCTTCTCTCTCGCCTCGCGCCGCTTCGCTGCGCCCCTCTTCACCTTGCTGCCGCCCGTTCTCCGCATCCCCCGCTCGCGCGCGCCCGCCATCCGCCTCCGCAGCGCGCTGCTCTCTGTCAACCCCGACCCGCAAGGTCGCCGCGCGCATCCCTTCGCGGCCGGCGCCTCCCTCCATCACCGCATACGCTGTCGGCAACAAGAAGAACGTCACCAGAAGCGCCGAGATCGAGCCGCCAATAACGCCGGCAGCCAGCGGCTGATACAGCGCGCCGCCGCTCCCGATCCCGAAAACGAGCGGCAGCACACCGGTTATCGTCGTCAGCGACGTCATGCTGATGGCGCGCAGCCGCTGGCGGCCGCCTAACACGACAGCGTCGGCGACGCTGTGCCCTTGCTCGCGAAAGCGCCGGATCGCATCGAGCTTCACCACCGCCTCGTTGTCGGCCATACCGATCATCACAACTATGCCGATGAGCGAGACGGCGTTGATGCTCTGGCCGGTGAGCCAGAGGAAGATCAACCCGCCCGCGGCGGCTAGCGGCACTGTCAGCATAACGACTAACGGCACCTTGAACGACGCGAACTCCCCGGCGAGCACGAGAAAGACGAGCGCCACAGCCAGCACGGCCACCAGCAGCAGCTCCCGCGACGTGCGCCGAGCCTCGGCGTCGGCGCCGCTCACGCTCCAGGAGACTCCGGCCGGAAAGGTCATGCTGCCTAACAAGTTCAGGACCGCGTCCGTCGCTCCCGAGGTCCCCCCCTGGCGGATCAACCCTTCCACCTGCACAACCGGCCGCTGACCCACGCGCACCACCTCCACTGGCGCCCGCACCTCGGCGACAGAGGTAAGCTGCGCCACCGGGACGCCGCGCACCGGCGTGGCGAGCGCTTCCCGGAGATTCTCGTTAGCGCTTCCGGCGAATCGTACAGTTATCGGCGTGCGCCGGTCGGTTTCGCGCAGCTCGCTCGCCGCGACCCCCCCCAGTCCACCCTGCAGGGCGCTCGCCACTTCCTCGATGCGGAGGCCGCGCTGCGCAATGCGGTCGCGCGCGAGTGTGACTTCCACAACGGGCTGCGTCGTCGCATTGGTGGAGCGGACGTCGGCCAGCTCGTCCAGCTGCTGCATGCGCCCCCGCACAGCGTCGGCCCAGTGCTCGGCTTCGCCTAACGTACGCGCGCTCAACTCGGCCCTAACGATACGTCCCTCACGCCCGATGAGGGAACCGAACTCCGACTGGCCCGCCAGGTCCAGAGCCAAGGCGCCCTGCGCCAGATCCGGCAGCGCCGCGCGCAGTCGGTCCGCGAATCTGCCCGCATCGGCCCCGTCGGGGACGGGGATGAGCAGCTCGGCCGTCGCCGAGGAACCGACATCCGCGCCGGCCAGAACCTCTTCGTCAGTGGCGATCCCTACGCGGGCATAAACGCCGGCCGCTCCGAGCCCGCGGGCCGCGTCCTCGA
>JBQTJS010000340.1:0-2207 GCA_052386875.1 Gemmatimonadaceae bacterium
GAGGCGATCGCCGCGCAGGTCGCCGTGGGAAAACGCAGCGTCCAACGCGTGGTCGATGAGCCGATGATCACGTCGATCACTGAGTTTGTGCGCGATCCCGCGCTCGCGCGCCGGCGTCCCGGTCGGCGCTCAAAGGTCGCGGCGTATCGCGAGCGCGTGACCGCCTGGCTCAAAGAGGATCCGGAGCTGTTAAGCGTGGAACTCCTGCGGCGCGCCAAGCTGGCGGGCTACGACGGCGCGAAGAGCGCGCTGTATGCGCTGGTGCGTACCGTGCGGCCGTCGACGCCGCGCCCAATGATTCGGTTTGAGGGGCTGCCGGGCGAGTTCACGCAGCATGATTTCGGCGAAGTCCTCGTGCGCTTTCTTAACGGCACGACCGAGCGCGTGCACTTCTTTGCCTCACGCCTCAAGTACTCGCGCTGGGTGGAGGTCTCCATCGTGCCTAACGAACAAGTCGAGACGCTGGCCCGCAGCCTCGTCGACCACTTCGTCGCGCTGGGCGGTATTCCGCTGCTGGCTGTCTTTGATCGGCCGAAGACGGTCGCGCTCTCGTGGCAGAAGAACGGCGAGGTGACGGAGTGGAATCCGATCTTTGCCGCCGTAGTGCTCGATCTCGGGCTCGGGATCGAAGTCTGTTGGCCCCATGCGCCGCAGCAAAAGGGCGCGATCGAGAATCTGGTGGGCTGGGTGAAAGGGAGTTTCTTCAAGCAGCGGCGCTTTCTGGATCCCGCGGATCTTGAACAGCAGCTTCGGGAGTGGCTCATCGAGGTGAACACGATGCGTCCTTCGCGCGCGACCGGCGCCATTCCCGCCGTGCGACGCGCCGAAGAACTCCCGCGCCTTCGCCCACTGAAGGTGACGCCACAAGCGCTGGCGCTGCGGATGCCGATTATCGTCGGTCCCACGGGCTATGTGCTGCATGACACGCATCGCTACTCAATGCCGCCGGAGGCGATCGGCATCGCTGGTACGCTATACCTCTACCGCGAACGGATCCGCATCGTGGTGAGCCGCTGCGACGTCACCCATGAGCGGTTGTGCACGCCTAACGCGGTGTCTACGCTCCCCACGCACCGCGCTGAGATGGTAGCCGCGATCTCGGGGAAGCGCGGGAAGCGCTATCTTAAGCGGCAGCATCTCCTCGAGCTGGGCGAGCCCGCCCTCGCCTATCTCACCGAACTCACGCATCGCCGGCCGCGGCGCTGGACGCAGGACGTCGATCGCTTACATGCGCTGCTGCAGACCGAGGGCCCTACCGCGCTGTGCGCCGCCTTCCGGCAGGGGCTCGCGGCACGCGTCTTTGGAGCGGAATACATCGCTCACTACCTCGATGCCGCGCATGCGTTAGGCGGCTCGCCACGGGAGCTGACGCTATGAACAGCGTGCTGCCTGCGATCGATCTCGAGTTCGATGCCGTCTTCAAACGGCTGCACCTCGCCAACGCGCGGCGCGTCTGGCGGGATCTCATCATTCGCGCCGAACGCGAAGCGTGGCCCTATGCACGCTTTCTGACCGTCCTCGTCGCGGAAGAGATTGCGCATCGGCAGCAGACGCGCCTCACGCGCCTCTCCCGGCGCGCGGGCTTCCCCTTCCTCAAGACGATCGACGACTTTGATTTCACGTTCCAGTCCACCGTCCGCTTAGCCTTGTTAGGCTCCGCCCTCTCACCCGACTTCATCACCGAGGGCCGCGCCCTCATCCTGCACGGCAAGCCCGGCCGCGGAAAAACGCACCTCGCCGTCGCGATTGCCTATCGCGCCATCCAGAACGGCTTCGACGCGCATTTCGTGACGGCCGCAGAGCTGATCGACGATCTTTCCGCTGCGTTTCGCCAAGGCCGTCTCACCGAAGCCCTCACCTCCTACACGCATCCCGGCTTGCTCGTCGTCGATGAAGTGGGCTATCTCACCTACGGCACGGATGCCGCGAACATGCTCTTCCACGTCGTCAACGACCGACACAAACGCCGTCGCGCGATGATCTTCACCACGAACAAACCGCTGGCCACCTGGGGTCGCGTGCTGCACGACGAGGACCTCGCTCACGCCATCGTCGATCGCATCCTCGAACGCGGCCGCATCCTCACGCTCGACGGCCCATCCATGCGCACCAAACATCTCGGCCTCGACGATCCGACGTCACACGAGGCCTCTGATCAAGTGGCCAGAATTTCCGGAATTCGCGCGCCAGAATTTCCGGAACCCACA
>JBQTJS010000341.1:0-10247 GCA_052386875.1 Gemmatimonadaceae bacterium
CTCCGGCGAGGCGTCGCCCTGCTCCAGCGCCTGCAGCACGGCCTGCGCCGTGTCGTCCAGCCGGAAAACAGCGGCCGAGGGGACGAGATAGACATGCGGGACGCCGGCAGCCGCGAACGCGTGATACTCTCCCCGCCGCAGCACGTTCATGGTCCCGGGCTCCACGGGTCCCAACGCATATACAGCGGGACCGTCACGAGCAGGTGAGCGCGCGCCTTTATCGGGCGCGCAGCGGGCTCCGGCGGCGTGAACGTAGCGACAACCCAGACGTCACCGATGTTGTTGCGGCTGCCGCTGCGAGCCGAATTGGGGCCGTCCACGTTAGGCGTGAACAGTCCCTTTGCATCGATGCTGCCGACGAACTTGATATCGTCGTCATCGAATGTCACACCATACTCCTCGAGGCTCCAGGTGACGCCGACGCGGCCGATCTCCAGATCGTCCGGCGTATCGGCTTTGCCGTCGCCGCCGTCGTGGTACGCGACGGCATCGAACTGCGCCAGCTGCTTGGGGAAGCGGATGCCGCCTACCCGCGCCATTCCGGCCAGCGGCGTCACCTTGATACGGCTCACCCTGTCATAGACAACGGCGCCGCGCGGCAGCGCCGCGCCGGCAACGGATATATCGCGCTCGCCGAGCGGCGCCCCTTTGTCGACGCTCAGACGCACGACAAGCTCCTCGCCGGTCGCTCGCACGACGCGCTCGACGCGGACCCCCGGCCCGAAGCCGATCGCACCGGCTGCCACGTTAGGCAGCTGCGCTCCGACGATCGTCACTTCCTGCGAGTCGCCCGCGCGCAGACCGCGCGGCAAGACGCCGGCCAACACAGCCGATCCGCCAAGCCGGCGCAGGCGCACGTCGGCCCCGATCTCGTCGTACCCGCCGCGGAACCAGCGTCCCGTGATCTCTTGCCACCCCGGCTCGACAAAGAGCACTTCGCGCCACGCGTCGTCAGCGCGCGCAGTGTCGCTAGCTGCGCGGCCGGCGCCTTGCGCCGATCGCCCGCGCCACTGATAGCCTGTGTACACAACAGCGCGCCCCTGGCGGCTGACAGGAGGACCGCCGCCGGCGTAGCGGAAGGTCGCCGCCGTCGTGAACTCGTCGGCAGCAGCAGCACGTGCTATCGTTAGGCGGCCGAAAAACTCGCCGCGCCCCGGCTCGTTCCCGCTGATCAGCCACGTCCCGTCGATCGGCGGCGGGCGCATCGTCGCCGACCAGGCCCCCCACTCGACAGTGCGCAGCGGAAACGCCTTGGCCAGATGCGCGATGGCCGCGTCCATCGGGTGCGGCGCGCCGGCGCTGTCCGGCGGCGGCGGCCCGACGCGCCTGAATCCCTGAAAATCCGACCCGGGATAATAGCCGCGATGCGTCGCCACCAGCAGCTCCCACTCCTCCTTCGTGCGCCGCTGCGTGATGGCGCGCCCTAACGAGTGACACGCCTTGCATACAGTCTCCGTACGCGTGTCCGCCGTGTAGCGATAGTCGATCGTTCTCCGTTCGACCTCGAAACGCCCCGGCCGCAACTCCTCCGGCGCAAGCCCCTGCGCATTCGACAAGTACTTGACGATTCCGCGCGCCACAGCCGGCTCGACGCGCACCGAGTTGAGGCTCAGCATCCGCCGGATCGACGTCTCCCACCCTTCAGGCGTCTTGCGCAGGTAAGACAAACGGCTCATGTGCCCTAACGAATCGCGCACATGGCACCCCGAACAGTGCGCGATCGTAGCCGCGTCGCTGATGACGAAGCCGCGCGTCGTGTCGCTCGGTCCCGCCAGTCGCGCCTGCCCGCGTGCCGCCTCGGCGACGGGCGGTGGCTGGGCCGCCGCGGACGCCGTCCATGTGGCAACGCCTATCAGTGCAACACAAACGCACGAACGGAGCATCTTCGTCAGGATTGGCGCCTGAAGCGGACTGGCTGCGCCGGATTCTTGCGCCGTGCTCATACGGCTGTCAAGAAAACGTCAGCGCTCTCTTACCGATCAGTAGCGCGAGTGCCCCCAGGAAGTCGCCGAGCGGGACGGGACGCACCGAGCGGCAGTACGACTCGTAAAGATCCGGCGGCGAGGCACGCGGCGTCGCCGCTACAGCATCCAGCACAGCAATAAGGTCGATATTACGCACGTAGCGGATGCCCTCAGGGACGGCAGAAGTTACAAGATGCTCGATCAGCTCGACGCGCCCGTCGACTACATCGGCGCGATCGATGCGCCGCAGCTCTGCTGCCGGGCGTAGTGCAACGTTGCCGCTGCGCTTGAGATCCTCGAATGCGGCTAGCACTTCTTTATCGCGCCGGACGGCATCGAGCGACCAAACTCCGCCGCGCTCTCCTTCGGTACTCGAGCCGTCTGCGGCCAGGCGCGCGCTCCAGAAATCCGGCAGGGCCGGCATGGCGGTCCCCGAGAGCGCATCGTGCACAAGAGCGAGCCGCTGACTTTCCAGAGCGTCATACATCGCACGCTCGCGCGACTGATACAACTCCAGCGCCGCCGTTTCTATCGCCGGTGACGTTAGGCAGCTGTGCGTCACGACCGCGGCCAGCCATGCCGATGCCAGCGCCTTCTTGATGCCATACGACGACAGTGGGTCGATGAAACTTGCCGCGTCCCCAACGAGCAGTACGCCGCCGGCCGCCGCGCGCTCCGTGAAGTAGGGCGAGGCATCTCGCGCAAACGGTGCACCTATGACTCGAGCACCGCGCGTCACCGCATGAAGCATCTGCAAGCGAGCCAGCTCGCGGTGGTAGACGCGCTCCAGCTCATCCTTCCCGCCCCCGAGTGATAGTCTCGTTAGGTGGGGGTCGACCATCACCGTGACCTGGCGCCGCCTCGCTGTGAGGGGGACCGACCACCCCCAACCGCTCGCGTAGCTTTCCACCAGGGTGTGGGTGGGGTCAGGGACGGGCCAGGCGTTGGGACGGCTCCAAAGCGCCGTTAGCGCCAGCGTGCGCGCTGCGCCGACTTCGCGCCGTCCGAGGCGGCGCGAGGCGACCCCCACCCTGCCGCTACAATCCAGGATCCATTCGGCGCTGATCTCCCTGGCGGCTCCCGCGGCGCTGAAACGCACAAGCCGGTCGACGACGTCTGTCACAGTTCCACGCACCATCGCGACACCGCCATTCAACGCGCGGAGCAGCAGCCGATCGAGCGAGCCGCGGTCGACCTGATAGCCCGCGAGCCCATCGTCGTAGCGCTCCACTCGCCACGCCGGACGGCCGTCGCCGAGCTGTCGATCCTCCTCCCCCCAGAATACTGTGTTGCCGGATGACCTTATGAATCCACCTGCGTCGACAGCATCGCGCCAGTTGAGGTGATCGAGGAGCTTTCCTGCACTGGGCGGGATCGATTCGGCGAGGGAGGGGGTTGGCCGCGGTCGCGATATAAGCAGGACGCGATGTCCGCGTTGGGCGAGCAATCGCGCGGCGGTGGTCCCGGCCGGGCCGGCACCGGCAACGGCGACGTCGAAGCTATCGGTCATGGACTTCGTTTAACCCGGTGGCGAGGCGTCTCACCGGCGTGAACCGGCGACGCCACGTCGAAGCTATCGGTCACTGACTGACTCGGCGCTGCCCTTCCGCATCAAAACCTGGTGGCTCCCTGGACGAGTCGATGTATGTGTTGTCGCCGCATCGCGCAACGAGACCGATGATTACAGCCGTTGGGTTTAACGACGCCGATCTACGACGAGGAGTCTGTACAGAACAGATGCGGGGAAGGTTTGCCGCGATCGCCGTAATCCGAGCACGTGCATCGCGGTCGCGTTTGCGAGCTGGGCGCGGATGCTCCCGTCGCCGCAGATAGCGAGTCGGCGCCGACTAAGGGCTTGGCCCTGGACCTCGGCCGCATTCTGTGCACGGGGTCGAGGTTGCGAGCTGGGCGCAGATCCTATCGAGCCGCATTTAGGGAGTTGGCGCCGACCGAGGGCTGGGCCCTGGACATCGGGAGCATTCTGCTTTGAAATCGGGCCACGCGCCAGCCGGCTTCACCTTGGGGCAGCCGCGCGCCAAACAATCCTTGCTTGACAAAGAATTATTGTCGGCAATATTGGCGGCACAATGCCCAGTCCTGGCGCGATTAGCAAACAGGCCGCAGGCGTTAAGCTCGTGCGCGCGGCTGCACAGGCCGCACTGCTGCTGCACGGAGCGCGGGGGCGGCTCATCGCACTCCTCGCCGAAGCTGACACGGCGACAGGGATCAGCCGCAGGACCGGGTTGTCGCGGCAGCGCGTAGGATACCACCTCAGGGCGTTGGAGCGGGCCGGCCTGATCGAGTGTGTCTCGGAGCGCCGCAAGGGGAATTGCATTGAGCGCGTCTTGCGCGCCACGGCGCGCTCGTACGTGATCGCTCCGGAGGCTTTGGGCGCGTTAGGCGGGGGCGGGGGTGGGGGCGGGGGCGGCGCTTTCGAGGACGGGGGAGGAGGGAGGTCGGGGTCGGGCCGCTCGGAGGGGTCTGGGGGGACGGAGGGGACGGGAGGGACGGGGGGGACGGGAGGGACGGAGGGATCGCGCAGTCGTTTCAGCACGGCGACACTTATGCTTGCTGCGGCCGGCGTTATGCGCGATGCCGCCGCCCTCGATGAAGCGACACGCCGCACGGGTAAACGGATGGCCACGTTGACGATCGAGACGGAAGTTGGGCTGGCGACAGCTGACGCGCGCGCCGCATTCGCCGAGGAGCTGAGCGATCTGCTGGCGCGTCTAGTTGCCAAGTACCAGGACGAGCGCGTGCCTAACGCGGCCGAGCGCATCTATCGTCTGTCACTGCTCGCCCGTCCCACACCTTTGTCCGACGCCCTCGCCGGCCCGGCGGATTCCCAGGCGGACGGAGCCTAACGGGTGCAGGCACCCCCGGGCCATAATACGGAAGCGCGGCCGGGCCGGCGCCGCCGCCTCACGGTAACCGCGTGGCTGCTGCCGTTGCTCATTCCCTGCGCCGTACTCGCCATCTTGCGTTGGGACTGGCCGCCGAGCGCCTCGGCCGGTGACTACGCGCAATACCTGGCGCATGCGCGAGCTATCGCCGAGGGTCGGCCGTATTCGGACATCGGCTACATCTATGAGCCCGGCGCGGCGCTCATCGGTCCGCCGGCGTATCCCCCCGGGCTGCCGCTGACGCTGGCGCCGCTGGTTGCTCTCCAGGGGATACACACTCCCCTCGTTAGGGTGCTGATGCTGGCGACGTTGCTCGTGTTCGCCGTGCTCGCGGCGCTGCGCTTGCGTGTGCACGTCGAACCGTGGCAGGCAGCCGCGGGAGCGGCCTTGGCAGTCCTGGCGATTCAGGGGGCCGGCGGGACTGATGCGCCGATCTCCGATCCCGGCTTCGCTGCGCTGATCTGGGCTACAGTAGTCGCCGTCGACCGAGGGGGCGTTCCCCAGGGAGAGAAGTGGACCTGGCGGCGCGTGGCGCTCGTCACGGCGTTAGGCTTCGCAGCGATGGCCTACAGGCTGGCCGGCATCGCTCTCATCCCGGCGCTGGCACTGTACGCGCTCACGCAGCGGCGCCGGCACGGCGCTCTTTTCCGGCCGCTCGCGCCGGCCCTCGTGTGGGTTGCGACCGGCGCAGCTGCGTGGGCGACGGGCCGCATCGCCATTCCCTTCTCCAATTATTTGATCCCGCGCGACCTGGCAGAACGGCTATACATACTCGTTAGGCAGTACCGCGTGGCACTGCTGGAAGTGGAGTTGTATCCCTTTCCGGGCAACCTCTGGAACGACGTATATCACCTAGCGGCGACGGCACTCATGCTCATCGGCCTTGGCGTGATGCTCTGGCGCGCGAGGGCGACATTCCTCGTCCCGCTCCTCGCCATGTACGTACTGCTGCTGCTCGCTTCACCCGTCGCCGAGCCGCGCTACGTCTGGCCGTTCTATCCGCTGCTGGGCAGCGCTCTCGCGTTAGGCACGACAATCGCCGCCGCGCGATTGCTGCGCGGCCGCAGCTCGCGCGCAACGCTGCCGCGTAGCGTCGCGCTCGGATCGCTCACCATGGTGCTGCTCGGAGCCCTGCTCCAGGAGGGACGCAAGAGCCCCCCGCAATCGCTCGTTAGGGACCCACATGCGCAAGAGCTGTTGGCATGGCTGCGCCAAGCGGCAGCGACTGACTCACTACGTATCGCCTTTCATAATCCGCGCGTCCTGACGCTCGAGACGCGTGTCAGCGCGATGGGCCTCCCGGCGCAGAACGCGGCCGGCCAGATGCGGGCGCTCGCCGGCCGCGAGATCACGCACTTCATCTGGCAGCGACCGGACGAAGCACCCTGCCTCCAACGCATGGCGAATGCACTCCCCGACAGCTTCCCGGAACGCTTCGCACTCGAGTACGTGAATAGCGGATTCCGCGCCTACCGCGTGATCGCGGCAGCGACTCCTATCGCTGGACCCGCCGCACCCGCCGACTGGAGTTTGTGTTGAGCTTCGCTCAACGCACGCAGCTGTGCGGCCGTAGACGGTCGGTTTTCTCGAGTGACTCCTTGGAGGAGCTTAAATGATCGATCGGCGTGAGTTTCTCGGAGTATCGACCCTGGCCGTCGCCGGCACCGCATGCGGCATCAGCGGCACTGCGAGCGAAACAGCGGCCCCGGCGTCACATCCAACCCGCGACCTGCCGCCGGCGATCGCGGCGCTCGCATCGCTGAAAGATCAGGCGACCCCTATCTCCGTCGCCGAGCGCAGGGCGCGCCTGGAGAAGGCGTTGCGGCTCATGGCAGAGCAGCGCCTGGCTGCCATGCTGCTGACGGGCGGGACGTCCCTGGAATACTTCACCGGCATGCGTTGGGGACTCTCGGAGCGCCTAACGGGTGTTGTGATTCCGGCTCGCGGCTCAGCCTTCATCGTGACGCCCAAGTTCGAGGAGGAGCGCACGCTCGAGCAGGCTCGCACGGGGCCGTTGGGAGCGGAAACCGAAGTGCTCACGTGGGAGGAGCATGAGAGCCCGTACGAGCTGGTAGCCCGGGGTTTGCGCGCGCGGGGGGCCGCGACCGGCACGTTAGGCATCGAGGAGACTGTGCGTTTCGTGTTCAGCGACGGTATCGCGCGCGCCCTGCCGCAAGTGCGCCTGATAAGCGCAACGCCTGTCACCGCCGGCTGCCGCGTCGTCAAGGACGAGCACGAGCAGGCCCTCATGCGCCTCGCCTCGACTGTAACGCTGAAAGCCTACGAGGCCGCGCACCGTTCGCTCGAGGAAGGGATGACTCAGAGCGATTGCGCCCGGCTCGTGCAGCAGGCGCACCGCCAACTCGGCTTCGACGGAGGCGCCGGCGTCCAGGTAGGCCCCTATTCCGCACTGCCGCACGGCTCCGTCACACCGCAGACGATCAGCGAGGGGAGCATCCTCCTGATCGATGGCGGCTGCAGAGTCGAAGGCTACACGTCTGACATTTCGCGCACTTTCGTGTTAGGCAAGGCCAGCGACAAGATGAAGCGCGTGTTCGCGATCGAGCTGGCTGCACAGACGGCCGCGCTCAAAGCCGCGCGTCCCGGCGTGGCATGTGAGGCAGTGGATGCCGCCGCCCGCAAAGTCATCGAGGACGCCGGCTTCGGGCCGGGCTACAAATACTTCACGCACCGCGTCGGGCACGGCATGGGGATGGACGGCCACGAGTGGCCGTATCTGGTCAAGGGAAACACTCTTCCCCTCGCACCGGGGATGACATTCAGCGACGAGCCCGGGATCTACCTGCCGGGCGAGTTCGGCGTGCGGCTCGAGGACGACATGGTGATCACGGATAACGGCGCCGAGCTGTTCACGCCGCAGAGCCAGTCGCTGGAGGATCCGTTCGGATCGGGGGGTTAACCTAACGAGCCGCTCGACAGTTCCTGGCCCGGTTCCCAACTCGGGAACGCCACCTGAAGAAATGCGCGCATCAACTTGCAGCGCCGTGGTGGCGTGTTAACACCACGCTGGGCCTTATGCTCTCGCCCGTTGATCGCGAGGTGCTCATAAGCATGCTGCGGCGCCCACGATCCCCTGCGGTTCGGCTCGCCGCGACCGGGCACTGCACGCAAGACCTCAGTAACCCGCCGCTAATACGCCTGCGCCCCCGGTGTGCGCTGCCACTCGGCAAAGAGAGCGCGACACTCCTCGGCGAGCACGCCTGGGACCAAACGCACGCCGCTGCGGCCCAGACGCAGGACCTCGGCGGCCGGAAGGTGCAGCTCGTTGAACCCGGCCGCGGCTGCGTCGGTGATCGTCGCGCCGTAGTACACCGTGGTCACCCTCGCCCAGTGTAACGCCGACATACACATCGGGCACGGCTCGCACGTCGTCGCGACTGCGGCCCCCGTGAGATGCACATTGCCGGTACGGCGACACGCTTCGCGCAACGCGTTGATCTCTGCGTGCGCAGTCACATCCGTCGTCGCCAGAACCACGTTATGAGCGACGGCGACGACAGATCCGTCGAGCGCAATAGCACAGCCGAACGGACTCTGGCCCTGCGCAACCCCCTGGCGCGCTGCGGCAATCGCCAGGTGCATTAGGGATTCGGGAGACACGGCGCAGTGCGAGTGGCGAGGTGCGAGTGGCGAAGTGCGAACGGCGACGTGCGAACGGCGCAGTGCGAGTGGCGAGGTGCGAGCGGCGAAGTGCGAGCGGCGACGTGCGAGTGGCGAGCGGCGAAGTGCGAGCGGGCGAAGTGCGAGCGGCGAAGTGCGAGTGGCGAGGTGCGAGAGGCGAGCGGCGAGCGGCGAGCAGCGAAGTACAGTTTAAGCAGCCGCCCTTTCCAGTACGGGGATGGAGCTCATGAATGCATCGAAGATAGCTGGCTCCCAGAAGCGTTTGGAGTTGCGCATCTCTTCCATGGCAACCGGCCAGGGCATGGCACCGCGATAACTGCGCGTCGTCGTCAGCGCGTCGAACACATCGACCACACAGATCACCTGCGCGCGCAGGGGGATCTCTGCGCCGCTCAGAGCGTCGGGATAGCCGCTACCATCGTACTTCTCGTGATGCGAACGGATGATCGTCTTGATATCCCACGGAAACTCGACGTCCTTGAGCAGCTCCACGCCGTAAACCGTGTGGAGCTGCATCTCGGCGAACTCCTCCCGCGTTAGGCGCCCCGGCTTGTTCAGGATCTCGTGCGGGATCCGCAGCTTGCCGACATCGTGCAGGTATGCACCCAGGTGTATTGCCGTGCGGTCCTCCTCCGGCAAGCCGAGCGCCTGGGAGAGTGTCACTGCATAGTGTGCCACGCGCTCGCAATGACCGTATGTGTACGCATCGGCTGATTCGATCGATTGTCCCCAATCGCGCACCACGGCCATGTAGACACCTTCCAGATCATGCACCTTACGCGAGACGTCCACGAGGTCAACGCGGGCATCGATGCGCCCAAAGAGTGTATGCGCCGCGTTGAGAAGCCGCAGCGCGTCCTGATTGCGGCCGATCCCGCGATACAGCTGCGCCAGCTCGCGCGAGGCTTCCGCCTCTACCAGCACGGCCTGGCTGCGCTGCGCAACCTCGATGGCAGCCTTGAACCGCGCTTCAGCCAGCGTGCGCGAGCCTGTCTCCCGATAGACGATACCGAGAAAGCGGTAGGCGTCGGCCTTTTCGCGCTCCGCGCCGATACGGATGACTATGCCTAACGCCTGCTCCGCGCTGGACCGCGCTTCGCCGAAGTCGCCGCGCGCCAGCAGCACCTCGGTGCGATTGAGCAGACAGTTCGCTCTCAGATGCTCGTCGCCCTGAGCAATCGCCAGCTCCATGCTTTGAGCGAAGTAACGCTCCGCCTCGTCCCAGCGCCGCCGGTCCGAGCTGATCATGCCGAGATTGTGATAGGCAATGGCGCATCCCGCCTCATCGTCGGCGGAGCGGAAAGCCGCGAGCGACTGCGAGTAGTGCTCCATCGCCGCCGCGAGATCGCCGCGAATGTTCGCGATGATCCCCAGGTTTTGCTCGATACGCGCTCGCAAGCGCGGATGATCGGCAGCCAGCGCCAGCGCCTGACGATAGCCTTCGCTCGCCACAGCGATCTGTCCGTATTCCAGATCGAACGACGCCTTCGTGTTCAGCGCCTCGGCGACGAGGCCGTCGTCACCCAGTGACGAAGCCTCAGCCAGCGAGCGGCTGCAAAGAACGTAGGCTTCCGCGTCGTCCCGCAGACGATGGCGCGCAACGGCGAGGCGGCGCAACGCTTCGATTAGCGCGCGCTGATCGCCTTCTGCTTCACTGGCGCGCACGGCGGCCGCGTACCCATCGGCGGCATCGCGCACACGACCGGCCAGCTCGTGCGCGCGCGCCTGCTCGAGGCAC
>JBQTJS010000342.1:0-7878 GCA_052386875.1 Gemmatimonadaceae bacterium
GTGCTCCCAGAGCAGAAGCTCGACCATCAGCCGGACGGGCCGGTCGGCGCAACTTCCAGCCGCGTCAGCGGTATTTCAGCGAAGTTGTGTCACATCCCGATCGGCGCTCAGGATTCCTCATTGACCCCGCCTCCTGAGCGGGAAGATTTCAGCGCTCTCGAGTCCAGCCAAGAACCCGCATGGTCAAATTAGCCACGTCTCTCATACACACGCTCGCGTGCACAGCACTGGCGGCTGCGCCGGCCCTCGCGCAAGACGCGCCGAGCAGCGTCGCACGTATTGTTGTGACCCCCGCGGTCCGCCAGGTGACCGTCGGCGACACAGTCCGCTTCAGTGCCCAGGCCTTGGACGCCGCAGGTAACCAGGTTCGCGGAGCCAGGATCATGTTCAGCCAGCGGAGCGGCGAAGGGGGTGAGCTGGATACGACGGGCGTGCTCGTCACCGGCTCGACCGGAGTTATTGCGGCGGCAGCGGTTGCGATCATCCCGGGACAGCGGCCGAAAGGGGAGCCGTTCGAGGTGCGCATCCTGCCGGGGCCGGCGACGCGCATCGAATTCGAGTCGCTGCCGAGCAAGCTTGTCGTGGGCCAGCGCGTCCTCCTCACGCCGCGGTCTTACTCGGCTCAGAACGACGAACGCCAGCAGGAGCAGTTCGAGTATGAGTCGTCGGCGCCACGCATCGTTCGGGCGGCGGACGGCGTGCTCACCGCGCTGGCTGCGGGCCGGGCGATGCTGACTGTCACGGCCGGGGAAACGAGCCGTGCGATCACGATCCAGGTGGTGCCTAACAACATCGCGTCCATGGTGGTCACGCCGAACCGCGCGCGGGCGCGGCAGGGCGATCTCGTGCGCTTTGCAGTCACTGCGCGGACGCGCACGGGGGCGACTGTGACGGGCCTAACGCCGCACTGGTCGCTGGCCGGCGGCGAGGGCGTAATGGAGCGGGACGGCGGTTTCGTCGGCTATGCCGCCGGCCGCTACACAATCAGCGCCAGCCTGGGCTCGCGGACCGCCGATGCCGTGATCACGCTGGAAGATCGAGACGTTAGGCGCGCGGTCTCCGTCGTCGGCCGCCTGCCGCGAACCGCGTTCACGACCGCCGAGGTATGGCTGCATCCCAACGGCAAGGTCGCCTACCTCGGCACGCACGGCGGCGGCGACCGCTTCTACACAATCGACATATCCGAACCGTCCAAACCGACCGTCGTCGATTCGGTGATGATGAATACGCGGCTCGTCAACGACATCATGACGGACGCTGCCGGAAAGATCCTCGTCGCGACGCGTGAAGGCGCCGCGGATCGCAAGAACGGCATCGTGATCTTCACACTGGACGATCCGCTGCGCCCGAAAGTCGCCAGCGAGTTCACCGAAGGGGTCACGGCGGGTGTGCACTCGGCGTTCATCTACACGCAACCGCGGCATGGCACACACGTTTACCTAACGAACGACGGCACCGGCGCCGTGCACGTCGTCGATGTGAATGACCCGGCGAAGCCGCAGCAACTGGCGCTGTGGAAGACGCCGCGCGCCGATGCCGGCCGCTATCTGCACGACGTGGAGGTTCAGGATGGCCTGCTCTACGGCAGCTGGTGGAACGACGGGCTCGTGATCCTCGACGTCGGCAACGGCGTCAAGGGCGGATCGCCCGGCAATCCGGTCTTCGTCTCGCAATTCAAGTACGACCTCGATGCGATGTATCGCGAAGTCGAGATCGTCAGTGGGCCCGGGCATGCGCGCGGGACTCACACCGCGTGGCGTCACAAGAACTACGTGTTCATCGCAGACGAAGTGTACCGTGCCGCCGACGTAAAGGGCGCGAAGGATGAATCCGCGACGCGTATGTACGGCAATCTGCAGGTGATCGATGTTTCGGACCTCACGCGTCCCAAGGCCGTCGCGTACTACAAGCCGGAAAACGGCGGCGTGCACAACGTCTGGGTGGCCGGCGACACGTTGTACATGGGAGTGTACGACGGAGGCTTCCGCGCGTTCGATATCTCGGGTGAGCTGCGGGGTGACCTGCGCGCACAGAACCGCGAGATTGCAGCGCTGAGCACGGCTGATATGAACGGCAACATCAAGAACGTCGCACAGACGTGGGGCGTGGTTGTTAAGAACGACCTCGCTTACGTAAATGATTTCAACAACGGGCTCTGGATCATCCGGATCGAGCCGCGCGCGCGGGTTGTGCCGTAGGCGCGAGTCGAGCTTCGTATGGTGCTCAAGGCGGTGGAGCCGACCCTCGGGTCCCGCGCCGAGGCTTACTCAGCGGCCCGCAATCTGTGACTTTACTCTAGATAGACCCTTTGCCTCTGATCCCAGATGATCCCTCTCGCGTTCCTTCTCGTCCAAGCAGCGGCGTCGCAGCCGCGTATTGTCGTAACGCCCGCGCAACCGGTCGTCGCAGCCGGCGATACGATCCGGCTGAGGGGGCAGCTTGTCGATGGTACCGGCCAACCTGTGCCTAACGTGCGTGTCCGCTTCCAGCAGGCGGGGGGTGAGTTCGAGGGACGCGTGGATTCCGCCGGGCTGGTCGCGTCCGGAGCGGCGGGGACGCTGCCCGTTGTGGCCAGCGCGATCGTGCCCGGGCAGCGCCCGATCGTGCGGCGCATCGATGTGCGCATGGTTCCGGGGCCGGCTGCGCGCATCGCCCTGAGTCCGCAGCCGCGCAGGCTTCTCGCGGGACAGAAGGTGCGTTTGGACGCGCAAGTCTTTTCCGCGGCGGGCGACGTGCGCGACGATCGAATTCAGTGGCGCAGCTCGGCGCCTAACGTGGTGTTCGTGAGCGACGCGGGCATCATTTCAGGCGGCACTCCAGGCCGTGCTACTGTGACGGCCAACGCCGGTAGCGCGCGTGCCACGCTCGAGATAACGGTGCCCGTGTCGCGCGCGAACCGCGTGACTGTGACGGCAGCGACGAGCCGTGCACGCACAGGCGACGTCGTACGATTTCGCGCCGAGGTGCGCGACGACCAGGGGCGCGCGCTCGACGGGCTGACACCGTCGTGGTACCTGTCGCCGGGCCAAGGACAGATCGATGCGGAAGGCGCCTTCGTGGGCTACGCGCCGGGCACTTACACTGTGAGCGCCGATTTCGGTGCGGCGAGCGGCAGCGCGAGCCTAACGTTGTCCGAGCGCGACGTGCGGCGCAAACCCAGCGTCGTCGGCCAAGTGGTGCGCTCCAAGTTTCCCACGGCGGAAGTGTGGGTCCATCCTAACGGGAAAGTCGCGTACCTCGGCACGCACCTCGGCGGCGATCGATTCTATTCGATCGATATATCGAACCCGGCCGCGCCTGTCATTGTCGACTCTTTGGTCGACAACTTCCGCGTGGTGAACGACATCATGACGACGGCGGACGGACGCTACCTCGTGTACACGCGTGAGGGGGCCGACAACCGCCTCAACGGAATCGGGATCGCGTCCGTGGAAGATCCGCTGCACCCCAAGAAGATCGCGGACTTCTCGCAAGGGGTTACGTCGGGCGTACACTCGGCATTCGTGTACACGCAGCCGACTCACGGCACGCACGTCTACCTAACGAACGACGCGACGGGAGCGCTGCACATCGTCGACATCAACGATCCGCGCAATCCCAAGGAGGTCGCCACCTGGCGCACGCCGCGCAAGTTCGGCGACGCCGGCCGCTCGCTGCACGACGTGGACGTGCAGGACGGGCTGCTCTACGGGAGTTGGTGGAACGACGGACTCGTCATCCTCGACGTCGGCAACGGGATCAAGGGCGGGTCGCCCCAGAACCCGCAGCTTGTATCACAGTACAAGTACGACATCGCCGGGATGTACAAGGATGTCGAGTTGGAAGGCGGCACGGGCTTCATCCGCGGGACGCACACGGCATGGCGGCACAAGAACTACGTGTTCATCGCGGACGAGGTGTTCGGCCTCGACGCGATTCAGGCGCTGATGCAGGGGAAGCCGTCGCGAGCTTACGGGCGGCTGCAGGTGATAGATGTGCGCGATATGGCCAATCCGCGATCGGTCGCGTGGTACGAGCCCGAATACGGAGGAGTGCATAACGTGTGGGTCGCGGGTGACACGCTGTACATGGGCGCATACAACGCCGGCTTCCGCGCCTTTGATATCTCGGGCGAGCTGCGCGGCGATTTGCGCGCGCAGGGCCGCGAGATAGCGCATGTGAACCCGGCGCACGAGAACGGGTTCGTGCCTAACGTGGCTATGACATGGGGAGTGGTCGTAAAGAACAATCTCGCCTTTGTGAACGATTTCAATTCGGGCCTTTGGATCGTGCGTCTCGAACCGAAAGTACAGACGGTCCCCTAACGAAATATGAACCGACTAATCGTATTGTTCGCTGCCGCTGCGCCCTTGGCTGCAGCACCGGCGCAAGACTCGCAGCCGCCTCATCGCATCGTCGTCTCGCCGGCCAATCCTGTTGTCACCGCGGGAGACACAATTCGGCTGTCCGCCCACGTCGTCGACGCCGCCGGCCAGCGCGTCGATGTGCGTGTGCGCTTTCAGCAGCAGGGAGCGCGTTTCGAAGCGCTCGTCGACAGCACGGGACTGGTCACCGCCGGCGTCACGGGCGTGGTTCCCGTCGCGCTTGCCGCCATCGTTCCGGGGGCGCGCCCCATTGTGCAGCGCGTCGAAGTAAGGATTGTGCCGGGGCCCGCGGCTGTCGTGGAACCATCCGTGCGCCAGGCCAAGTTGGCTGTGGGCCACCGGATCCACATCGGTGCCACCGTGAAATCGGCCGCGGGCGACGTCCGGACGGGTGACCGCCTAACGTGGCGTTCCTCCGCGCCTAACGTGGCGCGCGTAAACAACGACGGCATTGTCACGGGCGTGGGGCCCGGCCGAGCCACGCTCACAGCCACGAGCGAGCGCGCCGGCGGCACAGTGAACGTGCAGGTCGTCGCCGGCGGCGTCGCCTCACTCACGCTCTCTCCCACACGGATAGATGCCCGCCAAGGGGATGTGATCCGCTTCAAGCCCGTCGCCCGGGATCGCTCCGGTAACGCCATCGAAGGTCTCACGGTGCATTGGTCCTTCTCACCGGGGCAGGGCGCCATCGAGCAGGACGGCGCCTTCGTCGGCTACGACGTCGGGACCTATATCGTAACTGCCTCGTTAGGGACACGCACTGCGCAAGCCGTCGTCAATGTCGCCGACCGCGAGGTGCGGCGGCCACTGACAGTCGTGGGGCGCCTCCCGCGTACACGCTTCAGCACGGAAGAGGTCTGGGTGCACCCTAACGGGAAGAACGCTTACCTCGGCAGCGGCGGCGGGGGTGACGTGCTCTATGCGCTCGACATCGCCGACCCGGCCAAGCCGTTCGTCACAGACTCGTTGATCCTCAACACGCGCCGAGTGAACGACGTGATGTCCGATCCGGACGGCCGCTTCATCGTGTTCACGCGCGAAGGTGCCGCCGATCGCAAGAACGGCATCGTCATCGCGTCGATCGAAGACCCGGCGCACCCCAAAGTGATCGCGGAGTTCACCGAAGGCGTCACCTCAGGAGTGCACTCGGCGTTCATCTACCGCGATCCCAGGTACGGCACGCACGCGTTCATCACGAATGACGGCACCGGCGCGCTGCACGTGATCAATTTGGACAACCCCGCGCAACCGAGAGAGGTAGCGCAGTGGCGTACGCCCAAGGCCTTCGCTGACGTCGGGAGAACGCTGCATGACATCGATGTGCAGAATGGGCTGCTGTATGCGAGCTACTGGAACGACGGCCTCGTCGTGCTCGACGTCGGCAACGGCATCAAGGGCGGGAGTCCGAGCAATCCGCAGTTCGTCTCGCAGTACAAGTATGACTTGAACGCTCTTTACAAGGATGTGGAGCAGGCAGCGGGGCCCGGCTTCATCCGCGGCACGCACACAGCCTGGCGTCACAAGAATTACGTCTTCATCGCGGACGAAGTCTTCCCCGCGCGGCCCGTGCAGGGAGCCAAGGACGCGAGCGCCGGACGGGCGTACGGTCGCTTGCAAGTGATCGACGTGGCTGACATCGAGCGGCCGCGCTCCGTCGCTTTCTACGAGCCCGAGTTCGGCGGAGTGCATAACGTGTGGGTGGCCGGCGACACGCTGTACATGGGTGCGTACAACGCCGGATTCCGCGCGTTCGATGTGTCGGGGGAGCTACTTGGCGATCTCCGCGCGCAGAATCGCGAGATCGGTCACATCCACACCGCGGATATGGACGGCCGAGTGCAGAACGCGGCGATGACGTGGGGAGTTGTGGTGAAGAACGGCCTCGCCTACGTCAACGATATGTACAACGGGCTGTGGATAGTTCGGATAGAGCCGAAGACGCAAGTGGTGCCCTAACGAGCGGCCAAGCGTTCCAAGGTCACGCGAGAAGAACTACGGCACGCGCGGCGCTCGCAGCGGCATCCCGAGGCCGAGGATCCGCAGCGCCGTGACGGCGCCCGCCTGATCACGCTCGACCACGAACTCACCGGAGGATTCGAGCGTGAAGTAGCGGTCCTTTTCGGACGCGTACAGCCGCAGCGGCGTCGCTGACAGCGGCAGCAACTCGGCAGACAGGACTCCGGACTGTACATACATAATAAGAGGAATTGTGTCGCGGTCCGCGACAACGCGGTAGCGGCCGGCGACCGCTTGCAGCTTCTCTGCAGCGACGTCGATTACAGCGCGGATGCGCGGTTGCATAACGCCCCAGCCGTACACGTCGGATACCGCGCGCGCGATCTCCGACGCTAGGGCGGAGCCGTTGTCGCCGTTCGTCATGACGGCGACGCCGTCGCTGCGGCCGACGAAAGCGAAGAACAGGCAGCGATAGCCCGCATTGGCGCCGCCGTGGCTGAAGCGTTTCGTCGCGCTATCGCCTTGCAGCGCCACGCCGAGCCCGTATTCGCCCTTCTGCAGCGTCACGAAATCGCGCGCGAGCTGCTGCGACAGCAGGGCGCCCGGCTCGCCACCTAACGAGCGCTGCACAGCTCTCGCGAAGAGGAGCAGGTCCGTCGGTGTCGTCCAGAGTCCCGCGGCGGCCATCTCAGGATACGTGTGCCATTCACCCGCTATTGGCGTGCCGTCCCCGCGATGCGCCAACGCCGCCCGGCTGCGCCGCTCGTGCGGCAGCGGCTGCTCGTAACCCGAGCTGTGCATCCCGACGGGTTCGAGCACCAGCTCGCGCACAAGCTGGGGGAAGTCCTTGTGGGTGACGTCGCTCAGCGCGAGCTGCATCACGGTGTAGCCGCCCCCGGAGTAACGCCAGAGCGTACCCGGCGCCAAGTTCACGCGGATCGCTGCCGTGTTCGCGGGCTGCGCGCCGTCGAGAATCTGCACGGTTGTCGGCACTGCGCTGCCCGCGGCGTAGCCGGGGAACCCGTGCACAGTGAGTCCCGCGCTGTGGCTGAGCAGGCGCCGCAACGTGACTTTCTCGCCGGACGTGAAGGAGTCCTCGGGCACCTTCCACCTGGTCAGGGTGCGGTTGATATCGCCGTCAAGCGTTAGGCGACCCGCGTCCACCAGGCGCAGCGCCGCGATAGCGGCGACCGGCTTGCTGATCGAGGCGGCCTGGAAGAGCGTGGCGGAATCCACCGGCTCGCTGCTTCCTGCGCGCCGCACACCGTACCCCTTGGCCCAATCGATCTTACCGTTATGCAATACCGCGACGCTCACACCCGGCGTGCGGTGTACGCGCATGCGCTCTTCGATAGTGAAGCGCGGCACGGCCGCGCCGGCGATCGCGAGGGGGCGCATGAGGCCGCGCTCGACGCGCGCGATGCGGTCGGTGACGTCGCGCGGACGCGATTGAGCCGCGCTTGGGACCGGCACCAGCGCGGCGGCCGCCATCGCGAGCCGGCCGATGAGGATGGTGCATTGCCTAACGGAGATGGAACAGCGCATGGGCAGGGGTGGA
>JBQTJS010000343.1:0-4935 GCA_052386875.1 Gemmatimonadaceae bacterium
GAGTCGCGGCGTTCGACCGTGCGCGACACACCCATCTTCACATGCATACATCGACCGCTCGAGAAGGCGCTGGCGTTGGCGGGATAGAATCCGCCGCGGCGAGCACCGTGCCTCGCTCCGGCGGAGCGACGAGCCTCTTCGCACGCGCGGCTCGGCGCGAGCAGGTGGATTGCACGCCGGTCTGGCTCATGCGCCAGGCGGGGCGCATCCTCCCCGAGTATCGCGCTCTGCGCAGGCGCTTCTCGCTGCTGGAGATCTCGCGCGAGCCGGATCTCTGCGCCGAAGTGACGCTGCAGCCGATGCGGCGCATGGCGCTGGACGCGGCAGTGCTCTTCTCGGATATAATGCTGCCGCTGATGGCCATCGGAGTCGACCTGGAAATTGTCGACGGGGTGGGACCGGTAGTGCGAGACCCCATCCGCGACGAGGCAGCGGTGCTTCGGATCCGTGAGCTGGACGCGGAGTCGGACACCCCTTACGTGCTCCAAGCGATCCGGCTGGTCACGGCCTCTCTGCACCCGGCACGCGCAGTGCTCGGCTTCGCCGGAGCGCCGTTCACGCTCGCGTCGTATCTCATCGAGGGAAGGGCATCGCGCACCTTCTTGCGCACCAAGGCGATGATGTACGACGCGCCGCGATTGTGGCACGGCCTGATGCAGCGCCTGACGAGCCTAACGATTGCGGCATTACGCTCACAAGTGCGCGCCGGTGTCGACGCCGTGCAGCTCTTCGACAGCTGGGTCGGCGGATTGAGCCCGCTCGACTACGCCGAATTCGTACGCCCCTACGTACAACGCATCCTCGCCGAATTGCGCGCCGAAGCCGTGCCCATGATCCACTTCGGAGTGAATACTGCCGGCCTGCTGCACCTCATGAAAGACGACGGCGCGTCCATAATCGGACTCGACTGGCGCGTCCAACTGGACGATGCCTGGGACCTCGTCGGTCGGCACCTGGGCGTGCAGGGGAACCTCGATCCCGCCGTGCTGCTCGCCGGCCGCGATGTAATCGAGAGTCGCGCGCGCGATGTGCTGCGGCGCGCAGCCGGTCGCCCGGGACACATCTTCAATCTGGGGCATGGAGTACACCCGGAGACACCCGTGGAAAGTGTCCAGCAGCTGGTCGATTTCGTGCATAACGAGAGTATGCGAGTGCCTGCCGGCTCGTTAGGCGACGCACAGCTGCGATGACCGCGAGCGCACTGCGCAGACATCCCGGATAGTCCATGAGCGGTCGCACTCCGCCGACAGCGATCCTGCTCCTCGCCTACGGCACGCCGCAGTCCGCCGACGAGGTGGAGCCGTACTTCACGCACATCAGGGGTGGACGATCACCTACTCGTGAGGCGGTCGAGCATCTCAAGGAGCGCTACGCGTTGGTAGGAGGGCGCACGCCGCTCCTCGACGTCAGCCTCGCACTGGGACGCAGGCTCGAAGAGACGCTCAATGCTCGCGGCGGCAATTATGAAGTCTTCGTCGCGATGAAGCACTGGCATCCTTTCATAGCAGACGTCGTGCAGCGCATCGCCGAGCGCGATATCCTCCGCGTCATCGTGATCGTCCTGGCGCCGCACTTCTCGCGCGTCAGCATCGGTGGCTACAAGAGCGCCGTGCGCGCTGCCGTGACCCGGCTGCCGATTGCGCCCGCCGTCACGTTCATCGACTCATGGGGGACACACCCGGCTTTCGTTCGGGTCTTCGCCGACTTGGTGCGCGACGGCGTTGCGGAGTTGGGCCCAAGCGACACAGAATGCATGGCGGCGCTCTTCAGCGCGCACAGTCTCCCCTTGCGCATCAGGGAATGGAATGATCCGTACGAGGCGCAGCTCGCCGTCAGTTGCGCTGCCGTCGCGGCCGGAGCGAAGTTGTCGCACTGGCGCTTCGCCTGGCAGAGTGCGGGGAACACGGGCGAGCCGTGGCTTGGGCCCGATATAGTAGAGTACCTCGAGACTTTGAGCGCAGAGGGGATCCGCCGAGTGCTATCGGTACCGATAGGGTTCCTGTGCGATCACCTCGAGGTCCTTTACGATATCGACATCGCGGCGCGTCGCCGCGCTACGGAACTGGGAATGCAGCTGCACAGGATAGCCATGCCTAACGCGTTGCCTCCGCTCGTCCACGCGATCGCTACTCTAGTGGGCGACGTGGAGCGCGGCACGCTGGGCACACCGCTGGCCGACTGACCGGCGCCCGCGTATGGGCACATATCGCGTCGGAACGCGCGGCAGCGCCCTCGCGCTGCGGCAGACGGGAGAAGTCGTCGCGGCGCTGCGCTCCATCCATCCTCAACACGACTTCGTGCTGCAACGCATTGCCACGAGAGGCGACGTGCTTGCCGACGCGCCCCTCGCAGCGATCGGACGCGGCGCCTTCGTCGACGCGATCGAGCAGTCCCTGCGTGAGGGGGAGATCGATCTCGCTGTGCATAGTGCCAAAGACCTCCCCTCGACACTCGACGCAGACTTGCGACTGGGCGCAGTGCTGCGGCGCGCGGACCCGCGCGATTGCAGCGTCTCTCGCAGCGGTCTCCTCGCCGAGCTTCCCGCCGGAGCGCGCGTCGGGACAAGCAGCGCACGCCGCGCGTGCCAGCTCACAGCGCAGCGCCCGGATCTCGCCGCCCTGCCGCTTCGTGGTAACGTCGACACACGCTTGCGCCGACTCGACGCCGGTGATTTCGACGCGATCCTTCTTGCCATGGCCGGGCTTGTGCGCCTCTCGCTCGAATCACGCGCGACGGAAGTTTTCGATCCTCTCGTTATGCTGCCATGCCCGGGCCAAGGAGCGCTCGCCGTCGAGATCCGCTCCCAGGACGCCGAGGTTGCCGGCCTCGTCGCCCCCCTCGCCGACGCGCCGACGACCGCCGCCGTGGGAGCGGAGCGCGCCTTCCTCGCACGACTCGGCGCGGGGTGCGCGGCACCGGTGGGGGCATACGCGCAGGTCGACGGCGCCGAGGGAGGGGGCGGGGGCGGGGGCGGGGCCTTGGTGATTCACGCGTTCATCGGGGCGATCGACGGGCGCATGCTGCAAGGCTCGCAGCATGGCAGCGTCGACGCAGCGGCGTTAAGCGGGACACTCCTTGCCGAGGAGTTGTTGGCGCGCGGCGGGGCGGCCCTGCTGCGCGAAGCTGCGCATGAGGCTGAGTACGCCGATGGCTGAATCGCGCGCGGCGGGCGCTCCGCTGCGCGGCCGGCGTGTGATCCTGACGCGGCCGCGGGATCAAGCCGCGCCCGAAGCTGAATACGCCGATGGCTGAATCGCGCGAGGCAAGCGCCCCGCTGCGCGGCCGGCGTGTGATCCTGACCCGTCCGCGGGATCAAGCCGCGCCCCTGGCGCGGCGCCTGCGCGCGTTAGGCGCTGAATGCCTCGTTCTCCCGGCCATTGCCATCGAGCCTCCCGATAGTTGGGCGGCGCTCGATGCAGCGCTCGAGCGTCTTGAACAGTATGACTGGCTCGTCCTAACGAGTGCCAACGCGGCGCGGGCCGTTCGCGATCGGCTCGCCGAGCTGCGCATCCCCGCTGATCGTCTGGCGAACCTGCGTCTGGCTGCCGTGGGCCCGCGCACAGCCGCGGCGTTCGAAGGTGTCCCAGTCGCATCCACGATTGTCGCCCATGAACATGTCGCCGAAGCGCTCGCCGCGGAGATCCCGGATGTGAACGGCCGCAAGGTCCTTTTCCCTCGCGGCGACCTGGCGCGCGACGTGCTTCCAACCACACTGCGCGCCCGCGGCGCCGCCGTCGACGAGCCGATAGTTTATCGCACTGTGGCCGGCGACGGCGTGAGCCAAATCGTGCGCGAGATCGCGGCGGACAGCTGTGACGCAATCGTGTTCGCCAGTCCGTCTGCCGTTAGGATCGCGGCCGCTGCATTGTCGGCGGCGCGATTGTCCATCAGCGCGCGCGCCAGGCGCGGCCGGCCTGCCGTGTTTTGTCTCGGTCCTGTCACGTCGGCGGCGGCGGGGGAATTCGGTATCGAGGCACAAGGCGTGGGACGTGCCGACGTAGAGTCCCTCGCCGACGCTTTGGTGTTATGGTTCGCCGGATCTGCGCATGTCAACTGACTATCTCGACACACAAGTGTCCGGCGCTATGGCCGCGGGATGGGGCCGCACCAGGCGGCTCCGGCGCACGGCTGCTCTGCGGCAACTTGTTGCGGAGACCGCTCTGCGGCGCTCGCAGGTTGTGCAGCCGCTCTTCGTCTGCGACGGCCGGAACGTGCAGCATCCCATCGCAAGCCTGCCGGGGTACGCACAGCAGTCCGTCGACAGACTCGCGCCGGAGATCGACGAGATTGTCTCGTTAGGCATCCCTGCGGTCATCCTCTTCGGCCTTCCGGCGCACAAAGACCCGGAGGGTTCCACGGCATGGGATGCGGACGGCTGCGTACCGCGCGCGATCGCCGCGATACGGGAGCGCGCTCCCGGCCTCGTCATCGTCGCCGACGTGTGCCTGTGCCAGTACACATCGCACGGCCACTGCGGCGTGCTCGCAGATGACGGGGACGGCCGGTCAGTCGACAACGATGCCACGCTGAAACTGCTCGCGCGCACGGCGCTGACCTACGCCGGTGCCGGCGCCGACATCGTAGCGCCGAGCGCGATGATGGACGGGCAGGTCGCAACGATCCGCGGCGCGCTCGACGAACAGGGACAGCGCGACACCGCGATCCTCTCGTATGCTGTGAAGTACGCTTCGGCGTTCTACGGGCCTTTCCGCGAGGCCGCCGATTCCGCACCGGCGTTCGGCGACCGGCGTTCTTACCAGATGGATCCGCCTAACGTGCGCGAGGCAGTACGCGAAGCCGCGCTCGACGAAGCTGAAGGCGCCGATATCCTGATGGTCAAGCCGGCCGGCCCCTATCTCGATGTGCTTGCAGCCGTGCGTGCCGCGACTCGGCTGCCGCTCGCGGCGTATCAGGTGAGCGGGGAGTACGCGATGC
>JBQTJS010000344.1:0-11870 GCA_052386875.1 Gemmatimonadaceae bacterium
TCGGGGATTGTGTTGTGCGAAACCGTATGGGTGCTCACCGTGAGCTACCGCGTGCCGCGGCTCGATATCGTGAAGACCCTGCAAGACGTCCTGCGAGCGAAGCACCTAACGTTTGACAATCCTGATCGACTCGCACGCGCTGTCGATGCTTTCGCTACCGGTCGCGGCGATTTCGCCGGCCACCTGATCCGCGAAGACGCCTTCGCGGCGGGATGCACAGGCGTCGCGACACTCGACCGCGAGCTATTACGCGAAGCAGGGTTCCAGCGGCCCTAGATCAGATCCATCCGCCTCTGGCGCGCGGCACCAGGAAAGCGAAGTTTGGGCGTGTGTGCCGCCGGCTTTTTGCGCCGACCCTCGGTGCGGTCGGCGAGCGCACTTGCCAGTCAGGAGGTGGATCCATGACCCGTCAGCCTCATACCACGCCGGATCTCAACGCCCTTGTGCATCCGAAGGAGCGTACGTACCAGACCGGAATGCTCATCATCAGTGTGCTGGTCTACGGCATCCTTGGGCTTGGTCTCCTGCTAGTCATTGCCCAAGCGCCCGGCGTGCTCGGCGTACTCTTCATGTACGTGCTACTGGGGCTTTTCATGTACGCGATGGTGCGCGGTCTGATGCTCGGCCGGATCGTGGGCAACGCGGTACGAATTTCTGAGCGGCAACTCCCACAACTCTTTAGTCAAGCGCGAGAAGCTGCAGGACGTTTAGGAATGACGACGCTGCCGGATTTGTATCTGATGCAGTCGGGCGGAATGCTCAACGCGTTCGCGACACGCTTTTTCGGTCGGCGGTTCGTCGTCTTGCTCTCAGAGGTTATGGACATCGCCGGGGAGCGTGGCGAAGACGCCGCAGGCTTCGTTCTCGCGCATGAGCTGGCACATCACCAACGCGGGCACCTGCAGAAGCATCTCCTGTTCTTGCCCGGTCGGATCATCCCTTTTTTGAGCCAGGCGTACTCCCGTGGATGCGAGTTGACCTGCGATCGTTATGGAGCGGCGTGCTATGCGAACGGCGCTGTGACAGGCCTCCTTGCTCTCGCGGCTGGCACGAGGGTGCATCAGCGGGTGGATCCGGTCCTGTTTGCACAGCAGGTCACGACAGAAGCCGGGTTCTGGCGGTCGTTTGCCGAGGTGCTCTCAGTGCATCCGATTCTGCCGCGTCGCGTCAGCGAGTTGTCGGCATCGGGGCTCATCGACCGCGAGCAGCTTGGGCTTGCTATTCATACGCCGGTCTCGGTGCGAGCGCTGAGGCCTAACGCGGGCCCGGGCGCTCGCTGGTCAGACGGTGGGTAAACGACGCGCCCCGAATCTCCTCTCAGTCGCCGCTAATCACGACGCTCCCCCCCCCTCCCCCCCCAGAGCCATCGGGCGCCCTGCTCCGCGGTGACGTTGCCGCCACACAGGGGGGTGGCTACATAACTCCCGCGAAACCGTTCGGGATACTCGAGCAGCGCGGCGAGCCCGGCGACCCCCGCGGGCTCCACGATCAAACCTAACGATTCAAAAATGAGTCGCATGGCGCGGATAATCGTCGTGTCATCGACCAGCAGCACGTCGTCGACGTTAGCGCGCAAGTCGTCTATGACTTCCGGAACCGGCTCCCTGGCCGCGATGCCGTCGGCAATTGTGTCCGCCCGATCCGTCGTCACGACGGCCCCGGCGCGCCACGAACGTTCCAGCGCAGGTGCGCCCCGAGCGGCCACCGCAATGACTCGCATAGCGGGTGAGCGCTGCTTCGTCCAGGCGCCTATCCCGGTCACAAGAGCACCGTCGCCTAACGGGACCACAAGAGCGTCGAAGGCCGGAGCGCCCCGCAAAAGCTCGACGGCGATCGTGCCAGCTCCTTCGGCGATCTCGACTTCGCGGCCGTCCTCCACGAAGCGCGCACCCACCGTCGGCGCGTACTGCCGGGCAGCAGTCTTGGCTGCGTCGAAGTCGAAGCCTGCGAGACGCACCGTCGCTCCCAACTCACGCATGCGCTGCACCTTGAGCGGGTTCGCGTTCTCGGCGGCGAACACAGTACAGGCGAGCCCGCGCTTACGCGCGGAATAGGCCAGCGCCTGGCCAAAATTCCCCGCTGACGCGCAGACAAGGCGCTCGGCGGGACCGCCGGCGAGGCTCGCCACGAAGACCTCGCTGCCGCGGCCCTTGAAGCAGCGGATCGGGTTCACCGTCTCGACCTTCACCACGACGCGAGCAGCCGTTAGGCGATCCAGCGGTTCCGCGTGGAACTGCGGCGAGTCGAGAAAGACCGGATCGATAAGCGACGCAGCCTGTGCGATGCGCTCGACGGACAGGCGGCTGGTCAAGAACTCAGCAGATCGCAATGAGCCACGCTTATACCCCGGAACTGACGCTTGAAAGTGCCGCGTTGGAATATGGCGCGGGGGCGTTATAATCAGCACCAATACGTCCACACTCAGAGAAGGTCCCCGGCGCTAGCGCGGAGGGATCATGTCCAGCCGGTTAAAAACTGTGAGCCACAGCGGGCGCGCAATCCTGGTCTGCGACTATTCCCAGCTCACGGTGCCGAAGGAGTGGGAAGAGCTGATGCTCGCCGAGCACAAGGCGATGGCGGCGGAGCCTCTCAATTCGGTGCGCTCGCTATCCATCATGACCGGGTCGCGATTGTCGCCTGAAGTCATCAGCACCATGAAGGCTGTGACTCAGAAGAACAAGCCGTACGTCAAGGTGGCCGCGATCGTGGGCCTGAATCCGCTGCAGCGCCATGTACTGATGAAGGGCGTCGAGCGAGAGACAGCCAGATCGTGGGCTGCATTCGATACTGTCGAAGACGCGCTGGACTGGCTCGCAGAGACCGAGTGACTGCACTAGACGGGGTCGCGGAGCCCGTCTTCGATCACGACGCGTTGCTGGCCGCGGAAGCCTACGGCGTCATCAGATGAACTATGGCGGCCGGCACTCTTCGAATGCGGTGACGGCAAATCGCTTCACAGAGAACCCGATTTTGAGCCCCGCGATGGTACAATCGTCGAGACCAGAGCTCGAAGTCGTCGGCGTCTTCAATCCCGCGGCCATTCTGCATGCAGGCGAGATTGTCCTCCTGGTGCGAGTCGCGGAAGCGCCGCGTGACGTGCCTAACGGGACGGTCGCCGCCGCCGTGTACGACGCCGAACGGGGACGCCTCGAGATCAAGCGCTGGCCTGCCCGGGTCGTAGACGTCAGCGACCCGAGGATGCTGGTCGCTGACGGCTGCACCTGGCTCACGTCCATCTCGCATTTGCGCGTCGCGCGCTCGAGCGACGGCATTCATTTCGACGTCGAGCCGGCACCTGCGTTATCGGCTGCTACTGTGTACGAATCGTTCGGTGTAGAGGATGCGCGCATCACGTGCATCGGCGGCACTTACTGGATCAACTACTCGGCGGTGTCGTCGTACGGAATCGCGACGGCGCTCGCGTCCACGACGGACTTCAGGACGTTCGAGCGTCACGGGATAATCTTTCCGCCTAACAATCGTGATGTAACCATCTTTCCAGAACGTATCAGCGGGCGCTTCCGCGCGTTGCACCGTCCCATGCCCGCGAGGGGAGGCCTCGGCGCTGTCGGGATATGGAGCGCGTCGTCCAGTGACATGACCTCCTGGGGAGATCACCGGGTCGTGGCGATGGCGCGCTCGGGCGGCTGGGACGATTCCAAGGTAGGCGCCGGCGCTATTCCGTTCCGCGTCCGGTCGAACGCCGGGGATGGATGGCTCGCAGTCTACCACGGAGTGACCAGATCGTCCGGCGCTTATTCGTTAGGCGCGCTCCTGCTCGCCGCTGACGATCCCTCGCGCGTGATCGCACGATCGCGCGACCCGATCCTCGCGCCGGAGGCCGCATACGAGCGCGAAGGCTTCTACGGCGGTGTCGTGTTTACCTGTGGCTTGCTTGTCGATGGCGACCGGGTCCGCATCTATTATGGTGCGGCGGACGGCGTGATCGCGGCGGCCGACGTATCGCTCCAATGGATTCTGAGCGGGCTCGCAGCGCCTTGACTCGCGCGATCCCCTGCTTCGAGCTGGGCGTCAACTACTGGCCAAAGCGCCGAGCGATGTACATGTGGCGTGACTTCGACCTCGGCGAGGTGCGCGAAGACTTCGCACAGATCGCCGACATCGGCTTCGACGTGGTGCGCATATTTGCCCTTATGCAGGACTTCGTTCCAGCACCGCGCAGCGTCGCGCACGATATGGTCGATCGGTTAGTCGCTGTAGCTCGCGTAGCAAGGGATTCCGGGCTCGCGGTAGTCCCGACACTGATCGTGCTGAACATGAGCGGCCGCATCTGGTGGCCGGCGTGGATGCTCGATGCGGCGGGGCGACCGGCCGATCTATACACCGATTCCATGCTCCTGCGCTCGCAGGCCCTCTTGGTGGAGCGATGTGCCGGCGCGCTCGCGGGTGATCCTTGCATTCGCGCTTTCGATCTGAGTAACGAGATCGATGACGCGCAGCTGCCGCGCACGAGGGACTCCGCCCGTGTTTGGGCGTCGCTGTTGGCGGACACTGTTAGGCGCGCGGCGGCTGGCGTTCCGATTCAGCTTGGCGCCCACCTCCCGTCGCTCACGACGCACAACAACATGCGCATCGACGACATCGCGGAGGTGGCCGACGAAGATATCATGCACGCGTATCCGCTGTTCTACGAGGGAGCGAGGTCGTTTCTCGATCCCGAGCTGGTGCCATTCTCTTGTGCGCTGACGGCCGCGCTGTCGGGAACGGGACGCCGGCCGCTGATGCAGGAATTCGGCCTCTGCTCCGCATCGTTAGGTGCTCAGGGCCATACAATCACCGACGACTTCCTGGGCAAGCCGCGGCCGCAGTATCTCGCTTCGGAAGACGAGGGGGCTACGTACTACGAGGAAGTGCTGGAACGCCTGGTAGCGACCGGAGCGGCTGGCGCGTACGCGTGGTGCTACGGCGACTACGACGCTCGGCTCTTCGAGCGTCCTCCCCTCTCGCATGCGATTCGCGAGCGAACGTTTGGTCTGGTGCGTGCCGATGGGAGCGAGAAACCGGCGGCCGCTGTCTTTCGCAAATGGTGCAGCCGGCGTGACGCGGGCGCGCTCGTTAGGCATCCTGTCGTATCAGTGCTCGACGTCAGCGCCGATGAATACTACGACGCGCCAGCCCGGCATTTTAGGCGACTCTACGGCGATTGGCTCACACGCAGGCCGTCGTGACCGCCCCGCTGCTACGTCTCGCATCGAATCCGATCGTGCGGCCTTCTCAGATTGCCTACGCGCGTGCGAGCGGCGCATTCAATCCCGGTGCTTCGGTCGAGCACAAGACTGGACGCGTGGTGCTCCTCGTGCGCGTCTTCGAAGAAGAGACGCGGCGCTCCTCGCTGGCGCTCGCGTTGTCATCGGACGGAGAACACATCGATGAGATTTATGACCGCCCTGCCGTCGCGCGCGAGGCGCCATACGAAGAGTGGGGTGTCGAGGATCCGCGCATCACGTATCTCGCAGATGAAGGCCGCTACGCCATTACGTACACAGGCTACTCGTCCGCAGGGCCGCGCATCTGCCTGATCACGACGAACGATCTCCTGGCGCCGGAGCGCTACCGCCGCCACGGTCCACGTATCGCCGGAGACAACAAGAACTGCGTCGTGCTTCCGGAGAAGGTCGACGGGCAGTATGTGATCCTGCATCGCCCGATGCCGAACATCGTCTGCACGAGAGTCCCTGCGCTGGAGTCTGAGTGGCCGGTGGATGGCGTAACTCTGCTCGAACCTAACGCGGGAACATGGCGCAGCTCGCGCGTCGGAGCCGGAGCCCCGCCGATTCGCACCAGCGCCGGTTGGCTCTTTCCATTTCATGGTGCAACTTCGATTGAGGAAGGCAACATCTACTCGATGGGATGGTGCGTACTCGATGTCGAGCAACCGGAGTCGGTCCGTTTCGTCTCGCACGCGCCGGCTCTTTCGCCGCAGGCGCCGTATGAGATCGAGGAGCACAGCATTCCGCAGGTAGACATGGCAAACTTCAGAACAGGCGTCCGCGTCGTCTTCCCGCAGGGGCTCCTCGAACGCGGTGAGGATCTCCTCGTGTATTACGGGGCCGCTGACGTATCCGTCGCCGCCGCACGCGTCGGAAAGCGCGAACTCGTGGCGTCGATTGAGGTCGCGGTCGCCCACGGCCGGTCGAGTGTTGCTTGATGGCCGGCACCTTGGCCCACAACGCAACGACAGCGGCGGTCATCGTCGCCGTGCTCGTGGCTGCATGCGACCGCCGCCTTCCGCCCGTCGCCGGCACTAACGCTGCGCCGCCGTTAGGCGTCTCGCTGGAACACCTGCGCCAGCTCGGACTCGATGCCGTCGTGAATGGCCGCAAGGTGCGTGTGGTCGCGCTGTACGCCGAGGCCCCGGACTATCGACCTACCGGCTCACCCGCGCGGGACGGATACGAGGGAATTGCGAGCGTCGACGACGCAGCGCGTGCGGCCATCGTCTACCTGCGCGACTATGAGACGAGCGGCGATGTACGCTCACGCGACGAGGCGCTCGCCCTCCTTGCCTTCGTCTCCGCGATGGAGCAGGGAGACGGAGAGTTCATCAACTTCGTCGACACCCAAGGCCGCCTCAATCGCCATGCACCAAGCAGCGCGAAGAGCATGTCGTATTGGGCGGCGCGCAGCATCTGGGCGCTCGGCGAGGCGCTGCGGGTGCTCGGCCGGGACGAATTGCGCCTAACGGGGCTGCGGCCGGTTCTTGACCGTGCGCTGGCGCGAATGGCGCGGGAGATCGAGGCAGGACGCCTCATCGGCGGTTCGGCTACGGCCACCTCGGAAGCCCTGCTCGGAATCCTCGCGCTACAGCGCGCCGAGCCGTCCGCCGCGTTTGCCACGCTCGCCGCTCGAACTGCCGCGTTGCTCATTCCGCTCTCACTCGGAAACGCGGCAGACGCGCCATGGGGGGCGCGGGTTGATCGGCCGGACGCAGTTTGGCACGCATGGGGATCGCGATCCACCGAGGCACTCGCGCTCGCAGCGGTCGTGCTCGACCGTCCCGACTTCGCGAACGCGGCGCGGCGCGAGGCCGATGCGCTCTGGTCGCGCTTCCTCCTGGCTGGACAGGTCCCCGCGACCATTCAGCCTAACGGTGAGGTGAGGTGGTTTCCACAGATCGCTTACGGCGTCGGATCGATTGTGGCTGGCTACCTCGCGCTGGCCGAGGCGACGGGCGAGCGCCGTTATGCCGTATTCGCCGGCCTGACAGCGGGCTGGCTGCTCGGCGCGAACGCGGCGGGGGTCGCCATGTACGATGACTCGACAGGCCGTACGTTCGACGGCATCGATGGCGACTCGACTCCGCCGCACCGCACGAAGGTCAATCGCAATGCCGGTGCCGAGTCGACGATCGAGTCGCTGCTCGCGCTGCAGCGCATAACGGGCGATCCGGATGCCGCGCAGCACGTTCGCTATCGACCGGTCGGCGATCCTGCCGAGTCACTGGCGAACCTCCCAAGCTCTCGGGAGTATGTCGGCCCGCAAGGACAGCGCCTGTTTGTCAGCGCAGACTCGTTAGGCGCGCGGCTGCGAGATGCGGCGAGCCCGGAGGACCCGATCACACTGACATATTGGCCGGCGGCTAATCCCCCGGAGGTTCGCCTGGCGCTGCGCCTGGCTGAGAAGTGGAATGCCGAGCATGCCGACGTGAAAGTGCGCGTCCAGCCGCTGCCTGCGGGCCGTTCATCGGAAGAGGTGCTGCTCGCGGCGATCGTCGCCAAGGCAACGCCGGATGTCTCATCCAACGTTTCGTCGGCACTGCTCGCCCGTCTGGTGCGGGCGGGCGGCGTTGTGCGCCTGGACGATCGCGTCGCCACCGCCGCCCGACTGCACGAACGGACAAACGCGGCGATGCTCAGTGCGTTGCGCCTGCCTGACGGCGGTATCTACGCGTTTCCATGGAAGACGAATCCGGAGATGTTGATGTACAACGTCGACGTCCTCTCCGCTGCCGGGATCGAGCCGCCGCGCACCCACAGCGAGCTGCTCAGCGCCTGGCGACGTCTCGTGCGCGACACCGATGCTGACGGCCGCGCGGACCGCTGGGGGATGTGGGCCACGCTCAAGACCACGTGGTTCGAGCGCTTCTACGACTTCTACCCGTTGTACCTCGCGAGCTCGAGAGGCCGAACACTGGTGAGCAACGGGCAGGTTGTGTTTCACAACGAGGCCGCCGAACAAGCGATGGAGCTGCTGCGCCGTGGGTTCGCTGAAGGGTTGCTGCCCAAGTCAAACTTCGCGTTAGGCAGAGATCCGTTCGCCGATGGTACGGTGGCGATGAAGATCATTGGCCCGTGGTTCCTAAAGGAACTGAATGAGCTGAGGGTCACCGGGCTACGGTACGACGTGGTGCCCGTGCCGGCAGCCGACAGCGTGAGTCCCGAACGACGTTACGCGTTCGCCGATCTGCGGAGCATCGCTGTCTTCTCGACAACGCGTCACCCGGATGCTGCCGCGCGCTTCGTCGCGTATCTCACGTCGCCCGCCGCCGATCGCATGCTGATCGAGGAAGCCAGCCAGCTGCCGTACCGGCGCGCGCTCGCCTCCGATCCGCGATTTCGCACGTCGCTTGCCCGTTGGCCGTCGCTCGCGACGTTCGCGACGCTCGTCGAGCGCACGCGCGATATCGATGTCGATGCGGACGTCGTAGAGATCTTTGACGTGATTTCGGAAGCGTATGAGGCGGCCTCCATCTACGGCACAATGCCCGTTAGGCAGGCGCTGGCAAGAGCTGCCGCAGAAGCAAGGAAGATCATCGATGCGCGCTGAGGAGCGCTCGGCGTGGATGCTGGCTGCTCCGTACGCGACGTTTCTCCTGGCGTTTGCTGCCTATCCGATCGTGTTCGCCATCGTGCTCGTCTTCATGCGCTGGGACCTGGTGACGGCGCCGTCGTTCGCGGGGCTGGACAACGTGCAGCTACTCGCGCAGGACGCACGCTTCTGGCGCACAGTCACCAACACGTTTGTCTTTCTCGCGATCCACTTGCCACTGCAGATCGTTGCTGCGCTCGGTCTCGCGCTGGCTCTCAACCGGCAGCTCGCCTTTCGCGCGTTCTGGCGCGCCGCCTTCTTCCTTCCCGTCGTCATCTCCGGCGCGGTTGTCGCCATCCTTTGGAGTAATCTCTACGCCACCGACGTCGGACTGATCAACCGTTTACTCGTGCGCATCGGCCTGGCCCCAGTGCCATGGCTCACCGATCCAGCGACAGCGATGCCAGCTATCGCGGCAATGGTGACGTGGAAGAACGTCGGATTCTACGTGATCATCTATCTCGCAGGCTTGCAGTACATCCCGCGTAGCTGCAAGGAAGCAATCGCGATCGAAGGGGCATCCGCCTGGCAACGCTTTCGCCACCTAACGCTGCCGCTACTGCTGCCGCAGACGATCCTCGTCGTCACGCTCTCAACGATCAACGGCTTCCAGCTCTTCATCGAGCCGTACGTGATCACCGGCGGCGGTCCGCTGCGTCGCACATACTCAATCGTGCTCTACCTGTACCAGAATGCGTTTTCCTACCAGAAGATGGGGTACGCGGCGACGATCGGAGTGGCGCTCGCCGTGATGATCGGCACAGTGGTCATCATTCAGCGCCGCGTGCTCGGATCGGCGGAAGCGCTATGAAGTCGGCGCAACGCGTTGCGCTATACGGCCTTCTTGGCATCGCCGCGCTCACGTTCATCTATCCCTTCCTCTGGATGGCGTCGAGCACGCTCAAGCCCCCGTTCGAAGTCGGAACGCTCGCACTGATCCCTGAGCACCCCACACTGGACAATTACCGTACGATGTGGGCACGCGCGCCGTTCGGCCGCGCTCTCTTCAACAGCGCGCTCGTCGCGACAACCATCACGACCGCCGTCCTTGTGCTCGGGTCGATGACGGCGTACGCCATGGCGCGTCTCGATTTTCGCGGCCGCCCGGTGCTCAACGTCGTGACAACGGCTGTGCTGCTCATTCCCGGTCAGCTCACGCTGATTCCGCTGTACACGTTGATCGTGCAGCTCGGTTGGATCGACACGTACGCGGCGCTGATCGTGCCGTATCTCTTCAACGTTACGGCGATTCTCATGCTGCGGCAGTTCTTCCTCCAGATTCCGCAGTCCCTCATCGACTCGGCGCGCATGGACGGGATGAGCGAGATACGCATCCTCTTTACGGTGTTCTGGCCGCTCGCCAAGCCGGTGCTCGCGATCGTCGCGATCTTCACTTTCATGGGATCGTGGAACGAGGTACTGTGGCCTCTACTCGTCGTGCGCGAACAGCAGCTGATGACACTCCCGCAGTTGCTCACAGTCTTCGCGCTTGGTGGGGGAGCGGGCACACTGGGTGTCTCGCTCGCCGCCGCGATGGTGCTGGTTGTGCCTGTCGTGATCGCCTACGTCTTTCTGCAGCGCTACTTCATCGAGAGCATGGCTGGCGCCGGGACCAAGGGGTAGTATGCCTAACGTCTCCTTCGAGCACGTTGGCAAGCGATTCGGCGAGACCGTCGTCATCGACGACTTCAACCTGGAAGTCACGGACGGGGAGCTTGTCGTGCTCGTGGGCGGCTCGGGTTCCGGCAAGTCGACGATCCTGCGCATGTTGGCAGGACTGGAGACGGTGACGACGGGATCGATCCGAATCGGAGAGCGCGACGTTACCGCGCTGCCGCCGCGTGAGCGCGACGTGGCGATGGTCTTCCAGGACTACGCCCTGTATCCGCACATGACTGTGCGCGAGAATCTCTCGTTAGGCTTGCGGCTGCGGAAGATAGCACGCCAGGAGATCGACCGGCGCATCGCTTGGGCGGCTGGCGTGCTCGGTCTCGACGCGTTGCTCGGTCGTAAACCAAAGGCGCTTTCCGGCGGGCAGCGGCAGCGCGTCGCCATGGGACGCGCGATGGTGCGCGAGCCATCGGTATTCCTCTTCGATGAGCCACTCTCCAATCTGGACGCCAGCCTGCGCGCGCAGATGCGCATCGAGATCGGCGCCCTGCAGCGCCGCCTCGGGACGACCACCGTGTACGTCACGCACGACCAAGTCGAAGCGATGACGTTAGGCGACCGCATCGTCGTGTTGGCCGACCGGCGCATTCAACAGGTCGGCCGGCCGATCGACCTCTACCGCGCTCCCGTCAATCGCTTCGTCGCCGGCTTTGTCGGCACGCCCCCCATGAACTTCATCGAGGGCGCGGTCGTGGACGAGCACGGGGGCGCGGTCTTTGTCGGAGAAGGTGCGCGCATAAAGCTCGACCAGAATCAAATGGCCGGCGGCACCTCGTCGCGTCAGGCGACGCTCGGCATCCGGCCCGAGGATCTGCGCATTGTTCCGAGCGATAACCAGCCGGAAGCGCCGAGCGACACATTGCGCGGCTTGGTTGTTCTGGTGGAACGACTCGGCGGGTCGAACCATGTCCACTGTGAGGTGGGTCCACGACGGCTGATGGCATCGATTGCGAACGACGTGCTGCCGGCTGTCGGAGAGACCATCAGTCTGCGGGTGTTGCCGGAGCGGGTGCACGTCTTTGACGGCGATGGACGCGCGGTGCGGCGCGCTGTCATGGATTAGTGAAAATCGTGGCTCGGCGCCCAATCTTCGCCGGCCTTCGCTCGCGCTCGACGTACTGGTCAACTGGACGTTCTTCGCCGCTGGCGGGACTCTCTACAGCGGCGGCCCGGCCGAAGGAGTTACTGGCAGCTTCGCGACGGTGGGAGGATCCTTCACACCGTAGCGTTAGGCGGCTGGCCGCGTCAGACTGACGCAGTCAGCGGCTCGCAGTGATCTTTGGGCGGCCGTGGGCGCGTAGCGCTCCGGCCGCTCTCAGCATCGCCCAGGCCTCGAAGTGGCCGTCGACGATCTGGTGTGTCGTGATGAG
>JBQTJS010000345.1:0-2998 GCA_052386875.1 Gemmatimonadaceae bacterium
TCGCCGCCTGCTCGTTAGGCAGCACTACGTCGTCCGACGCTGCTCCTGCCGACGGATCGCGCAGCCTCGCCAGTAGTCGACCCCACGCCGCGCTGACGTCGATCGCTTCGGCCGCCCCCGCCCACGCGCCATCCGCGCCCGCCATGCCCCAGCGCGCGCGAACCTCGTCCAGCACTGCCCGTCGAGACGGGTCGCTCGACGCCCAGCGCTCGACTTCAGCACGCTCGCCCGGTGAGCTTTCGCGGGCGATATAGCGCGCAAGCCGGTCCCAATCGATGAGTTGATTCATGGCACTTTGGGCTGCGGTCGCTCACCGCATGCCTATCGACACCGCCGGGAGCCTGCGTCCCCTACTCCCCGGCAGGGAGGGATATTAGCGTCCCGCCCGCGCGTCAGACCAGCGGCCGGCTATAATCCTGACGCGAGCAGTAGCCCATGGGTCTGCTCCCGGCACTTCGGCTCCAAGCCCGCATTTCGTAACTCGTAGCTTGCACCTCTGCATGGTCCCTTCCCGGCCTGTTACGCCAAGCGATCCAACGAGAGTCAGCGCTTCGGCGCCCGGCTCGCGGGTCAAGGATGCCGAGCTGGCGCGGCGGATGCGGCTGGGGGACGAGAGAGCGCTGGAGATAATCTTCCGGACATACTACGCCGGGCTGGTGGGATTCGCGCGGCGCTACGTCAAGAGCACGGAGATCGCCGAAGAGCTGGTGCAGGACCTCTTCTTCAAAGTCTGGTCCCGGAGAGCCTCGTTAGGCGAGATCGATTCGCTCAAGACCTACCTCTTCCGCGCGGCGCGCAATACGGCGCTCAACCATCTGCGCCGGCGCAAGCTCGAGCACGATTGGCTCGAGAGAGCGGTATCGGTCTCAGCCGACGAGCATGTCGTAAGCGTCAGCGACGAGGCCACCGAGGGTGAGCTGACAGAGGCTGTGCGTGCTGCTGTCGACCGCCTCCCTCCGCGCTGCCGCGAAGTCTTTTTACTGAGCCGCGACGGCGCTCTCACATATAATGAGATCGCCAAGGCGCTGGGTATCTCGATCAAAACAGTCGAGACGCAGATGGGCCGAGCCCTCAAGGCGCTGCGGGACAGCCTGAAGGCTCACAGGACCTGAGCGGCTTCCCGGGGCACACGCGGCGCGACCGTTCGGCAATGAGGTTGACGGACATTCCAGGGTCGGCTGCTCGCGCAAGCGCGGCGCGACCGTTCGGCAATGAGGTTGACGGACTCCGGGGTCGGCTGTTCGCGCAAGCGCGGCGCGACCGTGCTCGTTGACCGCTACATGCGACTCGCCCCGCGGCTTCCCGCGCAACTGCGGCGCGACATCGGCGCCGGCGCCGATTGGCGTTGCACGCCACGGCTCCCTCGCGCAACGAGCTAGTCCTGTCGCGCAAGGCTCGTCATCCGTTGCACTTAGCGGCCGGTCAGGGTACAGTCTCCCACCCGTGTCGAGATTACCGTGGACATCGCGATACGATCGCTCGCAAGCGGCCGAGTAGGGCGCGCGGCGGTTGCCGGCGTTCTGCTTCTGGCCGGCGCCTGCGTCGACTCTCCCCAGGAGCCGTCATCGACGGCGGACTCGCCGCTCGCGAGCACCTTCGACGCGCTTGCCAAAGACGCGGCCAGCAACGGCGACAATGTGCGCGGCACCGAATTCGGCTGGGCCGCGGTTGCAATTGCCGGCGGCATGACCCCGTCGCAGCTCGTCGTCTTGAACAACAGCCGGAGAGAGGTGTACGACGCGTTCGTCCACGCAACGACCATAGCACTGCCTAACGTGACAGACGGCCTAACGACTCGCACGCTCATCGCATGGCGCAAAGTCACCAACGTGCTGCAGGTCGTCATGGTCAGCGCCCCCGACAACGTGACGCAAGTGCTGCATCCGGCCAGCATGGGCCCCATCACGGGCTCCGGCGCGCCGTTCCGCGGCGCCCACGCGGCGTACTACGAGCGCGGCGAAAACGCAGCAGGTGGGACGTGGATCGGCATCAGCGGGTCGGTCAAGCTCGCCGAAGCGAGCGCGGGGGCTGCCTGCGAAGTGGCATTCAGCGCCACGTCGGGAGTCACTTGCGTGCGCGCGCGCTTTGGAGTCGCCTTCGACGTGCGCCTCGCCCGCTTGCCCGCCGGCTCACGCACGCTCGCGCCGACCGCCGATCGGGGACTGCGTGCGGGCGAACAGCAAGTCAACGGCCTCAAGCTGACAGTGAAATGCGTCGCACCGCAAACGGCAGTCAAAGGATGCGGCACAACGGGCGGCCGCGTGAAACCTTAGTCACTTCTTGTCGAACGAACTCCCCCCGTCCCCGTTCAAGTGGGGACCAGCGCCCACGGGCGTTGCTTGGCGGGGCGGGGGAGAGTACTAGTAGTTCCCCGAGTGTACAAAGCCAGCACTGAGCTGCAGAATGTGGCCAGGGTGAGGCTGGCGCAACATACTGAACGGAACGGCGAGCCAACCGCCTCACTCGGCATCGGTGGAGGTGCGGCCATGGGAAAGCGGTTTCGGGCGAGCGCCGCGGTAGGCGGCGCACTCTTCGTCGCTACAACACTGGCGACCCTCGCGTTACCGGCGCAGCCGCCTAACGCCTTGATCACCTTCTCGCGTGATAGGCAGCGGCTTTCTCTGCGCGCTGATCAGGTACCTCGGGGACGCGTGCTTTCGCAATTATCCACCCGGCTCGGCGTCGACATCCGGGCGTACGATGTGGATCTCACGGCGCCGGTTACAGTGAGCGTTGCTGACGCCCCATTGGACGTGGTTGTCGCGCGTGTCCTTCCGGCAGATGCGCGTTACGTGATCCGTTACGGTGAACGCGAATCGCCTGCAGCGCTCGGCCGCTCGGGGCCCAAGCGGCCGGGGACCGCGAGCGTGCCGCAGCGGGGAGCACCGGCCAAGGGTCGCACTCGGCCGTACGTGCGCGATGCGCGGAGCGTGCTCAAGGCGCCGCCGCGTTCCGAAGTGGCCCCCGAGCGGCGCGCGGAAGGGCCGGGTGTCAAGCT
>JBQTJS010000346.1:0-2813 GCA_052386875.1 Gemmatimonadaceae bacterium
AAGCGAGGGACTACGTCTTCGGTACTGGAGAGGCGCACTCGGTGCGCGAGTTTTGCGCGCGAGCTTTTGCGGCCGTGGCGCTAGATTATCGCGCGCACGTGACCCAGGACGAACGCTTGTTTCGTCCGGGGGACGATCGCGTGCTCGTGGCGGATGCGCGGCGGGCGCGCGAAGAGCTGCGCTGGGTGCCGCGCACGTCGTTCGACGAGCTGGTGACGCTCATGGTGGAGGCTGATGTGGCGCGTGTGCGGTACGCGCCGGAGTCCGCCCCCGCTCCGCCTAACACCTAACGCCTGGACAGCATGCCCCGCCGCAACGACCTGCATCGCATTCTTGTGATTGGCTCGGGGCCGATCGTCATCGGCCAGGCGGCGGAGTTCGACTATTCGGGGACCCAGGCGGCAAGAGCGCTGCGGGAAGAGGGATACGAGGTCGTCCTCGTCAATTCCAATCCGGCGACGATCATGACGGACCCAGAGATCGCGCAGCGCACTTACGTCGAGCCCGTGACGCCGGAGTACGTCGAGCTAATCATCGCCCAGGAGCGGCCCGATGCGCTGCTGCCGACAATGGGCGGGCAGACGGCACTCAACGTGGCAATGGCGCTCTCCGAGAAAGGAGTGCTTGCGGCTCATGGCGTGGAGCTGATCGGAGCCAAGGCGCGTGCCATCAAGATCGCCGAAGACAGGCACGAGTTCGGCGCTGCCATGCGGCGCATCGGGCTCAAGACGCCCCGCGGTCGCACAGCGCAGTCGCTGGAGGAGGCGCTGGAGATTACCGGTGAGACCGGATTCCCGGCGGTCATCCGGCCGTCGTTCACGTTAGGTGGATCCGGCGGGGGCGTCGCGTACAACCGTGACGAGTTCGAGGCCATCGTCAAGCGCGGCCTCGCCGAATCGCCGGTGCATCAGGTGCTGATCGAGCAATCGCTGTTAGGCTGGAAGGAGTTCGAGCTCGAGGTCATGCGCGACTTCGCTGATAACGTCGTCATCGTCTGCTCCATCGAGAACCTCGATCCGATGGGCATCCACACGGGCGATTCGATCACGGTCGCTCCGGCCATGACGCTCAGCGACCGCGAGTATCAGGTGATGCGTGACGCCGCGTGCGCGGTGATCCGGGAGGTGGGCGTAGAAGCCGGCGGGTGTAACATCCAATTCGCCGTGAATCCACGCGACGGCGAGATGGTTGTCATCGAGATGAATCCGCGCGTCTCGCGCTCATCGGCGCTTGCCTCCAAAGCGACCGGCTTCCCTATCGCGCGCATCGGGGCCAAGCTGGCTGTCGGTTACCGGCTGGACGAGATCCCTAACGACATAACCAAGACGACGCCGGCCTCGTTCGAGCCCGTGCTCGATTACGTCGTCGTCAAGTGCCCGCGCTTCGCCTTCGAGAAGTTCGCCAAGACAGATCCGCGTCTCACCACGCAGATGAAGTCAGTCGGTGAATCGATGGCGATCGGACGCACGTTCAAGGAAGCTCTGCAGAAAGGCCTCCGGGCGTTGGAGATCGGGCGAGCCGGCTGGGTCACCGCGGCGCGGCATCAGGACGACCGCCTTGCGGACGAGACGCCGGAAGCACTGCGCGGCGCGCTCAGGCAGGCCACGCCGGAGCGCATCTTCCAGATAAAGCGCGCAATGCAGCAGGGGTTGACCGATGCGGATATCTACGACCTCACTGCCGTAGATCCATGGTTCCTGGCGCAGATGCGCGAGCTGCTCGAGGCGGAGGCTTGGTATGTAGGGCTCCCGGACGTCGCTGCGGACGCGCTGCGCCGCATGAAGCGCATGGGTTTTTCCGACCGGCAACTGGCGGAGCTGCGCGGCGAGACGGAGACGGCCGTGCGCGAGCGGCGTCACTCGTTAGGCATACGTCCGGCCTACAAGATGGTGGACACCTGCGCCGGCGAATTCCCTTCGGCTACCCCCTATCTCTACAGCTCCTACGACAACGAAAGCGAGGCGCCGCGCTCGGGCCGTAAGTCAGTTGTCATCCTCGGCAGCGGGCCCAATCGCATCGGGCAAGGGGTGGAGTTCGACTACTGCTGCGTGCGCGCGGTCATGGCGCTGAGACAGCAGGGGTACGAGACGATCATGATCAACTCGAACCCCGAGACTGTCTCCACCGACTACGACATCTCGGACAAGCTGTACTTCGAGCCCTTGACGCTCGAGGATGTGCTCGAGATCGTGCAGCGGGAGGAGCCGTTAGGTGTGATCGTGCAACTCGGCGGTCAGACGCCGCTCAAGCTCACGCGGCCGCTGGAGGCGGCCGGCGTGACGATCCTGGGGACGTCCCCCGACGCCATCGACATGGCCGAAGACCGCCGCCGCTTCGAGCGGATCGCGCGCGAGCTGGGGATCCGCCAGCCGGAGAACGGAACGGCGACGAGCGTAGAGGAGGCTGTGAGTGTGGCGCAGCGTGTCGGCTATCCCGTGCTGGTGCGCCCCTCGTACGTGTTAGGCGGCCGAGCCATGCAGATCGTGTATGATGAGGCCACGCTGCGCGAGTACTTCGAACATGCCGCGCGAGTGAGCGAGGAACGCCCTGTGCTCATCGACTCGTTTCTGGAAGATGCGTTCGAGGCGGACGTGGACGCTCTGGCAGACGGCAAGGACGTCGTGATCGGCGCTGTGATGCAGCACATCGAGGACGCCGGCATCCATTCGGGCGACTCGGCGTGTGTGCTGCCGCCGTATCTCATCAGCGAAGACGCGATCGCCACGATGAAGGCCGACACGATCGCTCTGGCGAAGGCGTTAGGCGTCGTCGGGCTCATCAACGTGCAGTTCGCCGTCAAGTACGGCGTCGTG
>JBQTJS010000347.1:0-6243 GCA_052386875.1 Gemmatimonadaceae bacterium
GGTGCGGAGCCGAGCGCTGCCTAACGAGCCATCGACAACTCGGCCGCGGCGGCCGCGCGCTTCAGCTCCACCGTGAAGGTAGATCCGCGGCCCAAGCGGCTCTCAACCAGCAGATCGCCTCCCATGGCGCGGGCCAGATCGCGACTGATCGCGAGTCCCAAGCCGACGCCCTCGTGCAACGCCGTCAGTGTCCGGTTTACCTGCACAAACGGCTCGAAGATCGACTGCAGTTTGTCCGGCGGAATCCCCTCACCGGTGTCGGAAACGTGTATTGCGACCCGGTCTTCACCGGCCTCCACACGCACGCGGATGACGCCACCCGTGGGCGTGTACTTGACGGCATTGCTGAACAGGTTGAGGAGGATCTGACGCAGCTTCTCGGCGTCCGCGCGTGCCGTCAGGGATGGTTCCGTATTATCGGCGACGCAGGTCAGCCCGCGTTTGCGCACCTGCGGCTCGAGTAGCGAGAGCGTCCCCGCGACGATCTCGGCGACGGCGACATCGCGGATCTCGAAGCGCACGCCGCCGGCATCGAGCCGCGCGAAATTCAGCAGCTCGTTGATGAGACCTAACAAGTGGCGCTGACTGAGCCGGATGCGTTGTAGATCGCTCACCTGTTGCTCGCTCACCGGCCCGCGGAGGCCCAGCTCGAGCAACTCGGTATAGCCGGCGATGGCGTTGAGCGGCGTGCGCAGCTCATGACTCATAACGGCCAGGAACTCGCTCTTGGCGCGATTGGCGTTCTCCGCTTCTTCGCGGGCCTTTTCGGCGGCAGCGAAGAGCCGCGCGTTATCCAGGTGGATGGCCGAGCGCCGGGCGAGCTCCTCGGCAAGCTCGCGGTCGCGCGGGGTGAAGCGCGCGCGGCCGTGCTGTGTCGCAGCCGCGAGCACGCCTAACGTGCGTCCGCGCGCGAGCAGCGGGACGAAGACAGCGCTCGTCAAGCCAAGCTCCAGGGCCAGGCGCAGCAGCAGCGGCTCGGTGGGGACGATCCGCTGCGCGCGGCCGGCGGACATGTCTTCGATCAGAACGGGCTGAGCGTGTTTAAGAGCGTGATGCACCGGGTGCGCCGGGATCGTGGCGATGGGCCTCCTGCGTTCCTTATCCCAGAGCCGTTGCACTACGTGCGCATCTCCCGCAAACGCCACTGGCCGCACGCGTCCGTCGTCGGAGCTCACGAAGACCGCCGAGAGATCGGCGAAGGCCGGGACGAGTCGGCGCGCGATGTCGGCGATGGCGAGGTCGACGTCGAGCGATTGCGCGAGAGACGCACTGGCGTCGGCGAGGAACTGGCCAATCTCCTCGGCACGTCGCTGCTCCGTTACGTCGCGCGCGAAGACCGCGATCCCCTCGCGGACAGGATATGCGTGTCCCTCGTAGTAGCTCGTAGTGTAGCGGCCGCGAGCGTTGAACGACGCAGCGATGCGCTGCTCGCTGGCCTGCTGGATTGCCTGATACATCGGCCCGCCGACGAGCAGGGGGAATCGTTCCCAGATCACCTGGCCGACCAGCTCGTCCGGGTCGTAGCCGTTGCGCCGGAAGAACTCCCGCGCGGCGCGGTTGAAGCGCACGTAACGGCCCTGACCGTCGCACACGAAGTGCTGGTCGCTGATGGCGTCGAGTGCTTCACTGAGATGCTCGCGGGTTACTTCCGCCTCGCCGCGGGCGTCCAGCTCGCGCTGGTAGAGGCGCGAGCGCTCAAGCGCCAGCGAGCACTGGCGGGCGATGGCGCGCAAGCAGGCCTGCTCGTTAGGCGGCACCCGCCGCTCCACAGCGAAAGAGAGCGCCACGATGCCCAGGAGGTCGCCCGCGGCTTGGAGCGGCAGCAGCGCCCGCGCTCCGGGGAAGCGGACATGCGGCGCGACGAAGGGGAAAGCGCTGTCGAACTCTCCCTGCGTTTCAAATATGACTGGGCGGCCTGCGCGCAGGTCGGGGTGGGCTAGTGCTTGGGGCGCCAGGGGGACAAGATGGAGGCGCGCCACCACGTCGCTCGGGTACTCGATGGCGCAGGCGAGGCGCAGCGCTGTTCGCGAGGCCTCTAGTTCGAACAGCGCGGCGGCGCGCGCTCCTGTGGCCTGCATGCTCGCGCGCACAATCGTCTCGATGACGGCCACATATTCCATCGGTTCGGCGAGCGCTTCTGTCACCGCCTGCAAGGCATTGGCACGCACTACCGCCTCGCGCAGGCGCTCAGGGTCGTCGCTGTGCTCCAGCACCACGCTGTTAAACACGTGTGAGCTTGCCGTTACACTCTTCGCCCCTGCGATTGCCGCTGATTCTTTTTGCATGTCACGAATTCGGGCTTCAAGCTGCACGACCGGCGGCGCGCGAGCAACTGCCGGCACGATGATCGCCGCATGCGGTTAACTTCCGCGGGACACAGACTGTCGGGCATGACAACAGCATCCAAGCCTGAAAAGAGGCCGATAAACTTCTCGCGCGCGTGGGCCGAGTCGCGCGCGCTCGTGTGGCAGCACAGGAAATCACTCGGCATCGGCATAGTGCTAATGCTGGTGAGCCGTCTCAGCGGACTGGTCCTCCCCTCGAGCTCGAAGTTCCTCATCGATGATGTGGTTGCGAAAGGTCGCGGCGACCTGCTTGTGCCATTCGCGTTGGTCGTCGGCGCCGCGACGCTTGTGCAGGCCGTCACGTCGTTCGCCTTGGCGCAGGTAGTGAGCGTGGCTGCGCAACTCGCGATCACGAATATACGCCGGGACGTGCAGGCGCACGTGCTGCGGCTCCCGGTGGGCTATTTCGACGGGACGAAGACCGGGGTGCTGATCTCGCGCATCATGAGCGACGCCGAAGGGATCCGCAATCTAGTGGGAACCGGGCTGGTGCAGCTCACGGGGGGTCTCATGACCGCGTCGATCGCGCTGGGAGTGCTGTTCTATTTGAACTGGCGCCTAACGACGGCGACGATCTTCGTTCTGCTGGCGTTCGGGGGTATGATGGCCGTCGCGTTCAAGCGGCTGCGGCCGATCTTCAGGCAGCGTTCGGAGATCAACGCGGAGGTGACCGGCCGATTGGCCGAGACTATCGGCGGGATCCGCATCGTGAAGGTGTACACGACCGAGCCGCGGGAGCAGCGCATATTCTCGGAGGGGGTGGAGCGCCTTTTTCAGAACGTGAAGAAGACGATCACGGGAACATCGGCAGTTACGGCGGCGACGACAGTGATCGCGGGGGTGATAGGAGTGCTGCTTATCCTCTTCGGCGGCCGTGCGACACTCGATGGGACGATGACGTTAGGCGCTTTATTCATGTACGTGCTCTTCGTCGCGTATGTAGCTGCGCCGATGGTACAGATAGCCTCGATCGGGACGCAGATAACCGAAGCGTTCGCCGGGCTGGATCGGATCCGCGAGATCCGCGAGATGTCGCGCGAGGACAGCGATGCTCTCTCACGCCTCGCGCTGGCTGATGTAACGGGTGACGTGGCGTTCGAGCGTGTGTCGTTCGCGTACTCGAAGGGCGTACCGGTACTGCGCGATGTGAGCTTTCACGCGCGGGCGGGGACGACCACAGCACTGGTAGGCTCCAGCGGTGCGGGGAAGAGCACATTGATAGGTCTGGTGATGGCATTCAACCGGCCGAACAGCGGCACTGTAATAGTGGACGGCCAGGATCTCGCGAAACTGCGCCTGGACGATTACCGGAGCCGGCTCGGCGTCGTTATGCAGGACAACTTCCTCTTCGACGGGACGATCCGCGAGAACATCGCGTATTCGCGCCCCGACGCGAGCGACGCCGAAGTGCGCGCGGTGGCGCGCATTGCGCACGCGGACGAATTCATTGACAAGTTCGAGAAGGGTTACGACACCGTTGTCGGTGAGCGCGGGGTGAAGCTCTCCGGCGGTCAGCGGCAGCGCGTTGCGATCGCGCGGGCGATTCTGGCCGATCCGCGGATCCTGCTGCTGGACGAGGCGACATCGAGCTTGGATAGCGAGAGCGAGGCGCTCATCCGGGACGGGTTGCGCTCGTTGCGGCGCGGCCGCACGACTTTCGTGATCGCGCATCGGCTGTCGACAATCGAGAGCGCGGATCAGATTCTTGTGATGGAGGAGGGGGAGATCGTCGAGCGCGGAACGCATCAGTCGTTGCTCGCGTTAGGCGGGCGTTACCGGCAGCTGTACGATCGGCAGTATGGTGTGGAGCACGACCGGTTCATCAATCCGGGGGAGGATTTCACGCCGGAGCCGGAGAGTGTACGCGAGGAGATTCCGGCGGCGCCGACGTTGCGGAGTCTTTAGCACGACGATAAGAGTCTCGAGCATGAGCGGCTTCCTCAGTAGCAGATATCGTGCGCCCTCAGCCGTTTGAGCCTGCGCCCACCTGCGAGTACCGCACTTTCCTTCCCGGCGCTACTACCAAATAATCCACGCGAGGCGTGCAATGCATAGGCTACAGCCACTAGGCGCGGTGATGACAAAACATGACCCATCGTGCGTGCACCATAGCGACTAAGCCGGTTGACACCCGCGAGCTTGACTCCCGCGTGGACACGTTAGGCATCGCGCCGCGGCCACGAGACGAGCACGGTGCCTGAGTCCATCGAACGCCCGTGGCGCGGCGTGTCGCCGCTATTCCACGTCGCTGCAGCGGCCTGGGTGGGAGGCATCCTTGCATTGGCGCAGTTGCGACCTGATACATACGCCGCGCTGATGCAAGAAGACCGTGTCGTGGAATGGTGGACGGTCACACTCTTCTTCGCGGCGGCGGCGTTTCGTGGCTGGGCTGCCATCATCGCACGTCGCCCCGGCGACCTGGTTGTCGCGCTCTTCTGCTTATTCGTCGCTCTGGAAGAGATGAGCTGGGGTCAGCGATTGCTCGGCTATACGCCGCCAGCCGTTTTCCTCGAGCATAACACCCAGCAGGAGACTACGCTCCACAACTTCGCGGACGTTTTTGGCAAGCCCAAATGGATCCTCTCGGCGGTTCTGTTCGCTTTTGGGGTTGTGCTTCCAATCGGGACGGCGCTCGCGCGCAGCGCGCTTGCGGCGCGCAGTCCAGTCATAGTGCGCGCGGCGAGCCTGCTCGCGCGGCTACGCCTAACGCCGCCCAGTAGCGCCCTGATTCCGTGGTTCGTAGCGTCCGTTGTCCTGTTGGCGTCGTATCCGGTCGACTTCACCGGCGAGTGGATTGAAGCCCTCGCCGGGGCACTTTTCTTTGCCTCGGCTCGTCCACCCAGCGCAACCTTTGCCCTCGCCAGTGTCGGCACGCTGGCAGCCGCGTTAGGTCTCACTCAGCTCAGCGCTGTACGTCGCGCCCCTCAAGACCGCGAACGATTAGCCTGCGCGCGTATTGAGGCCGATGCACTACTGCACGATCTCGCCTCCGAGGACGTGAAAACATCGCGCTTCGAGCGCGGCGGCCGAGTGCATAAGCGCGTGTGGACCGCCGTCGAGGACGGCTACCTCGCGTGGGATGGAGTCCGCGCTTTCCACGCGGCGCAGTGCGCAGGTGCTACCCCAACCGAGATGGCGCAGCGACGGCGCTTCGCTATCGATCCTTGGGGGGTAGCCTATTGGCTCTATCTCGGTCCGCGGTCAGCCGGCCAACGGCGAGTTACCGTGTACTCGCTCGGGCCGAACCGCCGGCTCGACGACGAGCCCGACCGACTGTCTGGCGATGACATTGGGTCCGTCGGGCTCATTCCGATACAGCATCAGGCACCGCGTGATACTGCGGTGCCCTACATCCGACGCTAGGCCAGTTTTCAGTGACCTAACGACACTGCAGCGGCTCAGCCGTCGTTGTGTCGACGATCGTGCTCGAACACGCGGAAGGACCGGATGATCCGAGCACGCACGCGCGCGCGCAGATCTTCGTTCGTCTCGAGCGAGAACGGGTTCACCAACGAGCCATCACGCTCGCGCAGCCACCGCACCGGGTTGACAGCGATTCTGATCTGCACGCGCTCAGTCTCTGGACCAATGAAGAGTGGTGGATCGAAATCGAATTCGAGCCGGGTGTTGACCCTGAGCGTGACGTCGAACGGCTCACGATCGAACGTTCCCCGCAGTCGCACCGAGCGAATCCTCAGTTCCAGCTCGTCGAACTCCCCCTCCGGGATCGCGCGTGTGACGACGGTGGCAAAGTTGCCGTCCAACGGCAGCACGACGACCAGTGGTCCATCGTGGAAGACGAAGTGCTCGCGGCCCTCGCGATCGGTGTCGACGTCGGAATCCGAATCGGTATCTCCATCGGAGTCCTCGTTGAAGTCGTCGTTTCGATCGAGCCTGA
>JBQTJS010000348.1:0-4322 GCA_052386875.1 Gemmatimonadaceae bacterium
GAGCAGTGTCTGGCCGGCAGCGAACGACTCAGCGGCGAGGACCGCGTCGGCCGTGCCTAACGCGCGCTCCTGGACGGCCGTGGTTATCCGGATGCGTGTCAGCGTCAGTGCGGAGTAGTAGCGGCGCACCGCGTCGTGCTCAGGACCTATGACGAGGCAAACCTCGCGAATGCCGGAATCGGCGAGCGCGCTCAGCACCCAATCGAGAAAGGGGCGTCCGTAGGCGAGCGGCATCATAGTCTTTACGCCGGCAGCGGCCGCTCTCGCTTGCTCAGGGTCGAGCGCGGCGCCGGGATCGGCGGCCTGCATGCGAGTGCCGAGTCCGCGGCCGAGGATCACCGCCTTGGATATCGCGCCTGTTCGCAGGATATGGGCCGGGGCTATGCGAAGTGTCGGCGCCGAGACTCGCGTTAGGCGCTCAACCGCAGCGGCATGCCGAAGCGCGGAAGCAGGGTCTCGACATCCAGAAAGTAGTTGAGCCGAGTGATCCTGGCGCCGTCCAGCTCCAGCAGCAGGATCCCCCACGGCTGCGACCCACCCTGCCGGTATTGTGCGAATGCCGGCGAGCCGCCGCAAGCCGTGGGCAACCTAACGAGCCGTGAGCCGCGACACCCGATCCCATAAGTGAGCATCCAGCGAGCGATCGACGCGCGCCCCTTGAGCCACAGTTCGTACGGCGGCATCGACATCGTCGCCTCCTCGTGCAAGAGCGTCGTTAGGGCATCCACGTCGTACCGCTCGAACGCGTCCGCGTAGCGCTCCAACAACTCCTGCTGCTCCGGCGTGAGGTCGCGCGGCACCACCGCCGGATTGCGCGTCTCCAGCGTCGCGCGCGCCCGCTGTAGCGCGCTGTTCACCGCCGCAACGCTCATGGCCAACGCCTCCGCCGTCTCCGCCGCGGACCAGTTGAGCACCTGCGTCAATAGCAGTACCGCCCGCTGCCGCGGCGGCAAATACTGCAGCGCCGCGACGAACGCCAAGCGGATGCTCTCCTTCAGGATCGTTCGTTCTGCGGGATCCGCTTCATTTTCCGCCGGCAGGGCGAGCGCGTCCGGAATCGGCTCCACCCAGTGCTCGCGCGGCTGCTGCTTCAGCTCGAGACCGTCGGCCAGCTGCGCCGGTTCCGGTGACACGTCCATCGGCCTAACGCGCGCGCGCTTGCTCGACGTGATCGCATCCAAACAGACATTCGTCGCGATCCGATGAAGCCACGTCTTGAGCGACGACTGCTCGCGGAACCGGTCCATCGCTTTCCACGCGCGGAGCATCGTCTCCTGCACAGCGTCCTCGGCCTCCACGAGGGAGCCGAGCATGCGGTAGCAGTGCCCTGTGAGGGCGGGCCGGTGCAGTTCGAGTAGTGCTGCAGGAGTCATTCTTCGTATGCTATTTCGGTGTAGAACGGTGCACTCACTTCTTCACCTGCTCGGCCCAGGACGGCGCGCTTGTATCGCCGTTGAGGAACGGCAGCGCCGTCGTCACGAGCGAAGGTGACATGAACATCTCGTAGTGTGTCAGGTTAGGCAGGATCGCGAGCCGATTCTTCGACATGTGCTCGCGCATCCACCCGGCGTCCTTCTGTCCGCCGCCGAGGAGCTTGTAGAACTGCACGACGTGCTCCAGGCGAAACATATCGCTGTCGCCGAAAATAAGCATGACGGGCATCTGGAGCTTCTTCACATCTTCGGACCAATCGAAGCGCTGGCGCATTAGCTCGCCCATGCGGTCCAGCAGCTTGGGGAAATCCTGCGGGCGTGGCGCGACAGCGACGTACGACTTGTACATCGGCGTCTCCTTCATTGCCTCCGCCATCGCCGCGCCCACCTGCGCCTGCATGGGCAGCATCTCGGGATAGAAGCCGTCCGTCGAGTAGCCTGCGGACGCGAGCACCAGGCGCCTAACGAAGGACGGGTGTTGCACGGCGAGCCTGAAAGCCACGCCGGCGCCCATGGAATAGCCGAGTACATCTATCTGCCGGTAGCCGAGCGATGAGAGGACGGTAGCCATGTCATCGCCCATGGAAGTGTGGCTGATGGGTCGGTCACCCAGCGCTGTGCGGCCATGGCCGTGGAGGTCGACGCCGATGACCAGGCGATGCTTCGCGAGCGCCGGCAGCACGGGTCCGAACATGTCGATCGACCCGAGACCGCCATGCAAAAGGAGCAGCGGCTCGCCGCGGCCATGGATTTCATAGTAATAGTTGACGCCGTTAGCCGGGACGTGTCCGGTTTTGTGCGGCACTGATTTCTGGGCGGGCGCTTCCTGAGCCCGCCCGAGGAGAGGCGTCGCCATGAGCGTCGTTAGGGCGACTACCGATTCAAATCGTCGAAATTTCATCATCGACTCCGTATCAATTCTGGATTGACGCCGGATCCATCCAGAATACTTCCCAGTGGTAACCGTCAGGATCGTAGAAGCTCCACTGATACATGAAGCCGTGATCTTGCGGGTCTGTGGCGCGCGAGCCGCCGGCGGCGATGGCTTTGTTCACCATGGTGTCGACCTCGGTGCGGCTGGCGACGCTGATAGCGTATAGCGCGGCTGTCTCATCGGTGGGGTTGCCCGCTGGGCGTTTTGCGAAATCCTTGAATCGCTCGCGCGCGAGGAGCATGAAGTACGCGTCTTCGCCCACGAGCATACATGTGCCGGTCGCGTCTGTGAACTGCTGGTTGAAGGTGAAGCCGAGCGCTTCGAAGAAGTCAATCGAGCGCTGCAGTTCGGCCACCGGGATGTTCACAAAGAGCTTGTGCCGGGTTGCCGGCTGCGTGCCGGAATTCCTTAAGGTAGGCGTGGTCTGGGTCGTGGACACTGTGATCTCCGCGTTGGAGTTGACCCATTGACTGTTTCCGGCTCGGAAACTCATCGGAGCGGATGAGGCCGGCTGAGCTGGCTATCGCGGTGCGAGAGGAGTGGCCGACGGACTACGATTGCGCCGGCTGTGCCGTCCATTTGATCCGCTCGGAGCTTAGCCCAGGCGTTAGGCAGCGGCTGACCTATCTGGCGCTCGCCGCCCACATCCGCGGCACAATCCGCAGCAGTGCAATGCCGCTGACGACGAAGACGACAGCAAACACAAGTCCCTGCGCCGTGCGCCCATAGAGCAGGCTTCCGGCGCCGAAGAGCGCGGCGTACACAAAGGCGCAGCCGAGTGTCCAGCTGAGGAGCGCAGTGGGGAGCGAGTCGGGTGAAGCGGTGATTCCGCTCTCCGCGCGCAGGTCTGCCCAACCCGGGCCCGCGGGGCGCACCAACTCGTAGAAGCGGCGCAGCGTCGGGCGATCGGTCGTCGGCGCCAGGAACGTGACGGCGAGCCAGACGACGGTCGTGATTGCCACCGAGATGAGCAGGGTGACATGCGACGGAATGAGCGCCCCCGACTTGGCCGCGATGAAGAAGCCTAACGCGACGACGAAGGAGCTTGCCATCGCCGCGACTTCGCTCCAGGCGCTCACGCGCCACCAGAACCAACGCAACAGGTACAGCAGTCCGGTACCGGCGCCGATGGAAAGGAGCAGGTTGAAGCTCTCCTGCGCCGTCTCGAGCACGAACGTGATGGACGCAGCGACGAGCATCAGCAGGGCCGTAACGATGCGCCCTACCGCAACGTAATGCCGCTCTTCTCTTCCCGGCTTGACAAAGCGGCGGTAGAGGTCGTGCACAAGATACGACGTTCCCCAATTGAGATGCGTCGACATTGTCGAGACATACGCTGCGAGCAGCGCTGCGACCATCAAGCCTAACCAGCCGACGGGGAGAAACCGCAGCATCGCCGGATAGGCCATGTCATGGCCGATGAGCGATTGGTCGACGTGCGGAAAAGTGCGAGCGATATCCGCCAGCTGCGGATAGACGAGCAGCGAGGAGAGCGCCACGATGATCCAGGGCCAGGGCCGCAGCGCGTAATGCGCGATGTTGAAAAAGAGTGTGCCCGCCATGGCGTCGCGCTCGCTGCGCGATGCAAGCATGCGCTGCGCGATGTAACTCCCGCCGCCGGGCTCCGCCCCCGGATACCACACGGACCACCATTGCACGGTCAGCGGTATGATGAGTATCGCCAGCGTTAGGCTCCAGTTGCCGAAATCCGGGAAGAGGTTGAGCGTCGCCGGATCGAGACGCTGCACGAGGCCCGTGAGACCGCCGACCTCAGGCTGCTGCAGCGCGAAGTATGCGGCCGCGAAGGAACCCGTCATCGCGATGCCGAACTGGATAAAGTCGGTGACGAGCACGCCCCAGAGACCGCTCGTCGCCGCGAACGCAATATTGAGCCCGGCGCAGACGAGCAACGTCTGCCACATCGGCCAGCCCAGCATCACGTTCGCGATCTTGGC
>JBQTJS010000349.1:0-2631 GCA_052386875.1 Gemmatimonadaceae bacterium
GCGATGCGCACGCCGTCGACGCCTAACCATTCGCCCAGCACGGAGCGGCCGCGCAAGCCCGTTCCGACTATCGCGATGCGCACGACGTCGCGCTTCTCGAAGGGAACGCCGATCATGGTATCGGCGAGGTGCGCCACGGACTCGCGCGCGCCGTCGTCCGCGGCACCTGGCGACGGAGCGTCGGCGTCGGCCCCGGGAGCGGCAGCGGCCTCGCCGGAGAATCCAACGGTGGCGAGTCCGGCGGCCATCCCGCTCAATGCCGCGCGCCGCATCAACTCGCGCCGCGACAGTGCTCGATCATCCGTCATGCTTGCAGCTCCGATTCGTGGGTAACGTAGTGTGCGGCCCGCGAAGGCCGCGTTGCGAAGAAAGCGGCGGCACCGGCCGCACTGGGGAATGCGTTTGCATAACGCGATCGCCAGCGTCCCATAAAGTCAGCAGCCGCGTCAGTGGCGAGAAGCGCCCATACGCTGCCGCCAAAGCCGGCGCCGAACGCCGATGCCGCTATCGCGCCCGCATCGTGCGCCAACCTGACGAGAGCGCGCGTTTCCGGAACCTGGTTGCCGAGCAGCTCTTCAGCGGCTCGATGCGACTCCGCGGCCGCGGCCGCGAACGCCTGCCAATCCCGGGCGTCGAGCGCCGCGGCGGCGCGATCGTGTAGCACGCTCTCCACTACGAACTGATCGAAGCGCTGCAGCAGCTCGCTCGGCGCGAAGTTCGTTGTGTCCGATTCGCGGAGTACCGCACGAACGGGAGCCGGATCGCCGCTCGTAGCACGCAGCACGTCGGCGAGTGTGCGCGCAGCGGCGTCGCCTGTCGCGGCGCGCCAGAGCCGAGCGGCTTCGGCGGCACCTAACGAGGCGCGATTGTAGAGGTCCCGGGCGGCACCCGCTTTGGCGGCATGCACACCGCTCACTCCCACGACGAAGGTCAGGCCGGCCGGGAAAGTGTGGTCCGCCAGATGCCGCGCCGGGCAGAACGCGAAGCGGCTGAGTGTGTCCGGCTTGCAGCAGAGAAGTGCAGTATGGTCCTGACTGCCGCCTAACGTGCCGACTCCGGCGTCGCCGGCGAAGTCGCCCCACGGGCGGCCGTTCTCGACGGCAGCGAGGTACTCCGCGAGCGCGCCCTGCGAGTCCAGCCCCCGCACCGGCACAGGCCCCAGCCCCGCCGTCGCTGCGGCCTTCGCAGCGGCATCGCACCCGACGAGTGCGAGATATGTGGCAATTACCAGCGCGCTCGAGCTGCTCAATCCCGCATCGGGCGGCAGGTCGCTGCTGAAGGCGACAGTGCAACCGAAACGCGTGTCAGGAAAGTCGCGCGCGAGTCGCCTGGCGACTGCAGCGATATACGTGGACCAGTCAGCACTCGCGTTAGGCTCGCCGCCAAACGCCACCCAGCGCGACTCTTCACGGCCCACGTCGATCGCGCACACTGCGCGCTCGGCTCGCGGCGCGGCCGCGAAGACGATGCCGCGATCGACAGTGCATAACACGCTGCGACCTCCGGCGTAGTCAACATGTTTACCGAGCACCTCGATGCGCCCGGGGACGAAGCCGCGCGCAACGGCGCCGGCGGAGCTTGCGGCAATTAGCGCGCGCTCACATCTCTCCAGCTGCGCGCGCCGGACGGCAAGCGCCTCACGCGGGAGCGACTGCACTCCCGCCCAACAATCCGGTTCCCGCAGCCGGCTTTTAAGTGGTGCCGAGTTCACGACCGGTAGCGTATCCCCGGCACCACGTCCGCGCTACGATCGCACACCGGCGGAACGCGGCGCGCTGATCGGCATCAAGGCGATCGTAGTCTCCGGGCGACGGAACTCCTGACTGACAGCAGTATCCAGGTCTGTTGCTGACAGGCGAAGGCCACTGTCCGTCGACTCCAATAGAACGTTCGCCTGAACCGGCAGTGTTGTCTTGCTCGGAACTGACGGCACAACAGCACTCAGCGATTCGACTGGAAACAACGCGAGGCAGTACGGTCGAGATCGGAGCGTTGTTGATGCCGGCGACATTCCCGTAAGGCGGCGGCTGCTCAAGTGATTTTTACAGCACCGGCCGCACGCCGGCGAGTCGTGCCGCCACCTCGGCGACATCGCGCCGGCTGGAGAGGTCGAGAACAGCGCCGCGCATGGGTACGGCGCGGAACTCGACGCAGTAGCGATCGATGCAGTACTGCACCGCGCCGGGTAGCTCACGCTCTCCACGCGCCGATGGCCCGATGGCGCGGCAGGCTGCGTAGATCTCGCTCGGCAGGGCCCAAAGGTTCATGCTGACGAGCGCCGGCGCCGTCCAGCGCTGGAGCGTCGCAGCATCCGGCTTCTCGACGATGCGCCGCAGCATTCCGTGCTCATCCGTCTGCACCAGCGCGTATTCTGCGATTCGTTCGGCGGGGATGGCCCCGCCGGCGACGAGCGCACCGCGGTCGAACGCAACGAGGCCGGCAGCGCCTAACGTACGCAGGGCGCGGTACGCATCCACAGGATAGTAGTTATCGGCGTTGAGCACGAGCAGTGTCTGGCCGGCAGCGAACGACTCAGCGGCGAGGACCGCGTCGGCCGTGCCTAACGCGCGCTCCTGGACGGCCGTGGTTATCCGGATGCGTGTCAGCGTCAGTGCGGAGTAGTAGCGGCGC
>JBQTJS010000350.1:0-5586 GCA_052386875.1 Gemmatimonadaceae bacterium
AGGCCGCGCCTCAGCGTGTAAATCGCCTCGATCTGATCGCTGCGATACAGCTTCTCTTCGCGGCGGGTCCCGCTCGCCGCGATGTCGAACGCCGGGAAGATACGCTTCTCGGACAGCGAGCGATCCAGCTTGATCTCGGAGTTGCCGGTCCCCTTGAACTCCTCGAAAATCACGTCGTCCATGCGCGAGCCGGTCTCGACGAGCGCCGTAGAGATAATCGTTAGGCTCCCGCCGCCGTCCTTGGGATGCACCGCGCGAGCCGATCCGAAGAAGGCCTTGGGCTTCGCCATCGCCGTCGCGTCGAGGCCGCCCGATAACGTGCGCCCGGTGCCGCGCTCGGCGGTGTTGTGCGCCCGCGCCATGCGTGTCAGCGAATCCAGTACGATGATTACGTCGCGACCCATCTCCACGAGCCGGCGCGCGTGCTCCATCGTCATCTCCGTCACTTCCACGTGACGCGCCGCGGGCTGGTCGAACGAAGAGGCGATCACCTCACCTACTCCCCACGAGATTGCCTCGCTCACCTCCTCCGGCCGCTCATCGACCAGCAGGATCAGCAGAACAGCTTCCGGGTGATTGATCGCGATCCCCTCCGTGATGGCGTGGAGAAGCATCGTCTTGCCCGCTCGGGCCGGAGCCACTATCAGGGCGCGCTGCCCGAAACCGATGGGCGCCATGATGTCGATGCAACGGCGAGTCAGTTCCGGCCCACCCTTTGCCGGTCTCCCCGTCTCGAGCGTTATGCGCTTTTCCGGATAAGTTGCAGTCAACGACTGGAAATCCGGGCGGCGCGTTAGGATCTCGGGATTCAGGCCGTTGATCGTCGCAACTTCGCACACAACCACGCGGCCCCGGTGATCGTGGCCTGTCTTGGCCGCAATTGTATCTCCATGACGCAAGGACTGCTGCCTAACGATATGCGGAGGTACCCAGGCATCTCCCGGGTCCGCGAGATAGCTGTTTCCAGCGCGCCGGATGAATCCCCCCTCCCGCGACGGCTCGAACCAACCGAGCGTCTCAGCGTCCGCGACGATGGGTTGCGGCGGGCCCTGCTGCTGAAAATCGCGCCGGCCGCGGCCGCGATGACGCCGACCGCGACGTCCGTTGCGATTGTAGAAGTCAGCGCCACCTTCCCGTCGCTGGAACTCGGGTCGCTGACTCTGCTGCTGAGGCTGGAACGTTCGTGGTGCTGCCGCGGACCCCTCGCCGGAGTCCGGCGCCTCACCGGGTGCCGTAGCTGAAGGGTCTGAAGAGTCTACAGGCGCTCCAGGCGCGGGGGACGTAGGGGCCGCAGGGGCTGCATCATCACCTGCTGCCGGGCCGGCAAAGTCGCTCGCCGGCGTGCCGTCGACAGCGGCGCTCGTGGCCACCTCGCCGGCGGTGCTGCTCCCCTCCCCCTCTCTGTCGTCAGGAGGTGAGTCGGTGTCGCGGTAGGGATTGGACTCGGAGTGGGAGCGCTCCGCTGGCGGCCGAGGTTGTCCCCGGCGTCCGCGACGATACGGGCGGCGACGTTCTGTCATGTGTGGGAAAGCGTCACTGTGGGTAAGGCCGGCGCGACCGGGCCACTGAACGTGGCGTTAGGCGCGCAGTTGTTAGGCAATCAGAGTGCGTCGAAATAAAGGGGCGCCGTGTGCCACCGGCACACGCCAGAACGCCCGAGTTGCTAAGGCTTAATCGAAGAGCTGTAACGCGGCGTGCGAAGGTCGCACGAACCGGACGCTGCCGCGTGAGGCGGCCCCGTCACACGGAGCCGCGGGAACCGACTTCACGCTCGGCGAACCTCCCGCTAACACCTTCCAGAGCAAGTTTGCTGCCGGCAATCGGTGCGTTGCGGGCCCGGGGGCGACAGCCATCGTCGCCAGCGGTTGCTACGAGTATTACACCGGTTTTCACGGCGCGCAAGCGCTCAGCGCGCACGTGTTACCTACTTAATGACGTCCCTCGCTCCCCGACGCAACCAGCCGGTGGGTGACCGAGTGGCAGCGGCGCGCTAACATTCGCGCCATGCGAGATCCGGCTTTGCTGCAGGCCATCGCCGCGACGGTAAGCGAGGCGCGCGCCCGGCCCTCCGGGCACGACCTGCGATCGGCGCTCCACACACTGGCGCAGGGGGCGACGCCGGAGGAAGTGTCCCAGGCGGCGGAGCACTATAGTGACGAGCCGGATATCGCGGCCCCGCTGCTCGAGGTGGTCGCGGGCGTGATGCCTAACGACTCGCGTGTGCTCGTCAGGCTCGCCAACTGCTATTGGCTGTTGGGCGCCGGTCCCGAGAAGGTCGGCGAGCTTGCCAATCGCGCCATCGCCGCCGACCCCGCCGAGCGCGGGGCGTGGCACCTCTGGGCTTTGAGCGAGTCGGACCCGCGCTCGCGAGTAGGCCGCTGGCAGCAGGTTGCGACGCGCTTTCCGGAGGACACGCTGGCGTTAGCTAACGTGGCTGACAACGCGGCGGCTGTCGCGGGCGCCGAGCGTGACTACGAAATGGTGGACGTCGCGATCGACGCGTACGAGGCGCTGCGGGCACGCGCGCGGCGCGACGACGAGCTTGTGGCCGTGGACAGGGCGCTGGAAGTGCTGCGAGCGTGGAGGTTTTAGGCGATGTGCGAGGTGAGGAAACCACGGCAACCACCTTGCGTATCTAACTGACGTCTCTTTTCGCGGTCGTGCGCCATGTTCGGTGGCAAAGCGATGGGGCGCAGCGCGGCTCGCTTGCGCGAGCTGTGGAACCGCCCTGGGGTGTGGACTCGTCGCCAGAAGCTGGTCGTGGGCGGACTCGTCGCGGCCGCAAGCCTAGTGGTTGCACTGGACGCGTGGATCGCTACGTGCGGCTGGCGCAGCTGTCCTTCGGCCGTTGAGATCCGCGGCTATCAGCCGAGCGAAGGTGGCCGTATCCTGGACCGCAACGGCAAGCTGCTCGGGCGGCTGACGGCGATCAAGCGTGTGAACGTGCCGTTGCGCGCGGTGCCGCGGCACGTGCGCGACGCGTTCATCGCGACCGAGGACCGCCGTTTCCACGAGCACGACGGGTTGGACTGGCGGGGTGTGGGCCGCGCCGTAGTGCGCAACGTTGCCTCGTTAGGCGTCCGCGAAGGCTTCAGCACCATAACGATGCAGGTCGCGCGCAACACGTTCCTCGCGGGGCGCAACGGCGCGTGGATCGAGCGTTCGTTGGGTCGCAAGCTTCTCGAGCTGCGACTGGCCCGGCTCCTCGAGCGCCGCCTGACCAAAGATGAGATCCTCGCGCTGTACCTGAACGCGATCTACCTTGGCAACGGGACCTATGGTGTGGAGGCCGCGAGCCGCGACCTCTTCGGGAAACGCGTGCGCGATCTGTCGCTGGCCGAGGGGGCGATGCTTGCCGCGCTTCCCAAGGGGCCCTCGGCGTACACGCCGCGGCGCGACTACGAGCGTGCCCTGGCGCGGCGCAACCTCGTGCTGGGTCTCATGGAGCGGGAAGGGAAGGCCGATCCCGTGGATGTGCGCATCGCGCAGGACGAGCCTCTGGAGGTCGCGGACCGGGGATGGAGCCCCACGCTGCCCAGCGAGTCGTACGCGCTCGACGCAGTGCGCAGTATGGTGGATTCCTTGCTGCGTGCTCGGCGCGGCGGCCGGGGATACGAGCGCGGCAACGTGACTGTGTACACGACGATCGATGCGCAGGTGCAGCGGATAGCCGAGCGAGTCGTTAGGCGGCGCGCCGAGCGCATCGAGAACGCGACGTCGTGGTGGAGCGAGGATGCTGAAGAGGGGGAGCTGCAGGCGGCCCTGGTGGCGCTGGATCCGCGCACAGGTGACATGCGAGCGCTCGTGGGAGGGCGGCGTTATGTGCGCGGCGCATTCAATCGCGCGCTGGCGGCGCGGCGTCAGCCCGGCTCGGCGTTCAAGCCGTTCGTGTACGCCGCCGCGTTGGAGATCGGGATGACTCCCGCCTCGCTCGTAGACGACGAGCCGGTGACAGTCTCGCTCGGCGATCAGGAGTGGACACCTGCCAACTACGGCGACGAGTATTACGGCCGTGTCACGCTGCGCAGCGCGCTGGCGCACTCGGCCAACGCGGCGACTGTGCGTGTGAGCCGGCGCGTCGGCGAGGCGCGCGTGGCGCAAGTGGCCTCGCGCAACGGCATCAGCTCACCGCTGCGCGCCTTTCCGGCGATCGCGTTAGGCGCCGTCGAGGTGACGCCGCTGGAGCTAGTGGCAGCTTATGCTCCGTTCGCGAACGGCGGCTGGCGCGTGGCGCCGCGTCTCGTGCGCCGCATCGAACTCCCCGACCGCAGCGAGATCTATCGCAGCGAGCCACTCAAGGTCCCCGTGATGGATCCACGCGACGCGTTCCAGATGACATCGATGCTGCGCGGCGTCGTCGATGGGGGGACGGGGAGTGCAGTGCGCGGCTACGGGATCCGCGGGCCGGTCGCGGGGAAGACGGGGACGACGAACAACGGGACCGACGTCTGGTTTGTGGGCTATACACCCACGCTCGTGGCGGGAGTATGGTTCGGCTACGACGCCCCGCGCTCGTTAGGCGACGGCGCCAACGGCGGACGTTATGCGGCGCCGGCGTGGGCCGAGTTCTATCGTGACGCATGGAAGGATCGCGCGAGCGGCGAGGCATGGCCGGTGCCGAATGGATTGGTATCGCGCGTGATCGACCCGGAGACAGGTCTCTTGGCTAACGAATGGTGTCCCAATCCGGCGCGAGAGTGGTTCAAGGCAGGGACGCAGCCGGTCGAGCGCTGCCGGGAGCATGAGGAACCCGATCTGGACGACTGGATCGGCGAGATAGGGAGAGACCTCCCCGGCGCCTTGCGCGAGGCGATTGCCGAGCGCCTGGCGCGGCTCTGGCGGCGCTAGCGATTACGCTCCCCGGTCCCGCGTTCAGCGATTGCTGAGCGCCCGGCGCGGCTCTGGCGGCGCTAGCGATTCAGTTCCCATGGGCGCGCCCCCGCGTTCCGGACGAGCCGCCTCGCCGTCCCCCCCCCCCACGAACGCCCATCGCCTTCTGCTCCGCCGCGGCGCGCACAGCTCAGAGCACGCCTAACCAGTCCAAGCGGCGACCGGCGAACCCCGGGAAGATGCGATCCAGCTGCTCGCCACCGAGATGCTTGGCAACCACTTCGGCGAACAGCGACCGGAAGTCCGACGTCAGAGCGAGATCCCGTCCCTCGTACAACTGCTCGCGCTCCAGCCCCGGCCACTTGCCGAACACCTTCCCTCCCTTCACATCTCCGCCTAACAGGAACATCGCGCCGGCGTGCCCGTGATCCGTGCCGCCGTTCCCGTTCTGCCGCGCCATACGGCCGAACTCGGTCATGCTCATGATAATTACATCGCTCATGCGCGGCCCCAGATCGGTAACCAGCGCCGCTATCGACTGAGAGAAGTCGCGCAGCCTTGCGGCGAGCTGCCCGTTCGCCCCGCCCTGATTCACGTGCGTGTCCCAGCCGCCCACATCGGCAAACGCAACCTCCAGACCGACGCCCGACTTGATGAGCTGCGCAATCTCGCGAAGGCGCTGCCCGAACTGCGATCTGGGATAATCGGCGCCGTTCTCGGGTTGATAGCGCTGCGGGTCGGCCGCGCGCAGCATCT
>JBQTJS010000351.1:0-9226 GCA_052386875.1 Gemmatimonadaceae bacterium
GATGCGGTCGCCGCGGATCGCGACGTCGGCCGCGAAGCGCGCGGCGCCGCTGCCGTCGATGACGCTGCCGCCAACTATGAGCACGTCGTAGCGCGCCGTGTCCGCCGCCTGCTGCGGACGCGCCGGCGCAGGCAAGACGAGAACCAGAAAAGCAAGAGCGGCGCCGAGCGAGTTGAGTCGCGAGGGAGGCATCGGTGAGTCGGCTACAGGGCGCGTGAAGTGGGTCTCGATTCTTACTCGCGGCTCGCCCCCCGTCCAGACCTCCGGCCGCATCTCGACGCCAGCTATGCGGCGCCTCCGGTGTTACGCTGCGCCGGCGACCCTTGCGCCGGCGTATCCGATTCACCGATCAGCCGGCGGCCGCGCCAGGTGAGACGCCAGCGCTTGACGGCCCCGGGATCGATCCACTGTGCGCCTTTCCAATCGCCTAACGCTTCCGTGAGCGTGTCCGGCGCGCCCACGCACGGCTCCAGCGCGACATTGCAGTAGGGAGCGCCGCGTCTGAACGGCGTCCACCCGTGGTAGTTGATCCACAGCCCCAGGAACGGGACTTCGCGCGGATCGAACGTCACCTCGAGCTGCTCCAGCCCCTCGCGGATGGCTGCGCGCCCGAGCGACATGTCCAGGAAGACCTTGCAGGCGTACTTCTTGGCGACGTTTGCCGGATGTGACAGATCGGCTTGCAGCGCTCCCGTACGCACGTAGGGCCACTTGTGCTCCGTACGTGTCGTGCCTAACGCGATGCCGTGCGTCGCATAGACTCGCACACGCGCCCCTTCCGGCAGGATCAGGTGCGTTTGCGCCGTCAGCGGGAAGAGCGGATGCGAGGACCAGACGAACGGCAAGCGCTCACGCCCGTCATTGCGCACCGCGTAGTCCATAATGACGTCTCCCTGCGCTGTCACCCGTACGCGTCGTGTGAAGGCGTAAGGGATCCGCGAACCGCTCCACGTCGCCACAATCGCCTGCCCCGCATTGTCCGTTTCCACGCTCACGGCCGGCGCCTGGCTCCACAACTCACCATGCTCAGGTAGCTCGAAGCCTCCGAAAGCCTTCACCCAACTGGGGAGCCGGCAGGGGCCGACGGTGGGGAAACACTCGTCGTAGCCGCCGCTGTCCGCGGTCTCGACGTAGGACGCCCCCACTGCGGGCGGAGCATACGGGATCATGTCGTTCGTCCACAACCATTGGCGCCCGGCAAGCTCCAGCTCCACGATCTTGCCGCCGAGCGCCGGAACGACCTTTACTCGGCTGCCGCCGCCGCGCAGTTCCGCGAAGCCGAGGTCCTCGGCGAGGGCGCCCGGTGGGGCGGAGGACTGGCGGCGGAAGAGACCGAGCACGGATACGCTGTAGAATATGTGCGTTAGGCGTCCAAATCTATAACGAGACCGCGCGTAGCGAAAATCCGCGCCACTGTCTCGCCGATCTTGTTGTTGGGCGTGCTCGCCCCTGCCGTCACACCGACACGCACAGCACCGGACGGCGCCAGCCAATCTGCCGCCGCGGCTTCGCGATGGGCGACTCCGGGAACGCGGTATCGCACAGTGCGGGTCTCGCAGTCGATCGCACTGCCGTCCTCGACGTGAAACGTCGGCACGCGCTCGGCGCATAACGCCGCGAGCGAAATGGTATTGCTCGAGTTGTAGCCGCCGATAACGATCATCGCGTCGAGCTGCTCGTCCAGTAGTTCCCGCACAGCATCCTGCCGCTCCTGTGTGGCCGAACAGATTGTGTCGAACGTGCGGAAATTCGCGCTGCGATATGCATCACCAAACGCACGTACAATGGCGGCTCCAACGGCCTCGCCGATCGCCAGCGACTCTCGGGCGAGCATTGTGGTCTGGTTCGCCACGCCTATACGAAGGAGGTGCCGCGCCGGATCGAAGCCCGGGGACACAGCCTTCGAGAACTGGCGCGCCAAAGCCTGCGTATCGGCTTGCGTGGTTTGGCCGGCACCTAACGCTTCAACGTAGCGGCAGACGCGCAGCGCTTCGTCCATATCACGGACCACGATGTAATGCGCGTCGCGGTGCTGCGTCACCTGCGACGCCGTCGCGCGTGTCTCCTCGTGGTAATACTTGCCGTGTATCAGAACCGTCAAGCCTTCGCGCGCGTAAGCTTCGACGCGTTTCCACACGTGCAGCACCGAACCGCAAGTCGTGTCCACGACGATACATCCTATACGTCGCAATGCCGTGAAGTCGGCGACAGTGATGCCGAAGGCCGGTAGCAGCACCACATCCTCGGCTGTTACTTCTTCATAATCGAAGCGCTGCTCCTCCGGCGCCGGTGTCGCAGCGTCCTCGGTCGAGCGCGGCGCGAGAATGACGATACCCATCTCGCGCAAGCGGTCGTTCACATGCGGGTTATGGATGATCTCGCCCGCCAGAAAGACGCGCCGATCCGGGAACTTGCGCCGCGTCTGGTAGGCGTAATCGACGGCACGCTCGACACCGTAGCAGAACCCGAACTCGCGCGCCAGCCGCACCGTAACGTCGCCAATCGTTAGGCTATTGTCCCGCTCGCGCATGAGATCGACCACGCGCCCTGCATAGTCGGCGTGCAGCGCATCCTGCACAGCCGTCTTGAGGCCGAACCCCTTCCGAAAGTACGTCTCGGAAGGAGATGCCGGGGGTGCGGAAGGTCGCGCTGCGGCGGGGGTCGAGCCTGAGTTCGAGGTCACATCAGGCAATTTACCCGCGGGAGCGGCGATACGGCTCCAGCACGGACAAGAATTCCCCGGGCCAGGGCCGCTTCCCGGGCGTTCCCGGTTCTACGCATACGAGCACCAGGTAGCCGAGCGCGCGCGGAGTGCCTGTGGTGGAGTAGACGTCGAAGTGCATGTGCATGGATGTCGTGCCGACAGTCCCGATGTACGCGCGGATCTCCAACTCGTCGTCGAGCCGCGCGGACGACACGAACTCGCAATGCATAACGCGGCGCGGGATGTCGACCTTGAAGCGCCTGACGATGTCCGAGTACGGGATACCGAGTGACCGGAACAGCTCCCCTTCGGCGAACTCGTAGAGCCGCAGGTATGCGTCGTAGCGCATGATACCGGCAGGGTCGACATCGCCCCAGCGGACGTACTCACGCGTGACGAAAGTGTTGGCCGGCGCGGCCCCTGCCGACTGAGGCGCGCGCGAAGGAGCGGAGCTCATGCGCGGACGCAATCTAACGCATCGCTGGAGCCACCCTGGCCCGTCCTGGGTACGCGCCATATGCTCAGCGCGTCATGCGCGATGCAGCGTTCGTGTTCGTCGGTGAACGGCTCTGGCTCGATTTCGTCAATACGGACGATGTTCGGCGCGGCATACGTATCGACGTGCTGCGCGACTTTGGTGGCTTGCTCGGCTGGCTCGACGCGGCGCATGCGCTGGACGGCGAGCGGCTTGCTCTGATGCAGCGCCGAGCGCAGCAGCAGCCCGCGGGTGCATCGGCGTCGCTGGTGGATGCGCGGCGCATCCGGGCGGCGCTGCGTGCCCTCGCCGAACGGGGGCTGACAAGCCAGCGGGTACGCGAAGACACTATAGCGGAGATCAACCGAGTGTTGGGCCGCAGCGCGGGGACACGCCGCGTGGACTCGCAGCCGGACGGCCAGTTCGTGCGCACGTTCGTCCCGGTGGGTGACGCGTTCGCGGGGCTGATGATCCCGGTGGTGGAATCGGCGGCGGACTCGTTGATCGCGGGGGAACTGGCTCGCGTTAGGCGCTGCCTCGACGCGCGCTGCCCGCGTCTCTTTCTCGACACGACGCGCAACGCCCGACGGCGCTGGTGCAACATGGCCACCTGCGGCAACCGCGCCAAGGCGGCGCGGTTTCGCGAGCGATTGGCCGGTCATGCCTGACGAGACCGCACCCGCGCGAACGCCCGTCACCAGGACCTACCTGGAGCTGCGCACCGGCAATGCCGCCCAGCCGGAGTGGCCTCCGGGCTTCGCGCTCGCGCGCGAGCATCCCTGCAGTGTTGCGCTGCTACGCTCCCTCTACGCGGCTGTCGGGCGAGCCTATCACTGGCATGACCGCGACAGTTGGACGGACAGCGACCTCGCCGGCTACCTGCGCCTGCCTAACGTGTATGTGTGCGTGCTGCGCGAGCTGGGTGCCGTGCGCGGCTACTTCGAGCTGCTGCGCCACGCGGATGGCTCTCTGGAGATCGTCTACTTCGGGCTGCTCGCCGCCGCGCACGGGCGCGGACTCGGCAGATCCTTACTGCAGGCGGCCGTGGCGGCGGCCTGGGCGGCCGGGTCTGAGCGCATATGGTTGCATACGTGTACCCTGGACCATCCGGCGGCCCTGCCGAACTATCTGGCGCGCGGCTTCGTAAAGTATCGCACGGAAGAGTACCACGTCGATCAAAGCGATATCGCCTAACCGCGGCGCCGGCCCCGTTTGGAAGTGCCGCGGCGCGAGCGGTCGCCGCGCCGATCCCCACCGCCGCTCCGCGCGGGACGCGGCGGTACATCGCGCCGGGAAACAAGCTCTTCAGGGCTGAATGGACGCTCCAGCAGCTCGCGCAGATCTGCGAGAGAAGCCGCGCGTACGGCGCCGCGCGCGCCGCGCAGCACGAGAAAGCGATAGGGACGGTCGAACGGCGGCAGCTCTTCCTCCACCAGCGTGCGGGCGAGCTTCTCGGGGAGACGCAGACGGGCGACGCCTAACGAGTGCTCCTCGCGCTGCTCCACCTCGTACTGTACCTCGATCCGCGCGCCGCGCAGAGTCACGTGATCCGGGAGGGCGTCCAGGTGCGCGCGCGTGGCGGCCGGGACCAGCCCCTCCAGATCGAGCCGCAGCGGTGCCGACCGGTAGGCCGCCGTCGAGCGCACGTCAGCGTGCTCCAGCTCGCGCTCGTACATGGCGGCTAGTTCGGCCTCGCCCAGGCGCGGAGTCGCGCCGCCCGAGCGCCTGTGGTGTTCGCGCACCCGCTCGATAAGCGCGTGGTGGCGGCGCACGGCCGGATGCTGCGCTTCGCCGCGCGCCAGCGCGGCCGCGACGGCTCGCCGCGCAGCCGGCACGAGCGAGTCGGGCCATGCGTCGAGCGGCTCCTCTTCACGCTCCAGCTCGAAGCCGAAGTACTCGAGCCGGCGCCTAACGACGAGGTTCTCGCGGCCCCGAGCGACGACGAGCGCTGCCTCGCCGTCCGTGCGTTGCGCGTACTTGCGCACGAGGGCCGTCGGCAGCTGTGTGCCGTCGATCGAGGCGCGCGGCACACCGAAGCGATCGGCGAAGAAGCGCAGATCCCCGGCCACTACACCCCAGCTGCCGCACACACTGGACTTGGACACTCGGGCTTCCTGCCCGTCGGCGGTCTCTTCGTCGATAACCAAGTCGAACGGACAGATGCGAGCGACGAGATCGATGAACGCCCGGCGCAGCTCATCCGAAACGAGATCCAAGCGCGACGGCAGCGCTACATCGAGACTGCGATACACGCTCGCCATGGCGAGCGCGGCGTCCTCGACGGCCTTGACGAGCACGCCGCGCCGCTCGGCCCAGCGTTCAATCCGTTCCTCGTCGAAAATGTGCCGCGGCAGGCCGTAGACCTCGCCCATCGCCCCGGCACGCTGAAAGGCTTCGGCGTAAAGGTTATAGGCCGTCAGGTGATCGCTCCCCGAGACGAGGACGCCGCGCAGCTCGCGATCTTCTCGCGTCATGCGGTGCAGCGACTCTATGCCGCTCATCACAGCCACGTAAGGCAGCAGCAGATCGTCGGCGTGCGCAATTAGCTCCGCCCAAGGCCGTTCAGCCGGCACAGCTTCGACAGTGGCGCCATAGCTCGTCAGGCGGCCGTCGGCGACGAGTCCGCGGGCTTCGAGCAACGCCACAGCACGGCGGTACGCCGCGCGATCGAGCGGTACTGGAAGCTCCAGCGCATCGGCGCGCACGCCTAACGCGGCGCAGGTCATCGCTATGCGCTCCGAATCGCCCGCCAGCTGAAACTCCGGCGCTGTCGGGCGCAGTCGATCGAAATCGATGTCACGGTCCGAAAGGATATAAACGCGCCCTCCTGCCACACGTCCGTGCACGCGACCCGCCATCTGCAGAATCTCGTTGGCGCCCAGGTGCAGCCGCGTGAGCACGTTGCGGCCGCGCTGCACGACGTTGGTAAAGCGCGTATCGTCGATGACGACTGTGTCGAGGCCGCGGATGTTGAGCGCGCTCTGGCCGGCCGCCGTCATGGCCAGGAAGAACGGCTTGCGCGCGTCCTCCTCAAGGAAGGGCCGGATCACGCGGATGGGCTCGCCGCCGTGGTAGAATGCGCTCGTTATGCGGGGCGAACGCCCCTCCACCGCGGCTGCAACCTCCTCCACTGCCGCGCGCGTCGGCAGGAACATCGCGACCCCGCGCCCCTGCCGGGCGAGTTGCGCCAGGAAGCGATCGCTCAGGAAAGTCGCCGGACGCTCCGGCACTACTCGCACCTGGGCAGCTCGAGCAGGGTCGTACGCCGAGCTTTCCACGACAGCCGCGCTGCCCAGGTAGTGCGCGTAGAAGGCCGGGTCCACCGTCGCCGATAACCAGATGAAGCGGCATCCGACGCGCTTGCCTAACGCGAGACACAGCTCCAGCTCGGCTGACGTCTGATGTATCTCGTCCACGACGAGCGTGTCGGCCGGGAGGATGTCGCCGTCCTGAAACCAGCGGCGTGCGATGCCGGTTGTAACGATGATTACGTTCCACGAAGGCGTGTCGGGGGTAGCCTCGCGCTCGCGATTGACTACCCCCGCTCGCAGACGATCCCTCCGCAGGATCGCCTGAGCGATGGGCCGGATCGCCAGCGTCTTTCCCGTGCCGGTTCCGGCGACGATGCCGAAAGCGACCCCTGACGCGGCCAGGTCACTTACCTCCTTGCCGTGTTCGCGCGCCAGCACGGTATCGACATGCAGCCCCAGCGCAATCTCGATCGTTTCGCATGCCGCGCGTGTCGGAGCGATGACGATGACGCGACCTGTGAGCGGCTCCGCCGCCAGGAACGCGTCATGATCGGGGGGTAAGCTGCGGTCGTGGACCTCGCGGAGCACTGGCAACGTTAGGCGAGAGGTCGCAGCTCAGTGGCTGCACGACAGCGCCCCGGCGCTGCGTACGCCGACCTCAGCCCCGTGGCCTCAGCCACGTGTATCCGGCTTCCTGCGCTTCTCCTTGTCCTGCTTTTCGCGCCGCGCGTCCGCCGAATCGGAGAAGACGACGCGCGCGTTAGGCGGCAGGTTGCGGATCGCGCTGGCGCAATCCGTCGGGGCCGGCTGCCGGTTAGGCGGCACGCTGTCCAACCAGATGCGACACATCCCCGCCGGCGGACGATACGCCGGCGGCACCGCTTCATGCCTCGAACGCTGCGGCGCGAACGACTGCGCACCCAGCACGCCCGGCTCCATGGAGCCCGCGAGTAGCGCTGCAGCCACGCTCACCACAATAGGTAGTGTCTTCACGTTAAGTATCCTGCACAACATGTCTCTGCTGGCTTGCAGCAATAGTGCCCCGCAGCAGACCACTGCCGGCCGGACGCAAGCTATTGACCTACAGCAACTTGTACCCGATGGCAAGATGCAGGTTGCCGACTCGTCTCCCTGCTAGGACGACTCAGCGAGACAGGAGGACAGGCGCACCCGGCCTTAAACCGCCGCCTTGCAATCAGCCAACAGGCGCAGAATCTCGCCGGCCCTGGCGTGGCGCCCGAGCTTGGACTTCTCGAATATGGGCTTGCCGTAGCAGATGACTTCGAAGCGGCCCCCTGACGAGGCGACGAGCTTCACATCGGCCGTGGGATGCTGTGCCTTGATCTCGGCCGCCAAACTGGCGGCGCGTGGTTCATAGTTTCAAACGGTGCAGTATTCGATCGTGATCTGCATGCGTGCTCGTATCGGTGCTGCGACCAACTTAGCCACAGCGGTGGAGACATTGCAGCCGGCCAGGAGGACACGCTCGCCTCACCGCGGCGGCGCGACTCCGGCGAGGTTGGCCAGCGTGCGCAGCAGCGAGTCCTGCTTCGCGACGACGCCGTGCAAGGAGTCAACTTGAGCGGCGAGCACTCCGTAGTCCTGCTGCATGGTGCTCAGCGCGTCCCCGAGATCGTTCAGCGACTGCGTCATCTCCAGATCGCCGCGCGATGGAAGTGAGCACGCGGAGAACAACAGGCTCGCCGCAATCGTTAGGCGAAGCTCTACGCCGCACTGGCTCTGCATAGTGGCTCCTCTCGAAGTTGCAAAGTGCTAGGCTACGCGGCTTGGCTGCGAGCGACAGTGAACGCAGCGCCCTCCGCGGACGCTGCACAGTCCGCTTGGCGGCCACCTATGTTTGGGCCTCGACCCGCCACTCTTGCCGCGCTCGATGCAGCCGAATGCTCAAAGGAGCGTGGAATCGGTTAGGCCTCGGTTCGTGCCCCGCGCATCATATGCTTAATGCGAAGCCGAGGGCCCGTGAAGCGGGGGTTTACGGCGGTCGAGCTGCTGATCACGGTTGCGTTGTTGGGGATCCTGCTCGCGACTGCATGGCCGCCCTACGTCACGCTGCGCGATCGCGCGTCAGTCCGTGCCGCGACGACGGCGTCCGTCAGCGCCTTCGATGCGGCGCGCAGCGCAGCCTTGGCGCACGCGCGGCATGTCGCCCTGCGCCTGGACACGGCGCGTGCGCTGCTGATCGTACACGCCGCGCGCGACACAATTCTACGAGTCGGCCTCGGGACGTCGTGGGGCGTACGCGTCAGTGCTACCCGCGACTCCACAGCATATGCTCCTGACGGTCTGGGCTACGGTGCGGCGAACTTGCGGATGATCGTCTCGCGCGGCGCCGCGCGTGAAACGATCACGGTATCGCGGCTCGGTCGTGTCGCGCGGCGTTAGGCGCGGCTGGCTCCGCTGCGTCGAGCAATCCGTCTACGGCGCGCAGAACTGCTTCGGGCGACTCTTCAGCGAGCACATGTCCTCCGTTGTCCACGCTCGAGACGATAGCCCGGCGCATCGCGCGCGAACAGGCCGCGGCCGCGTCGTAACCGATTACGCGATCCCGGCGGCCGAACAGCGCAACGCTGCGGCATGTGATGCGCTCAAACGCGCTGGCCGGCCGCGCCGACCAGTCGAACGCCCGCGCCATGGCCAGTATCCCGTGCCGGCCTCCACGCAGCAGCGCGGGATACAGGTATTGCTCGAGATCACCCCGGTCCGGCCCTCGCAGGCTGCCATACGCGTGCCGCATCGAACCCCACGCAACCGCGCGGCTGATGCTGGCCGGCAGCA
>JBQTJS010000352.1:0-3175 GCA_052386875.1 Gemmatimonadaceae bacterium
GGCGCGACGGTGCTCTTCCTCACGGGGCACGCGCGCGGCCTCCTGTCAGCCGAGCGTACGGCGCTGAACTTCCTCCAGCGGTTGTCCGGGATCGCCACACTCACGGCGCGATACGTCGAAGCAGTGAAGAGCGTGGGCGCGAAAGCGCAAATCCTCGACACGCGCAAGACGACGCCCGGCTGGCGCTCGTTGGAGAAGTATGCCGTGCGCGCGGGGGGCGGCGTGAACCATCGCATGGACCTCGCCGAATCCGTGCTCATCAAAGACAACCATTTGAGTGCCGTGGACGGTGACATTGCAGTGGCGATCCGGCGGGCCCGCGAGTTGGCCCCTCAAGCAAAGATCGAGGTTGAGTGCGAGAGCGTCGCACAAGTGGAGGCCGCGTTAGGCGCCGCCGCCGACATCATCCTGCTCGACAACATGCCCCCCGAGGAGATGCGCGCGTGTCTCGCTGCTGTGGACGGCAAAGCGCGCGTCGAGGCGTCAGGCGGCGTTAATCTCGACACAATTCGCGCCATAGCGCGGACCGGAGTGGATTACATCTCGGTCGGCGCGCTGACGCATTCGCCGCCGGCAATGAACCTGGCGCTGGACTTTGAGTAGCGGCGAGCTACCGGAGCCTCGAGGCCAGCGACAGGCGCAGCCCCCGCAGCCCCCGCAGCACCCGCAACCCCGACAGCCCCCGCCCCCTCCCCCTGCAACGCCGGAGGCCTGCGTGGTGTGCGGGTCGAGCGATCTGGAGGAGGTTCAGTGCAAGGTAATCTGCCGCAACTGCCGCACGATCCTCATGAGCTGCGAGGACCTGTAAGGGCGGAGGGCTCGGGCGCCGGTACCCGCGATTGCGGCTGCACGTCGTCCGGGATCACGAACAGGGCGCCAGGGATCGGATAGCCGCGGAAGTTGCGCACGGTCGCGGCGATGTCTCGCCTAACGCTGTCGACCTCGTCTTCGCGCGCGTCCAGGGCCAGCCGATTGGCGCGGAAGCGGCGCCCCGACTCCACACAAAAGAGGTCGCATAACGCCAGCGCATTGTCAGCGACGGCATGCTCCTGCTCGACGATGCAGCTCTGCGTGCGCGCCAGAACGCAGGCGGTCGCGAAGAGCTCGATCGCCATGTTGGCGAGGCGTTCCAGCACCAATTGGCGATCGACGATCTCACGGCCATGCTTGACGACGGCGCGCTCGGTGAAATCCTTCAGCTCTGCGACATGCTTCTCGAAGTAGCGCTTGTGCGTTGCCAACCGCTCGCTGAGCGGTGCGTCGATCGTGGGAGTGGCGCCTAACATGGATCGCAGGCGCGACCTGGCGTAGCCGCCGAGCAGCCCGAGGTTCTTGATCGGTCGCCGCAGGGCAGAGCCGATCTCTCGCAGACGCTCGGCCGGCCCCTGTACGCCGTTGAGAGCGATGAAGAGCCGCAGGATCTCGTTGGTCCCCTCGAAAATGCGGTTGATGCGCGCATCGCGCAGCATGCGCTCGTACGGGTACGGCTTCACGAATCCACGTCCGCCGGCGACTTGCACCATCTCGTCCGCGGCGCGCCAAATGAGGTCGCTGGCGAAGACCTTGGTGCAGGCTGCCTCGAGGGAGTGATCGCTTTCGCCCCGGTCGATGAGTGCGGCCAGCTCACCCAACATGGCGTCCGCCGCGTAAGACTCGGCGGCCAGCGTGGCAAGCTTGCGCTGCGTGATCTCGAACGCAGCGATGGGCTTGCCGAACTGAACACGCGCTTCGGCGTAGCGCGTCATCTCGTCGAGGATGCGCTTGGCCCCCGCCGTGCAGCCGGCCGCCAGAGTTAGGCGTCCGCCGTTGAGCACATGTACGGCGACCGAGAATCCCTTGCCGCGGTGACCGAGAACGTGGTCTGCCGGCACGCGCAGGTTCTCGTACTGCAGCTCTGCCTGTGTGGAGCCGCGGATACCGAGCTTGCGGACCGTGCCTAACACCTTGAATCCCGGCATATCCGGGCGCACGAGGAACGCGGTGGGCCGCTGCACTCGTTCGCCGCCCCGCTCGACAGCGGTCTGTGCGAAGGTGACGATCACTCCCGCGCGCTGACCGTTCCCGATCCAGATCTTGCGGCCGTTGAGGATCCATTCCTGCCGCGCGGCGTCCCAGTCGGCGCTCGCCTCGATGTGCTGCGCGTCGGAGCCCACGTTAGGTTCCGTGAGGGCGTATGCGGCGAGCATGTCGCCGCGCGCCAGCGCCGGAAGGTAACGCTTCTTCTGGGCTGCATCGCCGTACAGCACGATCGCCTTGCTGCCGAGGCCGCAGTGCACGCCGACGAGGACTGCGAGCGAAGCGTCGATACGCGAAAGCTCGCCGAAGACACGCGCGTAAGCCGTCGCCGAGAGGCCGAGCCCGCCGTACTCCCGCGGGATCGTTAGGCCGAGCATGCCGATGCTGCCGAAGGCCTGGATCACAGATTCCGGGATCGCTTCGCTGTCGTCGATCCGGGCCGAATCGACGAGCATTCGCTCCACGTCCCGCAGTTCGGCGAGCAATCGCCTAACGCGCTCCGCTTCAGCAGGGCTGCGCGCCGGCAGCGGCGTCGGGAACGGGAAGAGCAGCTCGTCGTGAATCACGCCGGCGTAGACGCCGCGCGTGAAAGAGGCCTGCGAATCCATGTTAGCGAGGAGTTGCCGGCCGGCCGCCCCCGCGCCCGAACCCGCAGTTGCGGGATGTCAGGGGATGATCGTCACCGACGCCGTTCCCGACACGCCCTCCGACGTCGCAGTGATTGTGACGGCCCCTTGCGCGAGGGCGCTGAGTACGCCGGCCGCGGTGATCGTCGCTTTGCTGGTATCGGACGAAGTCCACGTGACCGGCCGGCCGAACAGGATGTTCCCGTTCGCGTCGCGCAGCGTCGCTGTGAACTGTTGCGTGTTGCCGATCTTGATCGACAGCGGATTGGGCGTAACCGTGACGTTGGCTACAGGGACGAGCTGGACAGTCACCGACACGGAGTTGCTGTTCACGCCGTCCACTGTTGCGGTGATAACGGCGCTGCCGCTGTCTGCGGCGAACACGACGCCTTGCCCGCTGACGCTTGCCACCGGAAGGTTGCTGCTCTGAAAACTGACTGTGCGACCCTGGAAGTTCGTGATTGTCGCGCCCGTGGAATCCGTCGCCGTTAGGGTCAGCTGCCGAGCATCTCCGCGGAACATTGCGAGAGAGC
>JBQTJS010000353.1:0-3981 GCA_052386875.1 Gemmatimonadaceae bacterium
GCGCGTCGCTCCCCAGAACCTCGCTTCTTCGCCAGGACGCCGCCCCGGCTTGCGCGCCCCCCAGTGCTGCCACTTTTTGTAGAAAAACTCCATGAGCGTTAGACCCACGCTGCGATCGGGCAGGTGGGCCCACCCCGTTGGGACTTCGCCGAGGACATCCCAGCGCCGTTCGCGGCTTGCGTGGCGATTGCTCAAGCGCCGCAGCCTGCGTATCACTCCGCCCACGCCGTGCGACATCGCTGTGGAAATTACGCCGCCGGGTGGCGCCTTATAAAACGGCGAGAACTTGTCAGGGAAGCCTGGCATTGTGCACGCGATGCACACACCACCAGCCTCCATACATCCGCCCATGTGATTGATCGCGCCGCGCTTGACAATGTTGCAGTTCACCACCGGACCCCAGCATCCGATCTCCACGAGACACTCCGCGCCGCCGTATTCGTGCGCAAATACACCTTCTTCGTAGTACCCGGCGCGCGTGCAGCCGCGATGCACCGTCTCGCCATACAGCCATGATGGTCTGCCTAACTCATCGAACGCAGGCAGTGGCCCGAGCCCCTGCAAAAAGAGCAACACGGCGAAAACTGTCTCCGTGAAGTTGTCGCCTTGCGGTGCACATCCAGGAATGTTGATGACGGGAAGCCCGAACGCGCTGCGGTACTCCTTGCCGAGGAAATCCATCACGCTCATCGCGCCGGTCGGATTCCCCTCGGCGGATGGAACGCCGCCCCACGTCGCGCAGGTCCCGATGGCGATTGTCGCTGCGGCGCCTGGCGCAAGCCGCGAGAGCCACTCGGCGGTTGGGACGAGTTGGTGGCGCCCTTCGGCTTCGCCGGCGATCACCTCCGAGCCCATCGCGGACCAGTAGCCGCCGAGTCGTTTAGCGATGCGCTCGTCCGCCACCGATCCCTCGTACACAACGACATAGGGATCGCCTAACGTGCGCGCGTGCGCGTCCTTGAACGGCTGCATGAATTCCGCGCCGGCCTCCACGGAGAGCACCGGGTGATGCAAAAGGACCTTTGGCATCGCCGGTACAGTCCCGTTGAGCAGCCCTTCGACGCCAGGATTAGTCGCGCCCGCGACCGTGCTCGTGCACCCGTCACAGCTCAGTCCGGCCATCCAGCAGACGTGGATCGTCTTGAGAGGGCCAAGCGGCAGCCGTGTGCGCTGCTCGTTAGGTAATGTCTCCGAGACCGGAGGCTGTCCGCCGCGTATCCGCTCAGTTTCAGTCGCCATCTACGCTCCCTGTGAAGTCCGCGTCCGCTAACAAATGCGCGGCAGCGGGTCGCCCACGAGCATGTCGAGCACGCGCGATCCGCCGATACCCGTTCTCAGCAACACCATCCCTGCCGGCTCATCCAGCACCTCGCCGATGATGGCAGCATCGGCGCCTAACGCATGTCCGCGCAGCGCGGCCAACGCTGCTTCGGCCTCCTCGGCCGCGACAATCGCGACGAGCTTTCCTTCATTGGCGATGTGCAGCGGGTCGAGCCCCAGGATTTCACATGCACCGCGCACGGCCTCGCGCACGGGGACGCGCTCCTCGTCCACAGCGACCGCCACATTGGCGCGACGCGCGATTTCGTTGAGCGTTGTCGCAACGCCGCCCCGGGTTGGGTCTTTGATGACGCGTGTATTCGGCGCGGCGACGAGCAGCGCGCGGACGATTGTGTACAATGGCGCGCTATCGCTCTCTATGGCAGCCTCGAGCTCGAGCGCGTCGCGCGCGAGCATGACCGCCATGCCGTGATCCCCGACATAGCCGCTGACCAGAACGACGTCGCCTGGGCGAACGCGATCAGGCGAGAGCTGCACGTCGTCGCTCAGCAATCCCACCCCTGTTGTGTTGACGAAAAGCTGGTCGGCTTTGCCGCGGTGAACGACTTTGGTATCGCCCGTCACGATCGGCACGCCGGCCGCAGTCGCCGCCGCTGCCATCGAGTCGACAACACGGCGAAGCACGTCCATGTCGAGTCCTTCCTCGAGGATGAGCGCGACGGAGAGGGCAAGCGGCCGAGCCCCCGACACGGCGAGATCGTTGATCGTGCCGTGCACAGCAAGCGTACCGATGTCACCACCGGGGAAGAACAGCGGGCTTACCACATAAGAATCTGTCGTGAGCGCGAGCCGGCCAGCCTGCGCACCTAACGCGAAGACGGCGGCGTCGGCATCGACGTCGAGCAACGGATTGCGAAAGGCGGGGAGAACTATCGCTTCGATGAGCGCGTGACTCGCCTTGCCGCCGCTGCCGTGATTGAGCGTGACATGGGCATCACGGAGTTTAGGCTCGCCGCCGCGCACGACGCGCGCGCGCTCCATGCGCCCGAGCTGTGCGGGCAGCGAGGTCTCAATCCGGCTCGTCATGAGGCCACCACAGGCAAGGCCTTGGCGCCCTGTTGCATGAGCGAGAAGCGCCCGTAGTTGAAGTATGCCGCGCACGCCCCTTCCGGCGACACCATGCAGGAACCGATCGGCGTCTCAGGCGTACACGCCGATCCGAACACCTTGCACTGCCAGGGCTTGATCACACCCTTGAGGACTTCGCCGCACTGGCATGCCTTCGGGTCCGTCACTCGCACGTTAGGCACCGTGTGCCGCACTTCCGCGTCGAATGCCGCGAACTCGGGACGTAGCGCAAGCGCGCTATGCGAGATGAAGCCGAGTCCACGCCACTCGAAGAATGGCCGCAGCTGCATGGTCTCGCTGAGAATCTCCAGCGCGCGCCGATTTCCCTCGGGCCTGACGACCCGCGCGTACTGATTCTCCACCTGCGCCGTACCGTCGCTCAGCTGTCGCAAGATCATTACGATCGACTGCAGGATATCAGCGGGCTCGAAACCGCTGACCACGAGTGGCAGACCGTAATCGTGCGCGATGAACTCGAAGGGCCGTAGCCCAATGATCGTGCTCACGTGCCCCGGCCCGATGAAGCCATCAAGCTGCATTTCGGGCGAATCGAGAATTGCCTTGATCGCCGGGATGATCGTGACGTGGTTGCAGAAGACCGAAAAATTGTCCACGCGCTCGTCACGCGCGCGCAGCAACGTCGCGGCGGTGGACGGTGCAGTCGTTTCGAACCCGACCGCAAAGAACACAACCTCGCGGTCCGGATTCTTTCGCGCGAGCGTGAGCGCGTCGATCGGCGAGTATATAAAGCGCACGTCGGCGCCGTCTGCCTTGGCGTCGAGCAGACTTCCGTTCGAGCTCGGAACGCGCATCATGTCGCCGAACGTCGCAAAGATGACGCGGGGTGTGCGCGCAATCGCGATCGCGTCGTCGATGCGGCCCATCGGGATCACGCACACTGGACAGCCAGGTCCGTGAACGAGCTCCACGTTTTCAGGCAGCAGATCCTGCAGACCGTGCTTGTAGATCGCGTGTGTATGACCACCGCAAACTTCCATGAGCTTCACACGACGTGCGCGCGCCAGTCGTCCGATCTCGGCGCTGAGCCGAGCAATGCCGCCGGGTTGCCGGTATTCGTCGACGAAGCGCATCGTCAGGCAGGTATCTCGGCGGTGAGAACCGTCTGCACGAGCTCGAGGAGCGTGTGCCAGAGCGTTGCGTGGCCTTCCTGGATTCGTGGAACGAACTCGCGGCGCGCGACGAAGCAGTAGTCGGCGTTCCCTGAGCGAGCGATGTCGCCACCGTCATAACCCACGAAGGCGACAGTGAGGAGCCCACGCCGCTTCGCTTCCACGAGTGCGGCCATGACGTTCTGTGAGTTGCCGCTCGTGGAAATACCTAACGCGATATCTCGGCGCTCGCCTAACGCAATGACTTGACGCACGAAGACGCTGCCCAGCCCAACGTCGTTTGCGACAGCTGAGAGCATGGCGCTATCCGCCGGTAGCGAAATCGCGGGGAGCGCCCGCCAGCCGGGGAGCGGCGGCGTGAGGCAGTCGCTCGCCGCGTCATCCGCGTCCGTCGCGCTCCCGCCGTTTCCGAACGCGAGGAGTTTTCCACCTCGCGCAAAGC
>JBQTJS010000354.1:0-5575 GCA_052386875.1 Gemmatimonadaceae bacterium
CCAAGATCATCCCCTGACCGAGAATCAGCCGCAGCACGTCCCGGTCGCTCGCGCCAAGAGCAACGCGCACGCCGATCTCTCGCGTCCGTTGTCGCGCCGAGTAGGAGATCACCCCGTACAGGCCGAGTGACGCGAGGACGAGTGCCAGGCCGGCAAATGTACCGTTGAGTGCGAGCAGGAACCTGGTCTGGGCCATCGCCCCGGTCACCCATGACTCGAGGGTCGTTAATTCGGCGATCGGGACGTCGGGGTCGAGGGCGTTGACCGCGGTACGGATTTGCGCGATCAGGCTCGCCGGATCCGCGGCCGTACGCACCACGAACGTGAGAGGGAGAAACGAGCTGAAGACGTACGGAAGGTAGATCGTCTCGCGGCCCTCGGACGCCAGCGAGGCTGACTTGACGTTCGCCGCCACGCCGACGATGGTCACAGGGAGGCGCTCCAACGAGAACGTTTTCTCGTTGAAGTGGTCGACCATGATCTGCGCTCCCAGCGGGTTCGCATCGCCGAAGACGCGCTTGGCGAACTTCACGTCGATTATGGCCACATCCAAGGCTTGGTCTTCGTTGTCCCCCCGAGTGAACGTGCGGCCCGCAACCAGCCCGATCTTCATCGCCTCGAAGTAACCCGGCAGCACCGCTTTGTAGTCTGCCTTGTTTGCCTGATAGACGTCGTCCGCGCCGCCAATCCTGCCGTACGAGCCCACCGCGTACTGCTCGCCGCCGGCGAGTGGCAGCGGTGTCACGCCGCCCACGGCTTCGACACCGGGGAACGCGGCCAGCCGCTCGCCAAGCTGGTTGACGAAGTTCGCCCGTGACTGGGTCGTCAGGTACTTCAGGAACTGGAGCGGCGCATTGAACGTCACGACGTTCCGCGTATCGAACCCGGGATCGACTTTCTGGAGCTGGGAGAAGCTGCGCACCATCAGCCCGGCGCCGATCAGCAGCACGAGTGACAGCGCCACCTCGCTTACTACCAGCGCCGTGCGCAGCTTGTTGCCGCGGACGCCACCGCTGTCGCTCCCCCGCTCGCGGAGCCCGTCGGCCAGATTCCCGCGGACCGCCCGCAGCGCCGGCGTAAGTCCGAACACGATGGCTGCCAGGATGCTCACCCCGGCCGCGAACGCGAGGGCACGCGCGTCGATCGACACGCTCTCGATCCGCGGCAGGTTCGCCGGGCTGAGCGCCTTGATGACCCCGATGCCCTGCCATGCGAGCAGCACGCCGAGGACCGCGCCGGCAGCTGCAAGCACCAGGCTTTCCGTCAGCATTTGGGCCACGATACGACCGCGCCCGCTACCGACCGCCGCCCGGACGGCAATCTCACGGCCGCGTTCGGACGCCCTTACCAGGAGCAAGTTCGCGATGTTAGCGCACGCGATCAGCAAGACGAAACCGACCGCGCCCAAGAGCGCGAGCAGCGCGGGCCGTGCGTGATTCACCACGTCCCGATGCATCCCGTTCACCACAATCTGGAGATTCTGCGTCGCATGGAACTGATGGACTTCACGCAGCCGCGCCGCCATCCGGTCCATGTCCTGTTGGGCCTGCGCCAGCGTCACGCCGTTCTTGAGCCGCGTCACAACCGTGAGCCAGGCGGCATCGCGCGCGAAGTCACCGATGTTGCTCGGCAGAACACCCCAGGCATCGATGTCGGTTGGCATACCCGCGTCCGCGGGTAGGTAGATGCGGAAGTTCGGCGGGAGGACGCCGACGACGACCGAGCCCCAGCCGTCCATCTGAACGGTACGGCCGATGACCGATGGATCCCCTCCGAACCGCCGCTGCCAGAGCCCGTAGCTCAAGACCACCTTGCCGGGCGGCAAATCAGGGTTGGGAGTGCCGAACACATTGGGGTCGATTGTAAACGCGTCGTCCGAGACGTGCGCGCGACCCAGAATCGGCCGGACGCCCAGCAGGTCGAAGAGGTTCCAGGTGACATAGGCGTTGGTGATCCGCTCGGGGGGTCCGTCTCCCGTCAGCGTGCCGGGGATCGCGACTGCCCCGGCGAAGCCCTCGAACCGCGTCGTCCCCTGCTGGTAGTCCCGGAAGTCGGGTCCGGACACGAGCGAGCGAGCAACGTTTGTCGACGGCAGTCGCGTCCACACGAACGCCAGCTCCTCGGGATCCTTGAACGGCAGTGAGCGGAAGAGCACGGCGTTGGCCAGGCTGAAGATCGCCACACTGCTGCCGATCCCCAGCGCCAGCGTAAGGAGGATCACCGCCGTGAAAAGCGGTCTCCTGGCGAGGGAGCGGATCGCGTACTTCGCGTCAAACAAGACGGCCAGTGCCATAGCGACTCCGCGGGTTGCGGCCATGAGCGTCGGGGCCGCGGAACGCCCGGCCGTGACGAGGGCCGAAGATGCGTCGGCACGCCTCAGTGGCGCAACCGCAGCCCGCAGCCCCCAAAGTCCTCGGAATTGCGACGAACGACGCAGGCCTCGATCGACTATCAGACCGACCGGCACATCCAGCATCGTGCTGGATGCCATCGACGTTCCGTTCGCTTTAAGTGACGCTTCGTTTGCGCGCGCGCGAGGAAGTGGACGTTAACGCAGGGCTCGTCAGCCGCCTCGCTCACGTTCCGCTGCAAGGCCGGCCGGCGTGCGCAGTAGAAGCCACGTTAGGCGGAGCGACAGAGCGATCGCTGCCGCGCTGACGCACACAGCGAACGCCGCCCGCGCGCCCGCGTACACGAACAGCGCCAGATACATCGACGATACCACAAGCGTAAGGAACGCAAGCGGCACGCCGAAACGGGCAAACTGCCCAAAGGAGATGTGCGCCCCGGCGCGCTCGGCGAGCCCCAACACAGTGACGTTGGCTGAGGCACCCACCGGCGTGGCGTTGCCGCCGAGACACGCACCTAACGAGAGCGCCCACCAGAGGACAGTCGTGTCGCCGGGAAGATCGCCGGCGAGCTTCGCCACTATCGGAATCGCTACCGCGACAAACGGGATGTTGTCGATAAAGGCGGAAAGCACTCCCGCTGCCCAGCATATGAGCAGTGCGGCGAACAACAGCGTACCGGCATCGTCAAGGCCAAGTGCAGCGCTCCCGACGCGGATTCCGTCGGTCAGCGCGTCCGCCACGCGGCCGATCAGCCCGGTCGCTACTGCCGCACCGACGACGACGAAGAGGAAGACGAAGAATGCGATCGTGGGCCATTCGATCTCGCGCTCGAATATCTCCAGAATGCCGTGACGCCGCTCTGCGTCCGTGGGACGGTGGCGCCGTAAGTACAGCACGTCCTGCAGCACGAGCACGGCGGTGGCGCCGATCGCGGCCGGGATCGACGGCGGCATCCCCGTTAGGCGTTGCGTGAAGAAACCCACGAAGACGAGCGCCGTTATCGCCAGGCTCCACCTGAGCAGCACAGGCTCGCTTATCGTCGGCACCTCGGGGAGGGTCCGCGCGCCGTCATGCGCGGCGCGCAGCTCGCCACTGTAGGTGCGCGCCGACACCCACTCCAGCAACACAACCATGAACAAGACGGGGCCAGCCACGTTGACCAGAAACGCGACGAATGGAATATTCGCCCCCGAGCCGATCATGATGTTGGGCGGGTCGCCGATGAGAGTCGCGGTGCCGCCCACGTTCGACGCCATTACCACGGGCAACAGGAACGCCGCCGGACGCACGCCGAGCTGGCGCGCCATCGCGAGCGCCATCGGCGTCACGAAGATAACGGTTGTGACGTTGTCCATGAGGGCGGACAGCAGCGCAGTGAACCAGACCAGGATCAGGAGCACGAGGAAGGGCTGACCGCCCGTTAGGCGCATGAGCCGGGCGACGCCCCACGCGAAGATCCCTGTCGTCTTGAGCACGGCGACCAGAGCCATCATCGCGCTGAGCAGTATCAGCACATTGAGGTCGACGGCTTCCCAAGTACGCTCGAACGGCATCAGCCGGAACGGGGTCAGGTATGTGACGAACCACAGCACCGCGACGGCGGCGGCCGCGATGAGCACGCGATGCGCGCTCTCGAGCGTGAGAAGCACGAACAATCCGAGGATGACCGCCGCCACGATCCCCTGCGAGACGGCATCTGTCGTCGTGTCCGCCACGGCAGCAGGGCCCCCTTCCTGGACGACAAGTAACAGAGCCGGCCACCACGTTAGGATGGCCGCAGTCACGATTTTTGTATGACCATGGCGGCGCGAAAATTAGGCGTCGAACTGAACTGCGCCAGCGTCCACCTCGCTGAATGGCGTGGCTCCGTGCACCCACTAGCTTCCCAAGCGCTCCGGCGCGTCCTCCAAGCGGAGGGAGCGCTGCGGGCGTCCGCATTTGACTCCGTGTCTCTTGCACGGAGCGGGATTGTCCCGCCTCGTTAGGGGATCACCGATGCCAACAACGCAGTGTCCGCACGTCGCCCAGATCCGCGCGGTCCAGCCGCGCACCCCGCAGGGTTGCGAGGAGTGCCTGCAGATGAACGGCACATGGGTGCAACTGCGACTGTGCCTGAGCTGCGGCCACGTCGGCTGTTGTGACAGTTCCTCTAATAAGCACGCGACGAAGCACTTCCATGCCACTGCGCACCCCGTCATCCGCAGCTTTCAGCCCGGCGAGAACTGGGCGTGGTGCTATGTGGACGAAGTCTTCATGGAGCCGGCGCCGTAGGGCCCGGCAAGGGGCGCAGGAAACTGATGCTGCCGCAGCGCAGCAGCCAATTGAAGCCGGCACCTAGGGCAGGCGGCGAAGCAAACGCGGTCCTGCGGTGTCCTAGCGACATCGGTTGTCCTATCCCGAACGATACTTGGGCGTCTCCGGCAAACCTGGCGGGCCTCGTAAGGCACGCGAATTCGAGGAGCTATTGAGCGAGCAGCTCGACGCGCTCTACGCTTGTGCGCTGCGTTTGTGCGCCGGCGGGGCCGCGGATGCCGAAGACCTCTTGCAAGACACGATGCTGCGCGCCTTTCAACGTCACGGCCAACTGCGAGAACCGTTGGCGGCACGCGCCTGGCTCTTCACGATCCTAACGCGGACGCATCTGAACCGAGTGCGCACACGGCGGCGCCGCGCGGAGGCGCTGGCGAGCGACCTTACGGACCAGGAATTCGAGGATGCGTTGGCGGAATGGCACTCAGCGCCGGGGCCGGACGATCTACTGGAGCGGGGCCTAACGCGCCGCCTTGTCGCTTCGGCGATCGACGCACTGGCGGACGAGCTGCGCAGCGTAGTCTGGCTCAGCGATGTGGAGGGATTCAGACAGCGGGAGGTCGCCGAGATGTTGGATATCCCCGAGGGGACCGTCGCGTCGCGTTTGTTCCGAGCGCGCCGAGCGTTGCGCGAGCGACTCAGTGCGAGCGCGATCGGGGGTCGGATGGGGGGGGTCGGGGGAGGGGGTGACCGCACATGAGGAGCGCATCGGTGGCTTGTGGCCGCGTTAGGCATGTCTTGTGGCCGGCGGCCGGTCCCCGCAGCGTGACACCTGTGATAGTCGAAGCGCAGGCTCACCTGGAGCGCTGCGCCCAGTGCCGCGCTTTCCTCGAGGACATGCAGGCTGTGGCGAACGCTGTGCATGCGGCAGCGCCGCGAGAGGAAGCGCCGGCGGAAGTGCGTAGCCGTCTCTT
>JBQTJS010000355.1:0-1702 GCA_052386875.1 Gemmatimonadaceae bacterium
AACAGTTGCCGCTGGACGAGGCCGTCCGCATCACGCGCGACGTCGCCGGCGCCCTCGCCTACGCCCACGAGCGCGGCATCGTACACCGCGATATCAAGCCGGAGAACATCCTCCTGGTGGGCGGCAGCGAGCCCGTGGTGGCCGACTTCGGCGTCGCGCGCGCCCTCGGCGCCGCCAGCGGCGAACGCCTAACGAGGACCGGTGTCGGCATCGGAACGCCGGGGTACATGAGCCCCGAGCAGGTGGGAGGAGAGTCCAATGTGGATGGGCGCAGCGACGTCTACAGCCTGGGCTGCCTCCTCTATGAGATGATCGCCGGACAGCCGCCTTTTACCGGCCCAACTCTGGAGAGCGTGGTCCTGCAGCACCTGGCGGCGCCAATCCCGCGTGTCACGGTGATCCGGCCCACCGTGAGTCCCGCTGTGGACCGCGCCATCGAACGCGCCCTCGCCAAGGTGCCGGCCGATCGGTTTGCGACAGTGAACCAGTTCGCCGATGCGCTTATCGGACCGGCGCCGGCGGAGCCGCAGCGCGCCACGGCGTCACGTATTCGACGCCGCTCGATTGTGGCCGGTGCTGCGCTGGTGTTAGCGGTCGCCCTCATCGTGTTGCTGCAAGGGCAACGACAACCAACAACTGACGCCTCTGTGATCGCCGTGCTCCCCTTCCGAGTTTCCGGCGATTCGAGCGTAGTGTTCTTGCGCGAGGGGATGGTCGATCTGCTTACCACGCAGCTTGGTTCTATGGAAGGCCAGCGCCCTGTCGACTCGCGTACGGTGCTGGCTGCATGGCACCGCACCGTGCCGACCGGCAACGACCCGACGACCCGCGAAGCGCGTGAGCTGGCGGCAAGTATGGGGAGCGGCCGTTTGATCCTTGGCGAGATCGTCGGTACAAGTGCTCACCTGTCCATCAGCGCGCGCATCCTGGACGTCGCGGGCGAACGGCAAACCGAGGGTGCGGTCCAAGGGCCGCGCGACAGTCTCTTCACGCTGGTCGACCGCCTTACCTCGCAGCTGGTGGCCGGTACTGCAGGTGAGCCGGGACGCCGCCTCGCCGATCTTACAAGCACATCTTTGCCGGCTCTGCGCGCTTACCTCGACGGCCGCGCCGCGTTCCGCCGCGGCGAGCTTGCGCGCGCCAGAGAACGCTATACAAACGCTCTCGAGCTCGACTCGACGTTCGCCCTTGCCGCGTTAGGCATGGCATCCGCCGGTATCTGGTCGCAGCAGGCGGGCCAGTCGGCGGCGCTGCGGCGCGGCCTGCTGACAGGTTATGCCTTGCGCGACCGCCTGCCGCTGCGCGATCAGCTTTTGTTCGAGGCGTACGTGCTCCCCAACACAGGCGCCGCGCACTCCGCCGGCGAGCAGCTCACTGCAGCGCGGCGTGCCGCCGAGACTGCCCCGGACAGCCCGGAGGCGCAGTACGAGTACGCCGACCGACTCTATCATTCCGGAGTCCTGTTGGGGATCGTCGACGCGCAGGCGCGCGCCGAGTCGGCATTCGCGAGGGCGGTCTCGCTGGATTCCACGTTTGCGCCGGCACTCGCTCATCTCGTCGAGATCGCTGCGCGCTCGGGCGATCTGCGGAAAACACGGCGCCTGGCCGCGCTTTACAGCGCGAAAGCATCCGCCGCTGACGCCGGTGACTACGTGCGCTGGCGTGTGGCGCTCGCGTTAGGCGACAATCGAACGCTCGCCGA
>JBQTJS010000356.1:0-7574 GCA_052386875.1 Gemmatimonadaceae bacterium
TGGGTGGGCGTGTACTCGCGCTTTCCGCAGTACCGATCCCGTACCGGCTACGTGCAGATCATCGAGGACCGCATCAACGATTGCTTCAAGCGCAGCATGAACGGCCGCGGCCTGGCGCCGGAGAGCCGCGACATGCGCGACATCATCAACTACTTCGCCTTTCTCTCGTTAGGTTACCCCGTAGGTGCGGAGATGGCCGGCCAGAGCATTCCGCGCGTCGCGCCGCGCACAGGCAGCCAGTCCGCGGGGAAGGCGATCTTCGCCGACAAGTGCGCGGTGTGCCACGGTGTGAACGGCGAGGGGACTGCGGCGGCCCCGCCGGTGTGGGGGCCGCAGTCGTACAACATCGGCGCCGGAATGGCCCGCGTCCGCACGGCCGCCGCGTTCATCAAGCAAGTCATGCCGCTCAACGCGCCGCGGTCTCTTTCCGATCAAGAGGCGTACGACGTAGCGACATACATTAACAGCAGACCGCGGCCTGACTTCCGCGGTAAAGAACGCGACTGGCCACGCGGTGACCCGCCGCCGGACGTTGCCTATCCGACTACGGCCGCCCGCGCTAAGAGAGCGGCGCGCTAGATCGTTGCCTAACGCGGGGGCGAGCGCCTCTTGCGCCGTCTCCCCGTTCGCTGCGCGGCTCGCACGACAGCGCCCAGCTGTCCGATGAGCCCGAACTGCTCGTCCGGCAGCCAATCCGATACGAAACGGACGATCGCGCCCAGCTCTTCTGTGGTGATCGTGTCACCGCTGGCCGCCCTTTCGCGCAGCGCTCGCAGCTGCTGCAGCAGGGAAGCGAAATTCTCCGCGTTCACCGCGGCGACCGGCTGCGCCGCCAGCCGCTCCGCCGCGGCGATCACGCGCTCCAACGCCTTGACTACAGCGTCTGCGTTCACAGCTTGCCGCTGGCCGATTTCGCCCATATAGCCGAATCTGAGCGCCGGCCTCTGGCGAATCAACAGTGAGGAAAGGAACGGCATGTCCCTAACTAGAACGGCGTTACGCCTGAGCGTGCTTGCCGCTGCCGGCGTGCAACCGCTAGCGGCGCAAAGCGATGTGGCATTTCCAGGCGAAGTCTATGCGCAGCGGCGCGGCAGGCTCATGCGTGAGATCCGGGACGCGGCGGTGGTGATTCCGGGACGGCTGGGCGTCGGCGCCGATAACAACTACAAGCAAGACCCCGACTTCTGGTACCTAACGGGCGTGGAGTCGCCTTACGCGATCCTGGTGCTGCTGCCGCGCTCGGACACCAGCCATCGCGAGCTGCTCTTCCTGCCCGACCGGTTTCAGTTTGCCGGCGGACAATATCCGATGCTCGACGAGGGTTTCCGGCGAGCTGTGTGGAATCGTCCGCGCCGGCGCCTAACGCCCGGCGCAGCCGCCGCAAGCGCAACCGGCTTCGCCGAAACATACCGGATTGACGAGTTCGTTCCGCGGCTGCGCGAGATCGCCGGAACATCGCGTATCGTCTACACGCCTATGAGCGACGCCGTGCGCTACGCCCCTCCCGGAATGACCGCGGCGCCGCCGCCGGCGGCACACTTCGCGATCTCGTTAGGCTCGGCGCTCCCCGAAGCAGAGTTGCGTGACGTCACGCCCCGGATCCGGCGCTTGCGGCTGGTCAAGGATCGCCGCGAGATCGCGGCGCTGCGCCGCGCCGCGGAGATCTCGGCCGCCGGCATGCTGGAAGGCATGCGCGCCCTGCGGCCGGGGATGAACGACCGCGAGCTGGCGGGACTCATGGAATACGTCTGGAAACGCGAAGGGTCGCCGCGCGCGTCCTTCCCGGCGATCGTCTCGTCAGGCGACCACGCAATGACCTTCTACTCGCTGCTGCGCGAGAACTACAACTCGGTCGATCGTGTGATGCGCTCCGGAGATCTCGTCTTCGTCGACTACGGAGCCGCCGAACATGCGACGTATACCGCGGACATCTGCCGCACCTGGCCCGTCTCCGGCCGCTTCACTCCCGAGCAGAGGAAGTATTACGAGATAGTGCTCGAAGCTCAGGAAGCGGCGATCGCCGCCGTGAAGCCCGGCGTCATGATGCTCGACGTCATCAAAGCTGCCGCACATGTCTTCAGAAAACACGGCCTCGAGCCAAATGAGGACATCGCTCGCATGGGAGAAGACAAGGTGTGGGGGATCATGCCCTCGCCCACTCATTATCTCGCGCGGAACGCCGGGATCGTACGCTACTCACCGTTAGGCGTCGGCGTGCGCGACCTCGGACATCATATCGGTCTCGAGGTGCAGGACAGCCGCGACTACGCGATGCCGCTGGCCCCGGGCATGGTGATCACAATCGAGCCCAAGATCTACATTCCGGAAAAAACCATAGCCATCATGATAGAGGACATGATACTGGTGACGGCGACAGGGCGCGAAAACCTATCGGCGGGCGTCCCCCGCCGAGCGTCCGACATCGAGCGTGTGATCGCTGAGGGACGGCGGATGAATGCGTGGCGACCCGGCGGGACAGTACCGCCGCGGCGGACGCGATAATGCAGCGCGTGCTGACAGCGCCTAACGCGCCTGAGGCCCACGTCGCAGCGGCCGTGCTCGAGAACGCCGGCATCGCTGCCGAGATTCGAGGCGAGCACATGGGCGGCTTCCCCCCCGGTCCTGCCTCGCTCCCCTCGGTCTGGGTAGCTGACCACGACTACGCGGCCGCGTGTGAACTGCTCGACGTCCAGCCCGAGCCCGCCGCGCCGGCTGAGCGGAAGTCAGCCCTGTGGGTCCTGATCGCCGCGGCCGGCGCACTCCTGCTCCTGCTGTTGCTGCAGTCCTGAAGCGATCGCGAGCCCGCCGCTCTCAGCCGGCTGCCAATCCGGTCGCAGGTTGCGCGCGTAGATCAGATTCAGACACCCTGCAACCGAGAACATGCCGCTCCGCCGACTCGTTTGGGCGGCCGCGATCGTCGCGGCCCCTATTATGGAAGTAGATGCCCAAGACACGCTCATCGAAGGGCGCGTTAGGGACCGCGACAGCCAAGCTCCCGTCGCCGATGCTTACGTGCAAGTTGAGCGGCAGCCTAACGGGCGCACTCGCTCCGATGCTGCAGGCGGCTTCTCGCTTCGGGCCAGGCTTCCGGCGTCGCTGATTGTCGGCCGCCTCGGCTTCGCGCCGGAGACGTTGCGAGTGACCGAGCCGGCACGCTTCGTGTCCGTCGCCTTGCGGCCGGCTCCCGTTAGGTTGACGCCGACCCTTGTCAGAGCGGAACAAGCACTGTCTGCAGCGGCGTCGCGCACTGTGCGTGACGTGGATGTCACCATCCGTCCGCGCACGTCGTCGCAAGAACTCCTGCGCTTGGCGCCCGGGCTCGTCATTGCGCAGCATGCCGGCGGCGGCAAGGCCGAGCAGATCTTCCTGCGGGGGTTCGACGCCGACCACGGCACCGACGTCGCTATCAGCGTCGACGGCGTTCCAGTGAACCTCGTGTCGCACGGACACGGCCAGGGCTACGCCGACCTGCACTTCGTGATTCCCGAAGTTGTTTCTCGGATCGATGTGCGCAAGGGGCCATACGATGCACACGACGGCGATCTGGCGGTCGCGGGGGCTGTGAACCTCGTCACTCGCGAGCGGGTCGACGCTCCTGCGGTAGCGCTGCGCGGCGGAAGCTACGGCACACTGGGCCTAACGACTCTTCTGCCGTTCGGCGGCGACGCCGGCGAGGCTGGCGGCTACCTGGCTGGTTCGTTGGCAGCGTCGGAAGGGCCGTTCGAAGCGCCGCAGGATTTCCGCCGCTGGAACGGCTACGGCAAATACACGGCACCGCTGGGCGGGGCGCGGCTCGGGCTGACGCTGTCCGGATTCTCAGCGCGTTGGGATGCGTCGGGTCAGATTCCCGATCGCGCCGTGCGCAGCGGTGCGATCTCGCGTTTCGGAGCAATCGACTCGACGGAAGGAGGCCGCACGTCGCGTTATGACCTCGTGGCCAGCCTCGCTGGACGCGGCCCGAAGGGGGCGGGAACGGCGACATGGGGAGCCAGGGCTTTCGTCACGCGATACGACTTCCGCCTCTTCTCCAACTTCACCTTCTTCCTTAACGATTCCGTGAACGGGGACGGTATTGAGCAGACGGACGATCGCCTGCTCGCCGGCGCAGCGCTCTGGGGTGAACGCCTAACGCCGCTTCTTGGACTCGGCGGCAGTTGGCGTGCCACGCTCGGCACGCGTTGGGACGACGCCACTGTCGGCCTCTTCGAGTCGCGCGACAGGCGCCGCTCAGGCGACGGGGGTGCTTATCGGGTACGGATTCAGAACGCCTATGCGGCGCTGGACCGGTCGCTCGTTCTGGGCTCTCGAGCGCGTGCCACGTTAGGCCTGCGGGCCGACGGCTTCCGCTTCGGCGTCACCGATGCAAACGGCTTACAGCGCTTCGCCCCGGTATGGCACGGCCGCATCAGTCCCAAAGGCTCCCTGGCGTTCGAAGTCGGTCCCGCGTTGACGCTCTTCGCCAATGTAGGTGCGGGTTTCCACTCGAACGATGCACGCGCGGCTGTGCGCGCGGATACGCGCGACGAGAGTCTCCCGCGCGCCCTGGGTTACGAAGTGGGAGCGCGGCGCACATGGAATGACGGATCGCTGGCTGCGTCCCTGTGGGCGCTCGACCTAACGAGCGAGCTTGTGTGGTCGGGCGATGCCGGCACGACGGAGGCGAGCGGCCGCAGCAGGCGCACGGGGATCGATCTGGAAGCTCGCTTGCAGGTGCTCCCCTGGCTCTGGAGTGATGCCGATCTCAACGTGGCGCGCGGGCGCTTGCGCGACGAGCCCGGCGGCGCAGATCGCATCCCGCTCGCCCCGACGCTGACAACAGCCGGCGGTCTCACGACGACCGAGCTGCGCGGCGTGACCGCAGGGGTGCGCTGGCGCCACGTCGCTTCACGCGCGGCCAACGAGGATAACAGCGTACGAGCCCGCGGTTACGCGCTGGTCGAATCGTTCTCGGCTGTACGCATCGGGAGCGCGACGATCCGTATCGCTGTGGACAACCTTTTCAACGCACGCTGGAACGAAGCGCAATTTGCGACGACTTCACGTCTGCGCGGCGAAGCCGCACCGGTTACCGAGCTGCACTACACGCCCGGAGCGCCGCGCACGATCACCGTAGGGCTGGAGCGGCAGTTCTAGGAGCAAGCTCGTTAGGCCCGGTGCAGCGCCCGCGCCTTGCTAAGCTCGCCCCGCCTCTAGCCCGCCGCCAATCCAGCCGGTCGCAGCGCGCGTAGATACGACTAGACCGGCAATCAATTGGAGATCCACGCATGCAGAATTCACTCGCATTACCGCCGCGTTCGCGCCGGCTCCTGTTCGGAGCCATCGCCGCGGCAACAGCGATCAGTGCCGTGACGCTGCTCGCCTCGGACCATCAGGATACGCCTGAGGTCGAACTGTCTCCGCGCATGGACATCAACGATGTCTACGCCTTCCCGGGCGCCAGCGCCGACCGCATCGCCCTGGTTCTGACGACGTCATCGCCCATCACACCGGCGCAGGGCGCTACAGCGTCCTTCGATCCGGACCTGCTGTATCAGCTCAAGATCGACAACAACGGCGACGGCCGCGAGGATCGCGTTCTACAGTTTACCTTCACGGGCAGCGGGGCCGCCCAGCGGATCGTGGTCCGTGGGCCGATCGCCCCGGCGGCTACCGGCATGGTGAACACGATCGTCTCCGCCGCGCCGAGCCTAACGGGAGCTGTCAACACGAACCTCGGCTCGTCCGCGGGCCTGCAGGTGTTCGCGGGTCTGCGCGACGATCCGTTTTTCATCGATCTGGAGCAGTTCTTCCGCATCATTCCGGACCGCAAGCCCGTGACAGGGCCGCTCTCGCAGCTCCCGGATACGCCGACAGCGAGCGCTTGGCGGCCGGCAGGTCAGGCTGTGGACTATCTACGCGGCCTCAATACGCTCGCGATCGTCGTCGAGCTACCAACTTCACAGCTCACCGCCGGCGGCAATCCGCGCATCGGCGTGTGGGGGACGATCAGTCGTTAGGCAACCTTCCAGTTCATACAGGAATCCCAGACAATGAATATCCGTACAGCACTCTCCGCTCTCGTTCTCGCGACCGCAGTCGCCTGCGGCGATGACGACGACGACAGCATCACCGGTCCGCCGCTCGACCGCAGCTTCGACCAGATCGATCGCTTGGGCAACCCGCTCACCAGCGAGGTCTTCCTCGCCAAGCGTAACCACGGCTTCCACAACAGCGGCAGCCCCAACACAGACGTTGCCAATCACGCCGCCGAACTGCGCGGTTTCGTGAGGAACGTCGGCGGCCGCAGCGATCAGGTTGCCAATACAATAGCCAGCGTGCTCTTGCCCGACATGCTCATCGTGCAGACCAACAAGCCCGGCAACACCGCGGGCTGGCTGACCTGGGCGCTCGCCGACGGCTACGGCGGCCGTAAGCTCACCGACGACGTCGTCGACGCGGGCCTGGCGGCGATCTTCGGGCCGCTGCTCAGCAACCAGAACGTCACGCCGCAGCTCACCTCCGACAATGTGAGCGCGAACGATAAGCCGTTCGCGAATACCTTCCCATATCTGGCAACGCCGCACTGAAGCCATCATCAGTCAAATGCGCACTCGCCTGGTACTCTCGTTAGGCACCGCGGCTCTTGCAGCCGCCGTCGCCTGGCAGGGCTTCCTCGGCCCGCGGCGTGCCGCCGCAGAGGCAGCTGCCCGCAATGCCGCCGCCGCGCGCGCCGAGCGCGACACGCGCTCCACGGACATCGCATTCTACGCCAAGCGAGCGGCCGAGGACCCGCAGAGCGCCGAAGATCGCGCCATGGTTGCGGGTCTGTATCTGCAACACGCGCGCGAAACCGGCAGCATGGACGACTATCGCGCAGCTGAACGCTACTCCGCCGCATCGCTCGCGCTCAGGCGTTCTCGCAACGGCAAAGCGCTGCTGGCATACGCCTCGGCGCTCCTGGCGCAACATAAGTTCCCCGAAGCACTGGCAGCAGCCGAGGATCTCGTGCGCGCCGATCCTAACGAGCCGCGGTATCGCGCGCTGTACGCGGAACTGTTGCTCGAGATGGGAAGTTACGACGCCGCGCGGGTGCAATTCGACTCGCTGCGCGGGGACGAGCGCACGCTCGCAGTGGCTCCGCGCTACGCGCGCTACCTCGAGTTCGTGGGACGTACAGATCAGGCCCGCCGCGTGCTGCGCCGCGCCCTCGCCGATGCACAGCAGGCCGCGATCCCGCATGAACAGCTGGCCTGGTTCCATCTGCGCGCGGCCGATCTCGAGCTGCGTAGCGGCCGGCTCAACTCAGCCGAGCAGGCGCTGAACGACGGACTGCGTGCGGCGCCAGAGGACGGCCGGCTTTGGGCGGCGCACGCGCGGCTCAGTGCCCTGCACAGCGACTGGAAGCGGGTGCTGCGCGATGTGGAGATGGCCGGCGACAGAACCGACATCAGCGCCACGGCACTGGCGGGCGACGCGCTGGCCGCGTTAGGCGATTCCGCAGCCGCAATGGCGCGCTGGGCCGCAGCCGAACGCATGGCCCAAGAGAACCCCGAACCGTTCAACCGGCAATGGACGCTCTTCCGACTGGAGCACGG
>JBQTJS010000357.1:0-1565 GCA_052386875.1 Gemmatimonadaceae bacterium
GTAGTCATCTAGCAGCGCTTTGGCCTGCTTCTTCAGGTGCTCGAGGTTGGGTCGAGCGGGTAGGGCAGCGGACATACGACCTCCTTCTGTGCGCCCAGAGTCCGCTCGCCAGGGCAGAAGGGAGGTATTTGCCTAAGACGGGTCGCGCGCAGGTGGGATCATCCCTTTCCGCGGACGGGGTGCAACCTGCATTGCGGCGGAAGATTAGCGCTCGCGCAGCGGCGTCCACAAGTGGTCCGCAAGTGGTCCGCCACGTCGGGCTATGACGCGCAGCGGTCCGTGCAGGCTGTGCGACGTAAAGACACGTAAAAGGTTCGGGCCGGACAAATACGACGGGGTTCCGAGCGCGCCGATGGGACCGGGCTGCGGACGCCTTGACCATCCCGCCGACAGATATTCTATTGATCGTTAGAATATTGGCACAAGCGAGGCGCGGCATGAACCGGCGGGAGTTCAAGGACGCTCTGTACGCCCAATTCGCGCGCATCGGTCAGGCCCTCGCGAGCCCCAAGCGCATCGAGCTTCTCGACCTCCTCGCCCAGGGAGAACGGACAGTCGAGCAGCTCGCGGCCCATAGCAACATCCCGCTCAAGAACACGAGCGCGCACTTGCGCGCGCTGCGTCAGGCGCGCCTGGTTGACACGCGCAAGCGCGGTACCCACGTCCTCTACAGTCTCGCCGGCTCGGGCGTAGAGCATCTCCTGCAAGCCTGCCAGTCGCTCGCGCAGCAGCGCCTAGCCGAGGTCGAGCACATAACGAGTTTGTTCCTCCATAGCCGCGACGCCTTGCAGCCGCTCTCGCGCGCCGAGCTGCGCCGCCGCCTGCGTGACGGCTCCGCGACGATCATCGACGTTAGGCCGCGCGCAGAGTATGCAGCGGGCCACATCCCCGGCGCGCTGTCGCTGCCGCTGACCCAGCTCCGCCGGCGCATGAAAGAGCTGCCGCGCTCACGCGAGATAATCGCGTACTGCCGCGGACCGTACTGCGTCTACTCGCTCCAAGCCGTAACGCTGTTACGCAAGCACGGCTACCGCGCGCGGCGCAGCGCTGAGGGGCTGCCGCAGTGGCGCCAGGCCGGCCTGCCGGTTGCTGGAGCGGTGCGCGATGCCGCGACGGGATAGGCGACACGGGCCTGCGCCGCCCATCCGGCGAGGGGTGCGCGAGAACCGGCGACAGTTCGCGCTGCTCGTGCTCGTCAACGCGTTCGTCGGTGCCATGCTGGGGCTGGAACGTTCCGTACTGCCGATAGTGGCGACAGAGCAATTCGGCGTCGCCGCGCGAAGCGCAGTGCTGGCGTTCATTGCGGCATTCGGCCTAACGAAAGCATTGACGAACTTCGCCGCCGGGCGAGCGGCCGATCGCTACGGGCGGCGTGCCGTGCTCATTGCCGGGTGGCTCGTTGGGTTACCGGTGCCGCTCGCACTCCTTGTGGCACCCACGTGGCATTGGGTCGTCGCAGCCAACGCACTGCTGGGCATCAACCAGGGACTGGCCTGGTCGGCCACTGTCATCATGAAGATCGATCTCGCCGGACCGAAGCAGCGCGGCCTGGCGACGGGGCTCAA
>JBQTJS010000358.1:0-7679 GCA_052386875.1 Gemmatimonadaceae bacterium
TGCAGCGTCGCCCCGCGGATTACCTCCAACGGGTGGAACCCGGCCTCCTGGAAGTTCTCCATCTCCTCGATGTAGGAGAACCCGTATGTGTTGTAGATGAAGCCCGCGTCCGTCGACGGCGTTACGCGCCCGCCAAGATTCTTGTAATCCTGGATCAGCATCATCCACACGCGATAGAAGTTCTTCCACGCCACTTCGTCCCACGTGGTCCAATTGAAGAAATACGCTCCGTGATTCGTGCGATTGGGCGTATAGAAGTCCCATAACGAGGGCAGCGTATATGTCTCATGCCATTCGGCCGTGCGCCGCTTCATCAGATCGCGGCCCGACATATAGGTCGTCATTGTCGGGTCGAGCGTAACGTCCAACTGCTTCATCTCCTTGAGAAACGCCCACCACTTCTCGCCTCGCGGCGTCACCAGATTCCATTGACGGGCAACCTGACCGAAGCGCCATTGCTCGTCGTTATAGTTGTAAGTATCGGGATACGGCTGCACGTCATGGTTGTCGTATATGGACTCGAACAACCCGTAGAAATGCGTGACGGCTCCCAAGCCTAACCGCGCCGCGTCGATCGCATTCATCTGCGCAACACCGGTCTGGCCCAAGTGCGCCGTGGAGCCGAGGCCCTGCTTCTTCGCCTCGTCCATGAGCGCTGCCATGATCGACGGCTCGTGCGACCCGACCTTCAGCCCGTGAACCCCCTGCTGTGCGGCCCAGCGCACCCACTCGCGCGCCTTTTCGGGGGTCAGCAGCGGACCACCAGTCCAGCCGCGCCCGCTCCCCGGCCGCTGATAATTGAAGTGTCGCGGCGCAGTGATCTCGTTGCTGTTCGCGCGCTTCGTCTCGCTGAGCGACCACTCGAAGCCGCCTAGCGGTACGCCTCGCACAGTCGTGACGCCGTGGCCTAACCAGAGCTTGTAACAATACTCCGCTTCCGGCGCCTTGGGGACACCGCACGAGTGCACGTGGAGATCGATGAACCCGGGCAGCACGTACATGCCGCCGGCGTCGATCTCGCGGGCGGGGCCCTTGGGCCGGCGCGCCGTGTCGATCGGCACGTTGGGGAAGCCAACGTCGGCGATCTGCGTGATCTTGTTCTTCTCGATCACTATGTCGACCGGTCCTCGCGGAGGAGCGCCGGTGCCGTCTATTAGAGTGGCGCCGCGGATTATCAGCTTGTCGAACGGCCCTTCTCCCTCCCCCGCGGCGCGATTCGGCGCCGGCTTCGTTTCCTGTGAAGCAGCACCGTTAGGCAGCGTCAGGCACATCACAGCTGCCAGGCCCGCGATCGTCATTCCGACATACATAGGGATCCCCTTGGTGTACCTACCGTGAACTGTCACCGGGCCACTCCTCCCTCTCTTAGCCCATCGCCGCTAACCGTACGCCCCCGCCGCGCGCCGCTCGAACTCAGCTACTGCATCACGGACTTGACCTGATCCACCATGAACGCGTAGCGAAAGGCAGTCTCGCGGTAGCGCTCGTACCTCCCCGACGAGCCCCCATGGCCGGCACCCATATTCATCTTGAGCAGCAGTACGTTACCGTCGGTCTTGTGCGTGCGTAGCTTGGCCACCCATTTCGTCGGTTCCCAATAAGCGACTCGCGAGTCATTGATCCCGCTCATCACGAGCAGCGCCGGATACGGCTTCCGCTCCACATTGTCGTAAGGCGAGTAGCTTTTCATGTAGTCATACTCGGCCCTGATGTTCGGATTCCCCCACTGAATCCACTCCTGCGCTGTCAGCGGGATCGAGGCGTCCTGCATCGTGTTTATCACGTCGACGAACGGCACGTCGGCCACGATCGCCTTGAAACGATCGCCACCCATGTTCGCGACGGCTCCCATGAGCAGTCCACCCGCGCTGCCGCCATGCGCCACCAATAAGTCGCGTGACGTGTACTTCTCCGCCAACAGATGGTCCGCGACGGCGATGAAATCCGTGAAAGTGTTCTTCTTCGTGAGCATCTTGCCGTCGTCGTACCACGGCCGGCCCATCTCCTGGCCGCCGCGCACGTGAGCGATGGCGTACGTGAAGCCCCGATCGACGAGCGAAAAACGCTGCGAATTGAAGGTCGGCTCCGTGGTGGCGCCGTACGAGCCGTACGCGTAGAGCAACAGCGGACGCGCGGCGTCCTTGCTAAAAGGCTTCTTGTAGACGAGGGAGACCGGAACGCGCACACCGTCGCGGGCGGTCGCATACGTGCGCTCCACTGCGTAGCGCGACGGATCGTAGCCGCCTAACACGTCCTCGCGCTTGAGTAATCGCCGCGTTCCGCTGCGCACGTTGTACTCGTACACTGACGGCGGCGTCACGAGCGAGGAGTACGTGTATCGCACGGTGCTCGTGCGGTACTCCGGGTTGTTGCCGGGGAAGACGCCGTACGCCGCTTCATCCATCGGTACCACGCGCGGCACGGCGCCGCTAAGCGATCGGATGACGAGCTGCCGCATCCCTCCCAGCCTCTGCATAACGAGCACGAAATCGCCGAATGCATCCACATTCTCGACGAACACGCTATCCGTATAGGGGATGAACGGCGTCCAACGCTCCGGCGCGGGTTCGCTCACGGGCGCCTGCATAACGGCGAAGTTCCGCTGGCCGTTCACGTTCGTTCGGATGAGGAAGTTCGCCCCCGCGTGCTCCACCTCGTACTCCACATCGGGGCGCCGCTTGGCGATCAGCCGCGCCGGACTGTCCGGCCGCGCCGCATCGATAACGTGCCACTCGCTGGACGTGAAGGATCCGCTCCCGATCAATATGTGGGCGCCGCTGCGCGTGCGGCTGAGAGCGACGTTGAAGAGAACGTCGGGTTCATGGAACACCATGACATCGCTTTCACGCGTGCTGCCTAACGTGTGCCGCCAGACCTTGTCCCCGCGCTTGGCGGAGTCCGGCGTCATATAGAAGACGGTCCGGTTGTCGCTCGCCCAGGCCAGCCCGAAGCTCAGTCTGGAGATGCGATCAGCAAGTTCCTTCTTGGTGCCGAGGTCCCGCACGCGCAGCTCGAAATCCTCATAACCCGTCGTATCAACCAGAACGGCCAGCTTGGAGTGATCGGGGCTCACCTCGAAGCCGCCTAGCGAAAAGAACTTGGATCGCTCCGCCTCCTTGTTCTGGTCGTAGATGATCTCCTCGCGGGCCGTTAGGCTGCCGCGCTTCCGCGCGAAGATCGGGTACTGCTTCCCCTCCACGGTGCGCGAGTAGTACCAGTACGGTCCGCGGCGCACCGGCACCGTGAGATCCGTCTGTTTGATGCGTCCGATGATCTCCCCGTATATCTCCTCCTGCAGCTTCGCGGTATGCTTGGTCATCGCATCCGTGTAGCTGTTCTCAGCCTCTAGGTAAGGGATCACCTTCGGATGCTTGCTGTCCCGCATATAGAAATAGTTGTCGACACGCACGTCGCCGTGCATCGTATCGGCGCGCGGGACCAGCTCGGCGACCGGAGCGCTGGGCCGCTGCCCGTACAGCACGCTCGGCGCGGCGGAGAGCGCAGCCAGCAAGACGGCGAAGCCTAACGCTTGCGCGTGTCGCGGCGGTATAGGCATGAGTAAGTTGCTCATCGCATGGACGGCACGAACATGATGTGCGCCTTGGGCGTCCCGGGGAGCATCAGCCAGGGCTCTCCCGCCTTCGGCTGCGTGGAGAGACCGGTCGAGGCTTCCGTGGCGTAAGGGATGTACACAACGAACAGGCGCCGCGTCGCTTTGGCCTCGCCGCTCACGGCGTCGAAGCTCCCCTTGGGCCCCGTGAGTGAGTAGAGAGACGCCGGCTGTTTCGGAAGCGACAGCATCCCCGACTTGGCTTCAGCGTAGCGCACGCTGTCAACCTGCGCGTCCGTGTTCCCTTGCGCGCGCAACTCGCGGCCGCGTGCCATAAAGGGTTCCATCGATTCATGGTAGCACGCCACGTGGAAGTCGGCCCGGTTTGGATCCGCCGCGAGGCACGTCATTCCGTTCGACCCCTTACGGATGATGCTCAGCTTCGCGGAACCGTCATAACCCATAACGGTAGCCGCCGAACGGAGTTCCGCTGGCAGCGGCAGCACTGCCGCCGCGATCTGTTCACCTGCGGGGGGCCGCGGACTCTGCGCGCCCACGGCGCCGGCCAGGCAGCTTAGTGTAACGCACGTTAGGCTAATCGTTGGACGTCTCATCAGGTGCTCCCTCCCTGGAGCTGCATTGCAAAGCAGTGCTTTTGCCCCACCGTCCACTCATCGGTCGCAATCCGATCGTAACGGTGCTTCTTCTCCGGGTACCGGTCGACCGCTACGCGCTCGAATCCGCACGTGAGAAAAAGCTTGTCCGAGAAAGAAACTGCGAATATCTCCGGGTACTCCCGCTTCCTGGCAAGGTCGACCGCTGCGGCTATGAGCGCCTTCCCAAGACCCTTGTTCTGCTGCGCCGGATCGACGGCCAGCGAGACCAGCTCTACGAGGGACGGCGCGTACTCGTCGATGCACACGCAGCCGACAATGCGGCCGTCGTCATCACGCACGACACGGTAGTCGTCGATGTGCGACTGCACGAATGCCTCACTGCGCGGCAGCGTCAGCCTTTCCTCGACGAAGCGGTTGTTCAAGGCGGCGAGCGACGGGATATCGTACTCGCGCGCCGGAGTGATTGGACGCATTGGCAGCGCTGAAAATACTGCGCAGGCGGCAGTCAGACTATGAGGTTCGACCGGAGTAGCGGCCCAGGACACTGCCAGACGCGCGTAGGCCCCCGCTTTGCACAGCGAATGAGGAACGGGAGGAACTATGCGCTCGTCGATCTTGCTGTGCACTGCTGTGTTCGCTGCTTGCGACGCGATTGATCGGACCGCGCGCGATAGCGCGGCCGCTCGAGATACCGCGGCCGGAACCGTTGCGCTGGACAGCGCGGCGCGGGAGGACTCCGTGCGGCGTGACTCGCTGCGGGCGGATTCGATCGGGGGCGGCGAGCTGGTTATTCATCCGGACCGCGCTCGCCGCGGCGGCGTGATCGTCGCGCTGCTGCTCAGCGACTCCACGGCTACGCCGCGGTGCACGTGGAAGGGGACGCCGCTCGCGTGCCATGTTGTGGAGAACGGCGTGCGTGCGCTGGTCCCCTTGCCCGCGGGCGATACTGCCGGCGCATATGTGCTCAGCATGGAGACGCCTAACGCGAAGGTCTCGCGCCGCATTGTGGTCGCCGATACGACGTTCGAGCGCGAGCTGATCCTGCTCAGCGACTCTCTCTACGCGCTCGTGCGGCGGCGCCGCGAGATCGCCCGCGACGCGCGCGCCGTTCGGCAAGTGCTCGGGACCACCAGTGCGGAGCAGCGCTGGAGCGGCCGCTGGCGCGATCCTTTGAGCGGACGCATCGAGACGGCCGGCTACGGCATCGAACGTTTTTACGCCCCGGCATCGGATTCTTCGCGCACGTTCAAGCTGAGCGGCTCGCTCGAGACCAAAGGTGTGTTCGGCGGCGATACGGCCAGCGCCCTGGCCGACCTCCCCGGTTGGCGCCATGCCGGCGTCGACGTGGCGCGAGCACTGCGCACAACGGTGTCGGCGCCCGCCGCCGGCCTCGTGGCCGACGTGGGGACGTACACGCTCATGGGCCGCACCGTATTCCTCGATCATGGCCAGGGAGTATTCTCTGCGTACTTTCATCTCGACAGCGTACTTGTTAGGCGCGGCGACCTTGTGCGTCCCGGTGACGCGCTCGGCCGCGTCGGCCGGAGCGGCCTGGCGACAGGACCGCACCTGCATTACGGCATATATGTGCACGGCCGCGACATCGATCCCGCGCTCTGGCATGATGCCGTCGAGTGGATGACGCGGAGCCCGCGCGCGCTGGCCGGCCGTGCGCTTCGCGATACTGTATCCGGCGTGCGCTGACGCGCCGCATGGCGCCTGGCGCGCGACGCCCGACGAGGTCGACTAAGGAATTGCTGCGGGACGCGGCCAGACGCTGCGACGACCTTCCGGCAACTGAACGGATGCGTGACTGCATCCCCTAGCTCCCTTCGCTCGGCAGCCAACTCGGGAGCTGCAGGCCGCACCGGCGATCCGATCTTGACAGAAGGTCCAGTACTCCCCCTTGTTAGGCCGAGGTAACGCGGGCGCCACTCGCGTGACCAATATGACTGCGCCGCAGCGACTCCCCTATCATGGCCCCGAGTGGATTGAACGGATCCGCTCCGGCGACGAACGCGCCTTCGAGGCGCTGTTCCGCGCGCTCGCGCCAGGTCTCTGCGCGTTGAGTGCGCGCTACGTGGGGTCACGACAGGTCGCCGAAGAGTTGGTTCAGGAGCTTTTCCTCGATCTCTGGACGCACCGAGCCGAACTGCGAGTCGAGCAAGCCCTTACGGCGTATCTCTTTGCGGCGACGCGCAACCGTGCCCTGAACCATGTCAAGCGTGAGCGCCGCATGGTACGCTGGGACGTGGCGGGCAACGAACGCCCCGATGACGCCGATCCAGGGGCGCCTAACGAGTCCGAGCTGCTCGACGCGCTCGAGCTGCAGCACGCGGTCGAAACGCTCCCTGCACGCTGCCGCCTCATCTTCACGCTCAACCGCCAGCAAGAGATGACCTACAGCGAGATTGCCGCTTCGTTGGGGCTCTCCATCAAAACCGTGGAGACCCAGATGGGGAGGGCGCTCAAAGCGTTGAGAGAGCGGCTGAAGCATCTCGTAGAGTAGACGTTGGGCCTTGGCCCAGTTGTACCGCTTTAGAGCAGTGCGACTTTGCGCCTGTTTGAAGGTTTACACCTCGGCGTAGATCAGCCGGCCATGCGGCACCTACGCCGCCCCAAAACGTTGTAGGGGTTTACGCCCCCCACCGATTGTCACGCGCACAGAGGACCATTGCATCTCGACTTCTGACGCTTCTCGATGGCGCGCGACGACGAACTGGATTGGATACTGCTGGTCCGCTACTTCGCCGGCGAGGCGACGCCTAGCGAGCGCGCCCAACTGGAGTCGTGGGCCGCGGCACATCCCGAGCGTGCCGAAGAACTGGCTGCCCTGCGGCAGGTCTGGACCGACGCCGGCCACATTCCGTCCAAGGCCCGTATCGACAGCATGTGGACGGAGCTTTTGCGACGGGCTCGAAGCACGGGCGCGTCGCCGCCAGTCACGGAGCGCCACGCAATCGGTAACCTGGAGATTGCGCGCGGGTCAGCCGCTCAGCGGCCCGTGCGCGTCCTACGCTTTCCTCCGGAACGCCGGACGGCGGCCTACTGGCGGTTAACAACGGCGGCACTCGCAGCGAGTACTGTCATCGCGGTCGGAATGAAGTGGTTAGGCGGGAAGCAGGACGCTCCCGGGGTCGGCGCTACCGCGACACAGCCGGCGTTGCGTGAGTTCGCCACTGCACGCGGCCAGCGCGCGACGATCCGCCTACTCGACGGCACTCGCGTAGAACTGGGGTATGCCTCGACGCTTCGCGTCGCCCCCTTCCGGGCCGGCCGGCGCGAGCTGTGGCTCGAAGGTGAAGCCATCTTCGATGTGATTCACGACGAGAGGCGGCCCTTTGTAGTGCACGCGGCGAACGCAATCACGCAAGACTTGGGGACGCTGTTCAGCGTGCGCGCGTATCCCGATGACGATGATGTCCGAGTCGTCGTGGTATCCGGCCTCGTATCGTTACGCGCCAAACGCGGGACAGTGGACTCACCTAACGCGAGCGGCGGCACTCGTAACG
>JBQTJS010000359.1:0-10290 GCA_052386875.1 Gemmatimonadaceae bacterium
CGCCGCGCTTTATCGCGTCCGAGATCGAATTGCGGTCCGTCGCGTGGCCTGTAAACGCCAGGTTGCCAGTGTTGAACAGGCTTTGCGCCAGCGCGCGGCTCTGCTGGCTGCGCGACTCGTCCATCACCAGGGTCGGTATGTTGCGCACTTCCGTGCGGATGGCGTAACCGAACAAGACCAGCTGAATCGCCGGGATGAGCACCATCATCCCCAGAGTCAGGCGGTCGCGCCGCATCTGGATGAATTCCTTCCAGAGCATCGGCCACAGGAGTGAGCCCCGTACACGCTCGGCAAACCGTGTCATGCTGCGTCCGGCGCGGCCTGGCGCTGCAGATCCACGAAGACGTCCTCGATCGAGGCTGCACCGAAGCGCGCGGGGATCTCGGCGGGCGTGCCTAACGCGATGAGCCGGCCGCGCGAGAGGAATGCGAGACGCTGGCAGCGTTCCGCCTCATCCATATAGTGCGTCGTCACCAGGATCGTCGTCCCACCCTCGGCGAGCGCATAGATGCGTTGCCAGAACATCCGCCGCGACGCCGGATCGACTCCGGCCGTCGGTTCGTCGAGGAAGATCATCTCGGGGCGGTGTGTGGTGGCGCAGGCCAGCGACAAGCGCTGCTTCCAGCCGCCGCTGAGCGTTCCTGCCAGTTGGCGTGCGCGCGCGTCGAGAGCGAAATCGTCCAGCTGCTGCGCGACTCGCGAGCGGAGGGCCCGGCCATGCAAGCCGTACAATCCTCCGTAAAAGCTCAAGTTCTCCATGACCGTGAGGTCGTCATACAGCCCGTACTTTTGCGTCATGTAGCCGATCCGGCGGCGCACCCGTTCGGCGTCACGCGCAACGTCGTAGCCCACGACCAGCGCGCTTCCGGCCGTCGGCGCCAGGAGCCCCGTCAGCACCCTGATCGTCGTCGTCTTCCCCGAGCCGTTAGGCCCGAGCAGGCCGAACACATCACCACGCTCGATCGTTAGGCTGAGCCCTTCCAGTGCCACGATCGGCGGATGGCCGAAGACTTTGCGCAGCGCGTGCGTCTCGACAGCGAGAGCGCGAGTCACGGTGTGGGGCGCGCCCCGGCCGCAGCGAACTGCACGTCTACGGGGAGCCCCGCCTTGAGCGTCCCCGACGGATCGGTCAGGTCGATCCTTACGCCAAAGAGGAGGTCCGCGCGCTCTTCCTCGGTGAGTGCGACGCGGGGCGTGAACTCCGCCCGCGGCGCGAGGTGCACTATGCGCCCGCTGAACGAGCGCCCGGGGAGTGCGTCGATCGTCGCGCGGACCGCATCGCCTACGTCGAGCGTCGCGAGCACGGCAGCGCTCACGTACACGCGCACCCAGAGCCGCCGGGGATCGCCTAACGCGAACACCGGGATCCCGGCGGCCAGCAGCTCCCCCGGCTCCGCATAACGTCCCACTACCAGACCATCGGAGGGCGCCACGAGCACAAGCTCCTCCGCAACGGACTCCGCCGCCTCGAGCTGCGCGCGCGCGGAAGCTACATTCTCGCGCGCCGCCCGGATCCGCTCCGGGCGTGCCCCCTCCCTCAGCAGGTTCAGTGCGGCGCGGGCTGCGTCGCGCCGGCCTGCCGCGACACGCGCCGCGGTTGCAGCCGCTTGCGACTCGGCCTCGCTCACTGCGCCGCTTTTCAGCAGCTCAGCGAGGCGCCTCGCGTCATCGGCAGTGCGCTTCGCTTCAGCTTCCGCGGCGGCAAGGTCGGCTTCGGACCGCGTGATCTCCGCGGTCCGCGCGCCGGCCTGTAGGTCGCGCAACTCGGCTTCCGCTGCTCGGAGGCGGGATCGGCGTTGATCGACGTCCGCGGCGAGCGTCGCCAGCTCGAGCACGGCCAAAGTGTCGCCGGCGTTGACCGCGTCTCCTTCGCGGACGAGCGCGCGCTTCAAGCGGGCTGCGACGGGCGCCGCGACGTCCGACTCGGTCAGCTCTATCGTCCCTGTGCTGCGGGCCGCATTGCTTTGCTGCGCCCCGTCGCATGTCAACAACAAGGCACACGAGATGGACGTTAGGGCGAGCCGTAGGCGAGGCATGCTAGTGGGGGATCGGCCTGCACATCACGCAAAGGGTCTCAGGGTTTAAAGCTCGGATTGCGCAGCGCGGCCACGGCAAAGTCGCCCGCGTGAGTTGCGAATGCCTCTTCAAAACCGCCGTGAGAGGCCGGGCGTCCGCTCTGAGGGTGACTCGTGATCAATAGCAGCGCCGGTTGAGCGATGAAGAAGTAGGGGAGTTGCGCGATTGTGGAGAACGCGGCGAAGCGCGGATCCAGATCTCGACGGAAGAGCCCCTCCTCCTGGCCCGCTGCGATGACGCTGCAAAGCCGGGCAAACAGGACGGCGACGTGCTGACGGAGTGCGCCGACGGCGTGCGCGGCGTGGTAGTCGATCAACTCGCGAATGAGGAGGCGCGGCATGTGGGGCCGCACTCTGAGCATCGCGTACTGGGCGCGAGTGATCCCTCGGATGGCGTCTTCGGGCGTTGTAGCGGCATCGATATTGGCCGAAGCCAGGCCCAAGAGCTGAGTGACGAATCGCTGGATCACATGTCGATATAATGTCTCTTTACTGTCGTGATGATAGTAGATTAGTGCGACGTTTACGGCTGCATTGTGTGCGATCTCTTTGACGCTGACGGAGTCGAAGCCGCGCTCGGAGAAAAGCTGCTCCGCGACATCCAGGATCGATTCGCTGGTTGACTCCCCAGCTCCGCTGCGCCTGCGAGGCTCGGCAGATTGTCGAGAGGCGCGCCTAGCCTTTGGTTCGGTCCTCATGCGACAGGCTCGTTGTTTGGGCTGCACCGGCAGGAGAAAGAGGCGCGCTTTTGGCTCAGTCCCCTTGCGGCGAAGTGCAACCGATCAGCCCCTTGATTAAGCGTTTAGTAAAATCCTGTCAAGACCGAATTGGATTCCCCATCGTGGGGAAGCCGGTCCTGCGGCCGTCAAACCCGATCGACCACTGCCATCGCGACTCCTGCGCACACGCGGCGGCCAAAGAGGACCTCCGGGACGCACGCGTGTGCCAGCCGAACAACGGTCGCCGTCAGATCATGGCACACGCGATGCGCTCTAGCCCGCTGTGCTCGAAATGTCACGGCCCCACTTGTCCCGGCGCGCTCCTTTAGCCTACGCGCTTGCAATCGTTGCGTGCTTCGCTCCCATGCTCGGGGCACAGGAGAACGCTGGCCGTAAGGAAGGGGAGGGGGCGGACGAGCGCGAGCGTAAGCAGCTTCCCGCTTCGATCACGCGCGCGGTGCGCGGCCTCACTTCAGCTTTCGAACGTCCGCTGCATCCTGTGATCAAGGGCGTGGCAGCCGGTGGGGGGATCGGCGCAGGCCTCGCGTACGACGACCGAATCGGCTCGCGATGGCGCGTTGGCTCCGAGGCGCTCATCACAGTGCGGCGCTTCTCGAGCTTGCTTGTTACCGGTGGGTATGCAAACACACGCGTACGCTTCGATTCGTATGCGCGACTGCGTGACATGCCTGAGCTGACGTTTTTCGGCCTCGGTCCGCAGAGCCATCTGTCGCAGGGGACGAGTTTTCAGCTGCGCGAAGGGGTGCTCGGCGCCCGTGCGTCATACCAGCTCGCGCCCTGGCTCGCGATCGGCGGCCGCGTTGAGGACTTATCTCCCAGCGTGAGCGGCGGGCACTCGGCCGCGTTGCCGAGCATCGAGCGGCACTTTGGTGAGTTCGCGGCCCCCGGCCTAACGAGTCAGCCGCGCTTCGGCCGCTACCAGGTATCGCTCGGGATAGACATCCCGGCGGCGGCGGGCGAGGCCCCGTATCAGGGATCGAAATTCAGCGTTTCGTACGCGATATTCGAGGACCGCGCAGGCAATCAGCACGACTTTCAGCGCTGGGATCTGGAGGCGCTGCAGGGCCTGGCGCTCCTCGGAGCGCAGAGGCGCCTAACGATTTACGGCTGGCTGTCGCTGGCTGCAGCGGACCGTGGCAGCACGGTTCCCTTCTACCTAATGGAGACGCTCGGCGGGAAAGGTGAGCTGCGCAGTGTGTCCGAAGAGCGCATCGAGCCGAGCGGCACGAGCGCCTCGCTGCGAGCCTTCCGAAACTACCGCTTCCGCGATCGCAATCTGCTGCTGCTGCAGGCCGAGTACCGCGTCCCGCTTTGGGAACTCTTCGATGCCACTGTGTTCGTCGATGCCGGGAAGGTAGCGGACCGCCGCGCGGACTTGGATCTCGCGCGTCTGCGACGGAGCTATGGATTCAGTGTCAGCGCTATGCGAGGCCCTGAAGCTGTGGTCCGTATCGATGTGGGCTTCGGCGGCGGGGAGGGGACGCATGTGTGGTTCAGCTTCGGCCGCGGTTGGTTGCCGTAACTCGCCATGGCGACGCTGCCACCGCCGCTAAGGCTTTCAGCTTTGCGTTGCGTCGCGCTGGCGCTGTGCGCGAGTTGCGCTGTGAACGGCACACTTACAGTACCGCCGTCAAAGATGGCGCAACTGTGGCAGGAGCCGAGTGACCTAGAGCAGCGTGGCCTGTTTTATGGACGCGGCGGAGCCGCGCAGGCACCGGACTCTGACGGAGTATTCGAGTTTGTCAAGGAGAAGGAATCAGGAACGCAACCTGGTTATGACGTTAGGGACGCGTTAGGTCGCGAGTGGAGCGTGAAGCTCGGCGTCGAGGCGCGGACCGAGGTCGTCGTATCCAGGCTCGTTTGGTCCGTCGGCTATCATCAGCCTATAGTGTACTACCTGCCGCGCTGGACGCTTGTGCGCGGCGGCGAACGTGTGCTGCAGCCGGCGGGCCGCTTCCGCCTGGAGCAGCCCGCTGAGCAGAAACGCTCGGAGTGGTCGTGGGTGCACAACCCGTTTCTCGGCACGCGTGAGCTAGCCGGGCTTTTTGTCTTGATGGTGATGGTGAACAACTGGGATATCAAGAGCGAACAGAACGCCGTCTACGAGGTTGCGCGGGGTAGTGACGGTGCTAGTGGTGTGGGCGATGCGGGGGATTACAGGTATTTGGTGCGCGACCTGGGAGCCTCGTTAGGCAGGACTGAGTGGCTGATTTTCGGGACAAAGGACGACTCGGCCGGCTTCGCTCGCGAGAGTTTCATAGAGGGAGTAGCAAGCAACCGCGTGGTATTTGCGTACGATGGAGCGTGGCGCGAGCCTCGCGTGCATCGCAGCGTGAGGCCCAGCGACGTGCGCTGGATCTGCGGTCTCTTGGGTCGTCTGTCAGCGGCGCAGTGGCGCGACGCCTTCCGCGCCGGCGGCTACAGCGACAGCGAGGCGGCGCCGTTCATCCGCCGGCTGCGCGACAAGATCGCCGAAGGCCTCGCGATTTCCGACTGGCCGCGATCTCCCTAACCGGCCGCTTCAGGTAGCCGGTCCGGCGCCAGGCTTAACTGAATGCAGCCCGTCTAACGCAAGCCGACAGCCACCCGGAACGTGCGTCCTGGCTGCGGCAGGCCGCATTGGTCGAACACGGCCGCGTCCAATACGTTGTCGACGCCTAACGTTGCACTCAGACGCGCCAGCCAGCCGGATTCACGGACAACGTACGCGCGCTCCAGGGCCGCATCGAAGCGGCGCTGCGCGCTCAAGGCCACGGTTCTGCCGAGATCCGGGTTCACGCAGTACTGCCGGCCCGTGAAGGTCGCGTTGACGATGCCGCGGGCGCCGCCGGGCACGGCCAGAGCGAATTCACTGCCGACTCGCCAATCGGGCTGATACTCCGGACGGCGGTTGGAGCCGGCCGCGGAGAGGTCGCGTACTCGGGCACGCTGCAGGACCGCGTCGCTCGTTAGGCTAGCGTGCGCGCCGTTCCACGCTGCCAGTAACTCGAGGCCATGACTGCGCACGACGTCGCGGTTGACGCGCTGAAACTTCCTGTCCGGGGTGGCGATCCGCACGATCGCGTCGCTCAGCTCGTGGCGGAAGGCGACGGCCTGCCAGTGCCAGCGGCCCGAGAAACCGGTCGCCCCCACTTCGCCGCCGACCAGGATCTCCGGCCGCAGAGTGGGGTTCGGCTGGAAGCGGCCTAACGAGCCCGAGTACAGTTCGCGCAAGGCGCCGAAGCGCGCCCTCCGATTCACCGACGCGTGCACCCTGGTTAAGCCGAAGGCCAGTGCGCTGAGACCCAGACGGCCGGCCCACTCCGACGTGGCATCGATCGTCGGCTTACCCCCCGCCTCGGGGGTGCTGACGCCGTCGAGCGCGAGTCCGCCGCTCACGCGCAGTGTGCCGCGAACTGGTGCTTCAATCTCCCCGGCTGCGCTCCAGAGGCGCTGCTCGTAGTCGGATATTGTGGTATCGAGTGTCTCGCGGTAGCGCAGGCGCGACAGCGTGAACGACGTACGTAACTCCCCCCTGCCCAGCGAATGGTCAGCCAGCGCGCGCACGGTGAGGGCGCGTTCATCGCCCCCTTCCGTTCCGGCGATCCGGTCGTACGCCAGGGATTCGAAGCTCTCGATACGCGTGTCGGCATCGCTGTACGACACGACAAGCTCGGCGTCGCCGGATCCGAGCGCCGTCTTCCGGCGGCCCGTGCCTAACGAGAGAATACCGAGCCCGCGGCTCTGCCGCGGATAGCGCCAGAGGCGCGGCTCGCTGATGTGCAGCTCCGGCGGCACTCCGCGTTCGGCGCTATACGCCATCGCGGACACCCCCGCCCAGCCTCCGCGCTCCCGCTCCGCGCGCAGGGCTACGTAGCCGTCCAGCTCCTCCGCGTCGCTGTTCGTGCGCCGCTCGCCGCGCGACGCCGAATCGCGCACGTTGTCGCTCAATTGCAGCGCCGTGCGCGAGCGCCAGCCAAGCCCCGTGCGCAAGGTGAGAAAGCCGCGCCCCAAGGCGCCGGGGAGGGTGAGATCGGCGTGGAGCGCCTGCGATCCCAGGTGATCCGTGCCGGCTCGCACTCCCAGGGAACGCGCGTCATCGGCGGCGTCTGCCACACGATTGAGACCGATCTCGAGCACGCCGCCGAGCACGTTAGGCCCCTGACGCAGTGACGACAGACCGCGCACCAGCACGACACTCCCGGCGCCGCCTAACGGCACGATGGACGGGTCCGTGCGCCCGTCCCAGCCGAGTGTCAGCGGGATGCCGTCGAGGAGGATGGCTGCCTGACGAGACTCGGAACCGCGCACCGATAGCTCCACTTCCCCGCGCGAGTTTTGCCGCACCGTCACGAAAGGCATGTCCCGCAGAGCATCTTCCAGCACGGGCGCCGGCGAGAGCCTGAGAGAGTCGATGGGAACGACAATCGCGCTCGTCCCTCCCACGGCGATCGGGGCCGTACGGCTGGCGCGGATAGTTACCCGCTCCAGCTCCGTGCGCGCGCTGTCGCGCGAAGCCGTCGTGTCGCGCGCCTGCGCCAGGGCCGCGGCCGGCAGGACGAGGATGGGGGTCGCGAGGAGCGTGCGAAGGTTTCGGAGGTTCGCTTGGAGCATTGCCTATTGTCGGGGAATCACGGCACCTACAGATGAGGCAGCGGTGCACGGTACATTGTCACGACCGTTCGCCGGACGCGATGAGTATACGCCGAGGGAGGGGTAGATGTTCGCCGCCGGCAGCTTCGTTTTCTCTCTATAGTAGGAGATTCATGAGCGTCATTACGATCGTCGTGCGCGACAACGGGCCGTATCGCATTTCGGCGGAGGACGCGACCCAGGTGCGGGTCGTGGACGCCGCGGGCCGCGAGCTGGTGACTGTCGCCGGCAAGCACATTTCCCTCTGTCGCTGCGGGCAGTCCGCCACCAAACCTGTATGCGACGGTACACACAAGACGTGCGGTTTCGACGGCGGTTGGCAGCAGCCGGAGCCGTCCGCCACTCCGTCTGCGCCGTAAGGTGCCGGGCGTTGTGAGCGCCCCTGCCAGCGAGCGGGAGCTGGAAGATCGGCTCGCGGCTCCGGGCGATGCCGTTGTGCGTGCTGTCGCCGCCGTGCCGGGCGATGTGTTGGTGCTAGGCGCGGGAGGGAAGATGGGGCCGTCGCTGGCGCGCATGCTGCGGTGCGCGGCTGACATTACGGGTGACACCCGCCGGGTTGTGGCAGTATCGCGCTTCTCGGATGCTGCCGCCGGCCGTGCACTGGAAGCGGCCGGCGTGCTCGTTGTGCGCGCCGATCTGGACGACCCGGCCGCCGTTGCGGCGCTTCCGGAGACGCCTAACGTCATCCTCATGGCCGGCCAGAAATTCGGCACCAGCGACGCGCCGTGGCGCACGTGGGGGACCAACGTTACCCTCAGCGCACTGGTGGCGGCCCGCTTCGCGCGCTCGCGCATCCTGGCATTCTCCAGCGGGAACGTGTATCCGCTCACGCCTGTCGCGTCCGGCGGCTCCCGTGAGGACGCCAGCTTAGGGCCCAGCGGCGAGTATGCGTGGGCCTGCGTCGGCCGCGAGCGCGTGCTGGAGCACGCCAGCCGCGTGCGCGGGACTCCGGTCGCAATCGTTAGGCTGAATTACGCCGTCGACTTGCGCTACGGCGTGCTTGTGGACGTGGCGCAGCACGTCCTCGCGGGCTCGCCTATCGATCTGGGCATGGGCTATGTGAACGTCATCTGGCAGGGGGACGCCAATGCTCAGGCGCTGCAGGCACTGGCCCTGGCGTCCTCGCCGCCGTTCATCGTGAACGTCACCGGGACGGACGTCCTGTCGATCCGTGAAGCCGCGCTGGAGCTGGGCCGCTTGCTCGGGCGGGAACCGCGTTTCGAGGGGCGTGAGCGGCCCGACGCGCTGCTGAGCGACACGCGGCGTGCGCAAGAACTGTTCGCAGCGCCGTCGGTGAGCACGGCCACACTCATCGATTGGGTGGCGGAGTGGCTGGGCAGCGGAGGGCGCACGTTAGGCAAGCCCACGCACTTCGAGGAGCGCGGAGGGCGCTTCTGAGCCTGCGTTCGCACCTGCTCTCCGGGCAGGTGATCCCCGCGCACCCGCTGGCTTTGACTGCGCGGCGCCGCCTGGACGAGCGGCATCAGCGCGCGCTGACGCGCTACTACGTGGCGGCCGGTGCTGGAGGGCTCGCTGTAGGCGTGCACACGACGCAGTTCGCCATCCGATCGCCCAAACACGGGCTGCTCGAGCCTGTGTTGGCGCTGGCGGCGGAGACCGCCCTGTCGGCGTTAGGCTCCCGCCCGCGGCCGTTCACACTCGTCGCCGGCGCCATCGGCGGCACGCGTCAGGCGGCGCGCGAAGCGGACTTGGCACGCTCGCTGGGCTACGATGCGGTGCTGCTCTCGCTGGCGGCGCGGCGCGGCGCCACGACCAGGCAATTGATAGCACACTGCCGCCATGTCGCCGAATCGTTGCCGCTATTCGGCTTCTATCTGCAGCCCGCTGTCGGCGGCCGTGTGCTCGACTTCGATTTCTGGTGCCGTTTCTGCGAGATCGAGGACGTCGTCGCCATAAAGATCGCCCCGTTCGACCGCTACGCCACGCTGGATGTTGTGCGGGCGGTCATAGCAACGGGTCGCGACGACATCGCGCTGTACACAGGGAACGACGACAACATAGTTGCCGATCTGCTCACCCCGGTGCGGGTCCGGGTTGGGGACCGGCTGATCGAGCGCAGGATCGTGGGGGGACTGCTGGGTCAGTGGGCCCTGTGGACCCGGGCGGCCGTGCTTTTGCATCGGCGTCTGCGCGCCGGCCGGCCGACGGCGGACCTTCTTGCGTTAGGCGCGTCCCTCACGGACGCGAACGGCGCGATCTTCGACGCTGTACATGGCTTCGCGGGATGCATTCCCGGGATTCACGAAGTGTTGCGGCGGCAGGGGCTGCTGCGCGGCGTCTGGTGCCTGGACCCTGACGAGAGCCTTTCTCCCGGGCAGCGAGCAGCGATCCAGCGCGTGTGCCGTTGCTATCCCGAGCTGACGGACGACGGATTTGTGAAGCAACACCTGGATACCTGGCTTACTCCCTGACCGCCTCGTCGCGCGCGCGAGCCCCCGGCGCCCGAGGGAGCAACTCCGCATGCCAGCTCGCCGAGGCCGGCTGCTCGAATCCCTCACGGTAGCCTGCAGCCGCGGTGACAGCCGTATCGAACACGGGCGTTGAAGCTGCGATAACGCCGGCCGCCGCGCGCTCGGCGAATTGCGCCCGCGAGACGCATACAATCCGTCCGTCGGGGTCGCGATAGAAAACCCGCCCTCCCTCGACCAGAGATGTGCCTAACGCAGGTTCGAGTCGCTGCAGCGTGCGGAACAGTCCGTCGATGGAGCAGCCCGACGCGTGCGCATCGCGCTGGTCCACGCCCACAGCCAGAAAGCTGTCGTCGCGCCAGTCGCGGGCGCAGGTGAGCGGAAGCCCGTGCGCTTGCCAGCCCGCTAGATGCT
>JBQTJS010000360.1:0-3879 GCA_052386875.1 Gemmatimonadaceae bacterium
GTCTCGCGCTCCACTCGCGCACGAGAGTACACGAGTGGGAAGTATTCATCCTTTCCCCAGAGCGGCAAGAGATCCGCATAGTGCTTGCTGCGTGGATCTGCCGACTGACCGGGGGCATTCGTCGCCCACGAGTTGTCCCAGTCAGCCAGATCTATGATCTCGCGAAACGAGGCCCCCGACGTCTGCCTGAAGTCAGCGCCGCCCGTCGCATAGACAGTATTGGCATCGCCGCCGCGGGAGACGCTTGGCAAGTCGTACTGGCCCGAAAGCCTGTGCGGGAACCGGGCTTCGTGCACCGTGCCCCACACCCACTTCATCCGGTCGGGGCCCACCCTTTGTGTGATCGCCTGTACAGCGTCATCGACGGCGAGCAGCAGCAGCGAGTCGCGACCTCTTGCAGGGTCTGTGCCTAACGCGGAGCTTGGCCGCTGCAGCTCGCCTTCCAGCCACTCGTAGCGCGGCGCGCTCAGCAATCGCTGCGCGACCGGACCCAATGCGCTCGCGCCGGAAACGCGCCGGTAAGCAGCGGGGGCCCAGGCAGCGAAGAGGAGCGCCGCCCTGGAATCACGCGCCATGCGATAGTCCCACGTCGCAAGCTCGCGCACTTCGGCGCGTTCCGCTCGATCATAACGTCGCGCGGCACGGACGAGATACGGCACCAGAGACTCCGCCAGCTTGGAGTAGTCGTCGTGCTGCAGGCGCTTGAAATCGTCCACCGAGAAGCGCCGCTCCTGCGACAGCACCTCGCGAACGCGGTCGATGCGGTAGCGCGCGGCCCAGTCGTAGCTCAGGGCGACGGGATAGCCCGGCGGCAGGATATTGTGGTTGGCGGTCGCGATGAAGGCGTTAGGCGGATTCAGGATGCGCGGCAGATCGCTGCCCGGGATGAATCCGCTCCATTCGAAGCGGCCGTCGCCGGGGACCGGCAGGAGTCCGCTCCAGCTGCGGCGCGGCATGAGGCCGGCCGCGATCCAGCCGATGTTGCCGTCCACGTCGGCGTACACCATGTTCTCGCTGGGCATGAGCCAACGGTTCATCGCGGCCGCGAACTCGGGCCAGTTGCGAGCGCGGCCTAACGAGAGAGACGCGAGATACGGCGCCGTGCCCGGCTCTTGATGCACGCTGCGCACCACAAAGGCGCGCGAGCGTGTGCTGTCGTACGACACTATGGGGCCGTGCACGGTATACTCCAGGCGCACTGTGCGCGGGGCTTCTCCCTTCACCGCGACAGTCTCCGCGATTACGCGGATCGGCCGCCACTCGCCGCGAATGCGAGTGCAGCGCCGAGTGCCGCATGGGCGTACCTCTTCGACATACAGGTCCTGCTGATCCATCCCCACGACCGTTAGGCCGAAGGCGATGCGATCGTTGTGTCCGATTGCCACTCCGGGGCTCGCCGGCTCTCCGGCGCCGATCACGTTCCACCCCGGAGCGACGAGATGCGTGATGTAACGCACCGCGGGATTCGTGATGCTGCGATGCGGATCGTTCGCCAGGATCGGCTTGCCGGTCACTGTCTTGGAGCCGGCTACGACCCAGTTGTTGGACCCCTCCAGCCGCGCGTAAGCGATATCGCTGAAGGCGGAGCCGAAACGGCCTAACGAGGCTGCCGCGATCCCGGACATGTCCAGCCCGGCCGCCGGGTCGAGCGGGCGCAGCGGATCCGGCGGGAAGATCTCGTTGGCGCGCTCGGGCCCCAGCGCGCTCACCAGCTGGGCGCGCAGCACCTCGGTCGCCGCATTCCCCGTCCCAGCAAGTCCGGAGACACGAGCCAGCGGGATCGTCACCGGCCACAGCTCCGGCTCGAAGCCTAACAAGCGGAACTCCGGCGGCAGCTGCTGCGTGCGCCGCACGCGCACGATGTAGGCATTGACACCCGCCACGAACGCCTCTACGATCTCGCGTGCGTCGGCGGCGTACGATCGCCATTCGCGCTCCATGTCGCCGCGGTAGGCAAAGAGCCGCGCCAGACGGTCGCGCTCCACAGCATCGGCGCCTAACACTTCGGCCAAACGTCCTTCCGCCTGACGCCGCCACATCTCCATTTGAAAGAGACGGTCCCGCGCCGCGACCCAACCCTGCGCGAAAAAGAGATCGCGCTGACTGCGCGCATAGATGTGCGGCACGCCCCAATGGTCGTAGCGCACCTCGACAGCCGCACGCAGTCCCGCTTCACGCAGCGTGTCGGCCGGAACGCGCGGCTGCGCGGCGACAACCAGCGCAGCGCACAGGATTCCTAAAGTCATGTCGCGCGGCCGCGAGCCAAGCGTTGCGGATCGGGGCCGCGCAAGGCGATCCCTCGCCGAAGAAACCAGCGCGTCATACGCAGCTCGGAAATGAAAGGTGGGAGATAAGCTTTCGCCTCTCCCGCCGATACTCAAGATCGCAGCCGTGATCACGAGCCCCTATCTGATCCAATCCCCTATCCTGGCCCACCGGATATCCGTGAGCGCAGGGAGCGGCTTATCGCTGTCCGCAGCGTTCCACGAATAGTAGATGAACATCGGCTTGCCGCGGATGTTCTCACGCGGCACGATCCCCCAGTAGCGCGAGTCCTTCGAGTTGTAGCGATTGTCGCCCATCATGAAGTAATGCCCGGGCGGAATCACAATCGGTCCCCAGTTGTCGTGCGTCGGCTGCTCGGGCGCGCCACCGAAACGCGACTCCGCAAGCGCATAACGACGCTGCCATTCATATAGCGGATTGATCTCGTTGGGATCGCCGACCTCTGAGTCTTCTGCGTAAGGCTCCCGCTGCGGGACGCCGTTCAAGTACAGCTTCGCATCACGCATGTGCAGCGTGTCGCCCGCGACCCCGACGATACGCTTGACGAGCGTCGGATTGGGATCTTCGGGCTGATCGATCTGTGTCGGTGATTTGAACACCACGACGTCACGCCGCCGCGGTTGCGCATAGCCAGGCAAGTTGATGTCCGTGAATGGGACGTGCGGGCCGAAGCGCAATTTGTTGACGAACAACCAATCGCCGACAAGCAGAGTGGGAACCATGCTCTCCGACGGGATGCGATAGGCTTCGATCAAGAAAGTGCGGATGAGGAGGAAGAGCGCGACAGTCCACGCCAGCGACTTCACATTCTCCCACGTGCTCCGCTTCGGTTTCTTGCTGGGGGTTCCACCGGCTCCGCGCTTGTTTTGGCGGAGCGCGGCGACGCTGCTTTTGGCTGTCTGGGTGGGCCCTTTCGCCGCTCCGCCTTCTCTTCTCCCCTCCCCTCCTTCTCCCCCCTTGCTGCGTTGTTTACGAGTCACGGTGGTCATGCATGCTCAGGTTCACGGAAAGTCTAACTACGCGCTATCGAGAGGTGTGTTCCGCCCTCAGCCCTCTGATGCGACGAGGCGCGCCCTCTCGGCGAGAGGAGCGCGCCCCACGATGACGGATCCCGCTTAGTTAGGAGAGATGCTTATTGACCAGCTTCGTCATCTCGAACATCGACACCTGGGCCTTGCCGCCGAACACAGGACGCAGTTTGTCATCGGCGTTGATGTTGCGCCTGTTCTTCGCGTCTTGCAGCCCGTTCTTCTTGATGTATGCCCAAATACGCTTGGTCACCTCGGAGCGTGGCATCGGCTTATCGCCGACTACTCCGGCGAGCGATGCGCTCGGTTTCATCGCCTTCATGAATGCCGGATTGGGTGCGCGCTTCGCCTTCTTCTTCGGCGCGGCCTTTCTCGCAGCCTTCTTCGGCGCGGCTTTCCGCGCGCCCTTTTTAGCGGCCTTCTTCTTTGCGGCCATGTCTCTTCTCCTGGGTGAGAGCGACGTGATGCTCGAGAGTCGTACCCGCTTCTGTCGCGCCACAAACTAAATGCACTGACTCGATACGCAATAGCGTGCGAAGCGATTTCCCCGGGAGAAACGGCGTTT
>JBQTJS010000361.1:0-14438 GCA_052386875.1 Gemmatimonadaceae bacterium
GGGTCAATGAGGAATCCTGAGCGCCGATCGGGATGTGACACAACTTCGCTGAAATACCGCTGACGCGGCTGGAAGTTGCGCCGACCGGCCCGTCCGGCTGATGGTCGAGCTTCTGCTCTGGGAGCACGTGCTTCGATACTTGCCGTCCCTGCTCCTGCTCCTCGCTCCCTCCGTCCCTATGCCGCTCGCATCTCGCCCCGCATATCGCACTCCACGCAGCAGCCGACGAACTTCAGGGCCATGACGTGGGTGCGTCTCTCACTTGCGCTGACGGCCAGGGCGCTTGGCGACCCAGGACTCGCCAAAGCGTTGCTAGTGCTCGCCTGGCGTTTTCGGGAGCGTCAATGGTACCGCAGGCCGCCATTCCTACCCATCCCGTCCCGAGCGTACACCCGTTGGCGGATGCACACTGCATACGGGGATCCCGATGCGGTGCCGCCGGTGGAAGACGTGGTACGTTACGCGCGCTGGGCCATCACGCCATGGCACTGAGCGCGGGGGACGGGGGCGACGGCCTGGCCGCACGCCTGAAGGCCCAGGCCTACGGGCTCGGATTCGATCTCGCTGGTCTCGTTAGGCTCGGGCCGGCCGCGTCGTACCGGCAGTTCCAGGGCTGGCTGGTCGCGGGACGTGCCGGGGAGATGGCGTATATGGCGCGCGGGGCGAGCGGGCGCGCCGATCCGAGAAACCACCTGCCGCGCGCGCGCTCCGCGCTCGTTGTAGCGCTGAACTACGGAGGGACACAGCCCAGCGGCCCCGTCGCGCGCTACGCACGCGGCGCCGACTATCACGACGTTATGCTCGAGAAGTTGCGCCGGCTGCCGGGCTGGCTCGGCGTACAGTTGGGGCGCGAAGTATGGGGTCGGGCGTACGTGGACACCGGTCCATTCCTGGAACGGGAGCTGGCGCAACGTGCCGGACTCGGATGGTTCGGAAAGAACACCAATCTGATCCACCCCAAGCTCGGCTCGTTCTTCCTGTTGGGAACGTTGTTCCTGGAGCTGGACCTAGAACCGGACGCGCCGTTCGAGGCCGATCGCTGCGGCACGTGCACGCGTTGTCTCGATGCGTGTCCCACTGCCGCGTTTGTGGGGCCGCGTGAATTGGATGCGCGGCGCTGCATATCATACCTAACGATAGAGCTGCGCGAAGCCATCCCTGTCGAGCTGCGTGGAAGGATCGGTGAGCTGCTGTTCGGTTGCGATATATGTCAGGACGTCTGTCCGTGGAACGTCAAGTTCTCGCGCGACTTGCGGGAGAACTCGCTCGCCGCCAGGCCGCCGTTAGGCAGCACCGATGCGCGGTCCATCGCGCGCACAGTGCTCGCCATGGATGAAGCAGCCTTCCGCGCCGCTTTCCGAGACTCGCCGCTTAAACGGGCCAAGCGCCGCGGTCTCGCGCGCAACGCCGCTGTAGTGCTCGGGAATGTCGGCACCGGCGCTGACGTAGCGCTGCTGGCCGCTGCACTGCACGACCCCGATCCGCTGGTGCGGGAACACGCGTCATGGGCATTGAGCAGGATTGCCGATCGCGGCGGCGCGCGGCCACGACCGGATCAGTGATCCTCGCCGCGCGGTGCGACGCGGCGTACACCGGACCTTTTACCTCACGACAATGAAAGTTGGATTGGTAGGCTTCGCCGGCTCCGGCAAGACGACAGTGTTCAATACAATGACCGGGCTGAATGTCCCTGTCGGATTCGGCGGAGAAGTGCACATCGGAACTGTGCGCGTTCCGGACAGGCGGATCGACGATCTATCGAAGGTTTTCCGTCCGCGGAAGACGACGTACGCGGAGATCGCCTTCAGCGACATACCCGGCGAGCTTGGTGCCGAGAACAAGGGGTTGTCGAGCAAGGCGTTGCAGCAGATCCGCGAGCAGGATGCGCTGTGCCTTGTGCTGCGCGATTTCGTGAATCCTGCAATCGAAGGCGGCGGACAGGCGGATCCTATGCGCGATCTCGAATCCTTCCACCTGGAGTGCAATTTCGCCGATCTGCAGCTGACCGAGCGGCGGCTGGAACGCGCTCGCAAGGAGAACGTGCCGAAGCAGGAACAGATCGTGATCGAGGAGATGAAGACCACGCTCGAAGAGGGGCGGCCGCTGCGAAGCCTAACGAGAGCGCAGCTCGAGCGCGCGCAGTTGCGCGGCTCCGGCTTCCTCTCCGATCGTCCGCTTCTCGTCGCACTCAATGTCAGCGAGGAACGCGCCGGCTTGCCCATGCCCGGCGAGCTTGCGGCACGCCTCGCAGAACTGTCGGCGGCCGGGTTGGTGCTGTCGGCGCGCGTGGAGGCGGAGATCGCCGCATTGAAGCCGCAGGAGCAGAGCGCCTTCCTGGACGATCTCGGGCTGCGTGAGCCTGCCCTGCACCGTTTCATCCGCGCTGCTTACGGGCTGCTCGATCTTGTCGCGTTCTTCACTGTCGGTGAGGACGAAGTGCGCGCCTGGCCTATCCGGAGAGGGACGCGCGCGCGGCAGGCGGCCGGTCGCATCCATTCCGATCTCGAACGGGGCTTTATCCGTGCTGAAGTGATGCCCTCCGCTGTCTTTCTGAAACTCGGCTCCGAGCAGGCCGTGAGGGACGCAGGGCTCCTGCAAGTCGAGGGGAAGGACTATTTAGTCGCGGACGGCGACATAATGCACGTCAGATTCAACGTGTAGACGGCAAGAGTCCCGAGGCGGCGCCGCGAGCCGCCGCTTCGTTAGGTCACTCCGATGACTCCCTTCGTCACTGGCGAAAGATTGGAATCTCCTCATACGTGGCGAATCTGAAGTCCGCGCGTCCTTTGTGTAGCTCGATTGCAAAAAAGGACGCGACAGCGAGCGCGTAATGCGCTATCTTCGCGCCTCGCGTAAACGCAAGTGATCTAGATCACGTTTGCATCGCTCGGACCCTTTGGCCACGCACCTCCCTTCATGAAGCGTTTCGATTTCGCGCTGCTCGTCGTGCTTGCGAGCTTCGCGGCGTTTGTCGGGGTGGAAGCGCGCCGTACACGCAGCGAAAGTCATGAGAGGTCCAGTCACGGTGAGGCCGATGCGCGCCTCAAGCGCGCCACACTCCCCCGTGCCGCACGCGCCAAAGAGATAGAGAGCACGGAAGTAGCTGGCCGCGCGGCCTCCAGCAAAGAAGAGGTCTTGAAGCGCGTGCGCGAACGTGGCAAAGGGACGTTCATTCACGACGTGATTGCCGCGCACGATTCAGCCCTCGCGCGGTGGCCCGACCGGCTCACCAATCCGTTGCGCGTCTGGGTGCAAAGCGGCGAGCGGTACTCGAACTGGTCGGAGGAGCGCTTGGCGGTTGTGCGCGACGCTTTCACCGTGTGGGCCGAAGTGGGACTACCGCTGAACTTTATCTTCGTCGCGGACTCAGTCTCCGCGGATGTTGTCGTGAGCTGGACGGATCGGTTCAATGAACCGATCAGCGGCAAGACTCTCTGGGCGCATAACGACGGATGGTGGATCGTCGACGCGAGCATCCAGCTCGCCTTGCATCACCGCGACGGCGTGCCGCTCGATCTCGACGCTACGCGCGCAATCGCGCTGCATGAAGTGGGACATCTCATCGGTTTGGACCACACCGGCGACTCGACGAGCATCATGACGCCGCGCGTCCGCGTGAAAGAGCTGTCGATCGCGGACCGGTCTACGGCTTATCTGTTGTATTCGCTGCCACCGGGTCCGTTGGGAGCGTCCACACGCGCGCGTAAGCAGGCGTTAGGCAGACCCTAGGTCTCGCGTCTCCCTCTCCCTCTCCGCAGTCCCCCCTCAGGGGCGCAGCCGAACGAGCCTCAGGGGCGCAGCCGGACGAGGCGCGTCGCCCCGCGCAGCACAACCTGAAACTCGACTCCCGAGTCCGACGCCTCGTCCAGGATACTGACGAGAGCAGGGATTGTGCTGACCTTCCGGCCATTGGCGGCTACGATCACGTCTCCAGCTCGTAACCCCGCGGCCAGCGCCGGCGAGCCGCGTACGACCTCGGTGACGAGGATCCCAGCCTCCAAGCCAAGCCCTTCGCGCAGTTGGTCGGTGAGCGGCATGAGCACCGCCCCCGCGACGAATTCGGAGGACGTCGAAAGTGCACGCTGAATTCGCAGCGGTGCGTACGGTGTCGGCGGTAGGGACGCGCGTGCCGACACCTTGGCCCTGGCATCAGGCGCAGCAGGGATGTCCGGCGCCGTGTTGAATACGTAACTGTAGCCCTTCGGCGTCTGGATAATGCGGACGTGCGGCTGCCTCGCCAAAGCCGGAGGGGAAAGTGCGACCTGCACCCACGGACACGCAGAAACGAAACCTTGCGGGCGCTTTTCCACGAGAACTGTGACCATCCGGACCGTGCCATCGCGGCGATATCCGACAGGGAGTCGCAAGCCTGGCCGCAGCAGGTCCGCGAGGTCCATCGTTCCGCTTACTACGTCATGCTCGCCCAGCTTCACGATCTCGTCGCCGGCTGCGAGTCCCGCCTTTTGCGCCGGAGAGCCAGGCTCCACGGCTTCGATCAGCAGGTATTTCCGGAACTTGAATGCCGTGGGCGACTGTGTGGGCGGGAACAGTTCAAGCTCGGTATTGAAGTTGATGCCGAGCCATCCGTCGGGACCGCCCTTCTGCGCGCAGGCTGTCTCCAGATGCATACGCAAAACATCGCCATGCTCGATGGCTTTCCCAAGGCGGACGCTGAGCATGTTCACGCGTTCGCGCGCCTCGTCGCGCGCAGTCTCGGTGCCGGCTCGCAGGAGCGCCTCTTGCGCTCGCTGGTACTGGCCCACGAGCCAGCGTTGAGTGCGATCGGCGCGGTCCAGCTCAACGCGCAAGATTACGAGCGAATCGCTGCGCTGACGTTCGCGCGGCCGTCCTTCCTGTGCCGCCGCGGGGACCCCGGCTGCGGCGAGGACAAGCGCGGCGCGGACGACGCTGCCTATCGTTGACCGGGTCATGCCCTAAAACCGCCCTAGCCGATTGCTGACCGGAACGATCTGGCCGATCCGGTGCAGCGTCGCATCGCGCGCACCTAACGTGGAGACGTAGTACTGATTCATCACAGGATCGTGGGGAACTTCCTCGAGCGCCTCGCGCGTCGTCTGTGCGAGCTGGTCCAGGAACGCGAGTCGTGTGCGATAGCGTTCGTACGCCTCGGCGCCGTCGAGCGTATCGTTGGCAGCGAGGTAAGTCGCGGCAGCCTGGTAGCGTTCTGCTGCTACAGTCATCGCGCCGAGCGCCGCTGCGCTGGATTCGAACGCGCTGTCGGCGCTTTGCGCCGGGGCACCCCGCAGCGCGAGCGCCTGCGCGTACGACAACCCGGCGGAGAGACGGCCCACGAGAACGCCGCCGGCCATCAGCAGAAGCGTGGCCGCGAGTCGCGTCATACCTAACGAAGATCGACTCCACCAGCGCGATCGTATGAGACCTTCGCGCTGCAACCGCGAGCGTAGTCCGCTCCACTCGGTCAGCGGCACGCCGATCCTCAGGCGCTCGTCGCCGGCGAGGCCGGCAAGCCGCCGATACGCCGCGCGCTCGCGCGCACACTGAGCGCACTCGGCGAGATGATCCATTTCGTCACGCGTCGGCTCGACGTCGCCGAGTTCCGCGAGACGCTCAATAGGCAGGTGCTGCATGTTCGCCCTCGGTTCCGGCGTGCATTCCGTCAACAACGTGCGCGAGCAGACGCCGGAGTTTCGCTCGTGCCTTGAACAACTGCGACTTCGACCCGCCCGCTGTGATACCCAGCTCGCGCGCTATCTCCTCGTGCGTGTAACCCTCCACATCATGCATCACGAATACAGTCCGCGCTCCCGGCGAGAGCTTGGCAGTCGCTTCTTCGATCGTCGCCGCCAGCAAAGTGCGCTCGTTGTCATGTTCCACAGCCGCGGAATCCTCGTAGATGTCCGACTCGACGCGCGCCAGCCGCCGCGCAGTTCGCAAGGCGTTCAGTGTCCGGTTCACCGCGATACGGTGCGCCCAAGTCCCGAACTGTGCATCGCCGCGATACGACGGCAACGCGCGAAATATCTGAATCCATACCTCCTGAGCGACGTCTGCCGACAGATCAGGATCGCCCACGAGCCGCCTAACGACGGCGTCGATGTGCGGCGCATGCTGTGCCCATATGGCGCGCAATGCGCGTTCGTCGCCCGCGACCGCTCGTGCGATGGTTTCTTGCGTGGCCATGCGTTGTATCCGTCACCCCGCTGGGGCCAAACGGTTGCACTAATTCGGGGGACCAGCTGCCGATAAACAAAGTCGTCGGCCCCCGTGTGTGATGCCACCGCCGGCGGCCGGGCCTGGAATTTGTCACGTAGAGTCCGGCAGCACATGGCACAGTACGATTAGAATCTGCTTATACTTTACTTGATGTGGAACACGTAAGTCTTTGTGTGGTAGGAGCCTCCTGCTGAAACAGAGACGCGTAAACAATCTTGACGGCTGGGCCTGGCGACGTTATCTAGGCGCCCCGCCGTTGCGTGAACTCTACGCATCCTGTTTGGCGTACTGATCCATTGTACAGTCCCTAAACGATTGTACACTAACGAGTTGTAGACCATTGCTTGTAGCCCTTTCGCTCGCCGCACTGATGATCACAGGCGACGGCCTCCCAAAGAGGTCGCCGAGCGAAGTCGGTATGTCTGGCGACAGGCTACGCACAATCGACCGTGTCTTGAAGCGCGGCCTCGATGCAGGTGGCTACCCCGGCGCGGCAGCCGTGGTTGGCCGTAACGGCTACGCCGTCTACCAGAAGGGGTTCGGCAAGCTGGATTGGCGCGCCGCAAGTCCAGGCGTGCGCGCCGACCGTACCATCTATGACCTCGCTTCGCTAACCAAAATCGTGGCGACTGCCACGGCGGCGATGATCCTGTACGACGAAGGGCGGCTGGTCCTCGACTCACCTGTGGCGCGTTATGTCCCGGCGTTTGCTGGAGGCGCAAAGGACAGAGTCACCGTTAGGCACCTCCTGACGCACCGCTCCGGCCTCCCGGCGGGCCGCGAGCTATGGCGACTGGCCGGCTCCGCCGAGGCAGCACGCCGCGTAGTGATCTCCACGCCCCTCGCCTGCGAGCCCGGCGCCTGCTACGTCTATTCGGACCTGGGGGCCGACGTCCTGGGCTGGGTGATCGAGGAGATAGCTGGCACATCGCTGGATGTCTTCGTCCACGAGCGCGTCTTTGCGCCGTTGGGCATGGGTGACACGTCGTTCAGGCCCGCCGATTCGCTGCAGTATCGCATCGCGCCCACCGAGATCGCGCCGCCACGCGGTTATCCACTGCGCGGCCAGGTGCACGACGAAAACGCCTACATCCTGGGCGGCGTGGCGGGACACGCCGGCCTCTTCTCGACGGCGGCAGACCTATCCGTATTCGCCCAGATGATGCTCAACGGGGGCGCATATCGTGATGTGCGCATCGCCAGCGACTCCGCCGTGGCTCTCTTCACGCGCCGGTACTCGTTAGGTGCCGCGTTCGGATCGTCGCGCGCCCTGGGCTGGGATACAGCCGACGGCGACGGCTCCTCCGGTGTCCTCCTCTCGCCCAGCGCTTTCGGTCATACAGGCTTTACCGGAACGTCCATGTGGATCGATCCGGAACGGCAGATGTTCGTCATCCTCCTAACGAATCGCGTGCATGCAGCCCGGGCGAAGCGTCCCGGGAGAGTCATCGCGGACGTCCGCGCCGACCTCGCCGACGCCGCGGCCTTCGCAGTCACCGACGCGGAGTTCGCCATAGACGAACCTGTGAGGTACCGCGCCGATCGGCGCACTGGGTGGAACCCTATGAACCGCAGCCGTAAAGGACGCTCGGCTCGCAGCGGCAAGGCGACCAGCGCCCGAGTTGCCAAGGCAAAGGCATCACCGGCGAAGTCGAAACGCGCGGTCGTGCGTAAACCTGCACGCACAAGCTCCGAAGCGACGATCATCTCGAAGCGTCGCGCCCCCTCGCCCTGAGCCGGGACGCTCTATATTGAGGCTAGGAGCCGCCGCTCCGAGGGACTATGGACGAGTTCGCCGAAGATAAAGCAGCCGCTCCGCCTAACGTGAATGCCGTGGATGGCTCCTCCCAGCAGGACCTTTCAGCCGATACGGTTAGACTCGCGCTGCGCCGCGTGAAGGACCCCGAGCTAAACCTCAACATCGTCGATATGGGGTTGATCTATGACGTCGCCATAGACGGCCGCGATGTGCGCGTGGACATGAGCCTCACATCTCCCGGCTGCCCCTCAGGGCCGGAGATCATGGGTGACGCCGAACGGCAGTTGCGCGATATCCCGGGAGTGGGCGACGTGACGGTCAACCTCGTGTGGTCGCCACCCTGGACACCGGACCGGATCGAGCCGCGGGTCCGCGCTTACCTGGGCTTCTAGCGACCGCGCCCCGCAGCCGCGGTTGCGGTGAGTAGCGGACCACCGAGGATTACAGGTTCGGACTCGAGGCCGGCGCGATCCAGCGCCGTCACGACAATCGTCGGCGCACTCCCTCGCTGCGCGTCGGCGTCGGATACGCGATCCAGCCTGAGCGAGCGATGACTCCCCAGGAGGATGCGCGATTGCCAGGCGTCGCCGGATTTCCAGCGCACGGTCCAGAGCCAGACACTTGAGTTGGGGGCAGGCGTTAGGCGCACCTCCCACGTTCCCTGACTCCGGCGCGCCAGGGCGCGCGGCGCAGGCGGCACGCTGTCGGCCAGCCAGGGCGATGCCGGAACCAGCGCCGGGACGTCGTAGACATCGCTGGTGAGGCGCGCACTCAGCTCGTCGGACAGGCCGAAAGCTTTCATGCTGAAGTGCACGTTGCCGGAGGCCCCGGGCTCCCGCCGCGTGACGCGCACCTGCGTGACGATCTCCTCGGCGGGCCACACGCTCCTGGCAGCGCTGGTAGCGCGGCTGGTGTAGTTCCCGGGCCAGAGGTGGCGGCCGAGCCGGTTCTCGCCGATCCACCAGCCTAACAAGTCGGCGTAGCGCTGCTCCGGCGCGTCGCTGCGCCAGTAGAGTTGCGGTGTGAAGTAGTCGGCCCATCCTTCGTTGAGCCACTTGCGCGCATCGGCGTACAACATCGTGTAGGCGTCGAAGCCGCGCACGCTCGCGGGGAAGCCGGGTCGCCAGATCCCAAAAGGCGAGATGCCGAACTTGACCCACGGTTTGAGCCCCTTGATGCCGGCATATAGCGCGGCCACGAGCGAGTCGACGTTGGCGCGGCGCCAGTCATCGCGCGTGAGCATCCCCCCTGCCGCTGCGTAGCGCTGGAATGTCGCCTCGTCGGGAAAGGCGAGGTTGCCCGCGGGATAAGGATAGAAGTAGTCGTCGATGTGCACGCCGTCGATGTCGTAGCGCTGCACGACGTCGAGCACGACACGGAGCGTGCGAGCACGGACGGCTGCGTCTCCCGGATCGAACCAGAGGTACTGGCCGTACTGCCTAACGAGGCCGGGGCGGCTCCGTGAGACGTGCGTGGGCGCCGCAGGTGAACGATCGGCCGGATGGCGGACCCTGTAAGGATTAAACCAGGCGTGCAGCTCCAGGCCGCGGGCGTGCGCTTCCCTTACGGCGAACGCCAGCGGATCGTAATACGGCTTCGGCGGCCGTCCCTGGCGCCCCGTCAGGAACGAGGACCACGGCTCCAGGCGCGACGCATACAGCGCGTCGGCCGAAGGGCGCACCTGAAAGATGACGGCGTTCAAACGCAGACGCTGCGCGCGGTCCAGCAGCGCGAGCAGCTCCTTCTTCTGCTGCGCACTCGTTAGGCCCGGCTTCGACGGCCAGTCGATATTATCCACCGTGGCGATCCAAACGCCGCGGAATTCTCGCATGATCGCCGGCAGGCCGGCCGTGTCGGGCAACGCACCCGCCGCTCGGGGCTGCGCCCCTGCCGGGAGAGCCGCCAGAAGGAGCCAGCCTAACGCGCGCAACGGAAAGCGCCTCATCGCTTCCCCGCACCGCGTAAGGCCCCGTTCATGACGCGCAAGAAGCGCGTCCCCAGCACATCGAGCTGCCAGCGCCGCAGATCGGGGACCTCGGCAAGCTCTTCCAGCGTGGTCGGCCGTCTGCGCGCTATCGCCTCGAGCCGCTCGCGCGAGCACAGCACCCCCGGATCCATCGCCAACTCTCGCGCCTGAGCATCGCGCGCTTCGCGTAGATCGTTAACCCGATCGTCGAACGCAGGGTCGCGCGCCCAACGCGGCGCCTTGGGAAACCGGGGGAGGTCCGCTTCGGCGACTGCGAGTCCCCTGCGTACAGCATCCAAGACTGCAGCGCCACGCCCCTCGACCACTCCCCGTGGCATCCCCTTGATCTCGAGCAACTCGCGCTTGCTAGTAGCACCACGGCGCGACAGCTCGAGCAGCACTTCATTGCCCACGACGCGGAATGAGCTCCGGTCCATCTCCCGCGCCACTGCGTCGCGCCAAGGGACCAGCTCACGGAGAACAGCAAGCTCTCGTCGCGTCAGGTCGCGCGCCCCCTTGATGCGCATGAAAGCCGTCGCCGGATCGTCTTCTTCCCAGCGAGTCCCCTCCAGTCGCGCGAACTCCTCCGCTGCCCACGACGCGCGGCCGAGTCGCTCCAGTTCGGCCTTTAGTAGATCACGCAGCGGCAGGAGGTACAGCGTATCCTGCGCAGCATAGGCAAGCATCTCGCGTGTCAGCGGCCGCATAGACCAGTCAGCGCGCTGATAGCGCTTGTCGAGTCTTACATCGAAGAAGTGCTGCAGCAGCGCGGCTAGCCCGAATGCCTTGATCCCTAACAGCTGGGCCGCAACACGCGTGTCGAAGATGTTGGCGACTTGCCAGCCGTAATCCTGGTGCAAGAGCCTGAGGTCGTAGTCCGCGTCATGGAAGACAACCTGTACGTCGCGGGACTCGAGAAGCTCGCCCAGTGGATGCAGAACACGTGCGTCGAGCCGCAGCGGATCGATGATCCCGTGGTGCAGCTCAGTGGACAACTGCAACAGATAGATCCGGTCGTGGTAGCGGTGGAAGCTCGCTCCTTCGGTGTCCAGGGCCAGAGCAGGTGCAGCGCGGATAGACGCGACGAATCCCTCGACGGCTTTGGCGCTCTCGAGGTACGTCGGACTCGCCGGGCCGGCGCTGGGCGGTGGCTTTGGTGTGACCGTCACAGGACTCAGAATGGCGCCCGCCACCCTCACTGCTCGGCGCCAATGACCCGGCGTTTGGTGCGGCGGAGCGGATAATCTAGCACGCGTCGACTACTGGCTCGCATGTTTGGCCCCCCTTTGTTGACGAGCGCAGGATGATCGCCGTCCTCGATAAAATCGAGCTGGGCTACGACGACCTTGGCACGGGCGGTAGCGGCGCCGCGCACGCGAACGGTGATTCGACTCTTCTCTTTGTACACGGCTTCCCTCACAATCGATCGTTATGGACTCCGCAGTTGTCCGCGATCGGTGTTCGTGCACGTTGCGTCGCTGTCGACCTACGCGGGTTCGGCGAAAGTTCCGTCGCACCGCCCTACTCGATGGATCAGTATGCCGATGACATCGCAGGATTATTGGACTTCCTGCGCATCGAGCGAGCGATCGTTTGTGGACTTTCGATGGGGGGATATATCGCCTTCGCCTTGTGGCGCCGGCATCGCTCCCGAGTACGGGCGCTCATTCTCGCCGACACGCGCGCGGGGGGCGACTCCGAGGAGGCACGCGCGAAGCGCGTCAGCATGGCGGAATTGGCGTTGAAGAGCGGCAGCTCGGCGGTCGCGGATGCGATGATCGCCGGGATGGTCGGCAAGCACACACGCGAGCATTGTCCCGGGATCGCTGACGCAGTGCACCGCATGCTCGCCGCTGCTCCGGTCCCGGGGGTCGTCGGTGCGTTGCAGGCGATGCGCGAGCGCATGGACTCGACAGCGACGCTGGGAACAATCACTGTGCCCACGCTCATCGTGGTCGGCGAGGACGACGTGCTCACGCCGGTCGCGGAAGCTGAGGCGATGCAGGGCGCCATCTCCGGCAGTCGTCTGGAGGTGCTCGAGCGGGCGGGGCATGTGAGCAACGTCGAGCGCCCCGCCGCTTTCAATCACGTCGTGAGCGAATTCCTGGCGACGTTGCGATATGCCTAACGCTGCGGTCTTCCCGGCGGCGTCTCGCTTTTGAAGATGTCGCGGTTGATCTGCACGTACTGGTTCATGTTCCCCGGGACATCTTCTTCCGGAAAGATCGCCGTCACGGGACACTCCGGCTCGCAAGCGCCGCAGTCGATACACTCATCCGGGTGGATGTAGAGCATCTGCTCGCCCTCGTAGATGCAGTCGACGGGGCACACGTCGACGCAGGATTTGTCTTTGGTGCCGATGCAGGCTTCGGTGATGACGTACGTCATGACTCCGGCGATCCCTCGCGATAGACGCAGAAGCGGGTCCTTATGCCAAAGATAGCCGTAGCGGGATGGCTGTTGAAGGCTGTATTCTCTCGCGTGGAGCTCACGGTGAACGGCCGCACGCAGAGCATCGATGTCGTGCCGGCTGCCACGCTGCTGACGGTCCTGCGCGAGGATTTGCACCTCACGGGTGCCAAGCCGGGGTGCGAGCGCGGGGAGTGCGGCGCGTGCACTGTGATTGTCGACGGAGCCAACGTCTACAGTTGCCTGACGCTCGCGGCCGCGTGCGCGGGGCGCTCGATTACGACGATCGAGGGGCTCGCAGCGCCCGGGGAGTTGCATCCGTTGCAGCGAGCCTTCATCGCGCGCGACGCCGTACAGTGCGGCTTCTGCACACCGGGCCAGATCCTCGCGGCGGTGGCGTTGCTGGGGCGCGAGCGAGCACCGACGACTGACGCCATAGCGCGCGCCATGAGCGGCAATCTGTGCCGCTGCGGCACGTACCCGAAAATCGTGCGCGCTATTCAGGACGTGGCCGCGCAGAATGCCTAACGCGAGGGCCGGGCGCTACGTCTCGACGGTCGTCGAGATCGAGGGCCGCGAAGAGCGCCGCGTCGTGGAGCTGCCGGCGTTCGACGTGCCGCATTGGACCGAGGAGTCGGAGCTGGCGATCGTCGGGGAGCGTGTCCCCCGTGTCGATGCGGCGCCCAAGGTCACCGGCCGCGCGGTGTACACCATCGACCTCTTCCCGAGCGGCGTGTTGCACGCCGTGCTTGTGCGATCGCCGGTGGCATCGGGCCGCGTTGTCGCGCTGGACACGGCGGCCGCGCGTCAGGTGCCGGGGGTGCTCGACGTTGTCACTGCGGAGGACTTGCCGCGCCCTGTGCGCGTGGAAGGGGTGCCGCTCTTCGGCAGCGCTGTGGTTTATTTCGGCCAGCCCCTGGCCGCTGTGTGCGCCGAGTCGCGTGACGCGGCAGTGCGGGCTGCCGCGGCCATGGCTCCGCGGTGCGAAAGCGCCGAGCCTGTCATCGATCCGGTGGCCGCGGCCGAGTCAGCGGAGCCGCGGGTGCACGCCGGGCGGCGCTTGTTAGGCGACGCGCCGGAAGTAGTCGAGCGTGGCGACGTCGTTGCGGGTCTCGCCGCGGCCGACGTTGTCGTGCGCCGGGAGTATCGCACGCCGGCTGCGCTGCACACGGCTCTGGAGCCGCACGCGTCGGTCGCGGCCTGGGACGGCGATCGCCTCACCGTATGGGAGTCGACGCAGGGAGTCTTTCGCGTGCGAGACGAGATCGCGCGCGCGTTAGGCATGCCGCGCACGGCGGTGCGCGTGCTCATGGACTACATGGGCGGCGGCTTCGGCGCCAAGAACCATGCGGGGGCACATTCCATAGTGGCTGCGCTTTTCGCCAAGCGGTTGGGCCGCGCGGTGCGCTGTGTGCTGGACCGCGAAGCCGAACAGAGCGACGCCGGCCACCGCCCGGCCACAGTGCAGCGTGTCACGTTAGGCGCGCGCCGCGACGGCCGTCTCACTGCCGTCGTCGCCGACACCTGGGTCGCCATCGGGGCCGGCGGCTGGGACGGGGGTCCCGCCCAGATCTATCATCAGCTTTACAGTTGTCCCAATGTGCGCACAACCGAGCGTTTCGTATTCACGAATTCGCAGCCGATGCGCGCCTTCCGCGGGCCGGGCTACACGGAGGGCGCCTTCGGACTCGAGCGCGCTATGGACACGCTGGCGCTGGAACTAGGGATCGACCCGCTGGAGCTGCGCTTGTGCAACTTCGCCGAGCGCGACGAGCGCAAGCAGCGTCCCTACTCCTCGAATCAGCTGCGCCGCTGTTACGCGGAGGGGGCCGCGCGATTCGGCTGGGCGCAGCGCGAGCGGCGGCGCGGGGGCGGCGCCGGCGGAGCTGTGCGCGGCTTCGGCGTCGCCGCTCAGGTGTGGCCCACCGGCGGCGGCCCGCCGGCGCACGCGACCTGCAGCATCCACTCGGACGGCACTGTGGAGGTCCTTTGCGGGACGCAGGACCTGGGGACCGGAGCGCGGACTGTGCTCGGTCAGATCGCGGCGGAGTCGTTAGGCGCGGCGCTGAACCATGTCCGCGTTGTACTGGGCGACACCGAGCGCACACC
>JBQTJS010000362.1:0-13230 GCA_052386875.1 Gemmatimonadaceae bacterium
TCGCCCTCAACCACCGACGCGCAACAGGATGCCGATAGCCAGATTCGCCCTGTTCTGCACGTCGCTCAAGATCGTGTACACAAGCTGCAGATACGGGCGCCACGTGGGATTGAGATCGAGAACGACGCCCGAGACGAGGTTGGCGCCGACGTTCGTCTCGGCGATATCAGGACCACCGGGGCTCGATGAGTCGAGGCTGAGACGATTGATCGCGATTCCGAACCCCATGTACGGTGTGTTCTGCGGAACAGGCGCAGTGAACGTGAACAGTATGTTTCCGTCGAGCTGCCACATGCTCCCGCCGTCCAGCGACTGGTAGTGGAAGCGCGGCTGCACGTCGAACTGTGCCCGCTCGCCGCGCAAACGCGCCTCGGCGCCGAACACGGGCCAATCCCCGCCGCTCTCGAACGCATACCCGACAAAACCGCCAAGACGGACGGTGGCTTGAGCCGCTGCGACGCTCGTGAACGTGGTCGCGCACGCCAGCATGAGGGCGAGCGATCCCAGTCTATGCAGCATGATGCGACCTCCCAGTAAGCAACGCCCAGCCGGCCAGCGCCGGCGACTTGTGGGCACCGAGCGCATGCTGCGTGCCGCGTCAAAGTGGGGCGCCGAGCTGACGCCGGCGCCCCAGTCAGCCTAACGACTACTGGCGGTTGTACGCGATCCCGCGGTCCTGGGCCTGCTGAATCGCCACGACCATCGCGGGGACGAGCACCACGCCCGGCAGCATGTTCGCTTTGAGATCGGCCAGCACAGTCGCCTGATCGGCCTTGTTCGCCTGGGCGAGGAGTCCGGCCCAAATTGTCAGCGCGTTGTTGCAGAGCAGGAAGATGCTGCCGCGTTTCTGAAGCGCCTCGATGCTGGCCGGTGGGGCCACCATCAGGCCCGCGATCTGTGGGTCCTCGCGCCAAACATTGCGCGTGGCCGGCTGACCGGTCTTGTGATCGTTGAACTTGAGAGCGACGCCCATGTTGTACTTGGCCCACATCGCGTCATTGAAGGCGAAGAGCGTCGTGGAGGCGGGAGCGCCGTAGAGCGTGAGCACGGTGCTGATCTCGCCATCCTTGACGCCGTACGCAGTGTTGAGCGTGTTGTAATAGTTCAGCACATGAATGAGCGGCAGCGCGTCGGCATGCGCCGGGGCGTCGAAGAATTGGCGGTGCTTCCCCTTCAACTTGTCCAGCCACTCATCCCCGGGCGCGGCTGATGCGCCTGGCGCCGCATGAATGACACGCGGCAAAGCGGAAGCTCCGGCTGCCGCGGCGACGGCGGCCAGACGCCCGATGAATCCGCGGCGCGGCGTGGGGGTGGAAGTCGCGATCATGTTTTCCTCCGAGGGATTGGTCTACTCGTTAGGCGCCGTCGCACCGGCGCGCGTGCCCATTGAATACGGAAAAACCGGCTTACGTTCCGGCGGACGAATCTTGGAGCTGCCGGCGGCGCAAGGCAACTGGACCTACCAATCGATTCTAAGGCTCAGCCCGGTGCGTTGCGCAGGCCGCTTTGGGCTACTCGCCATACGGGATCCAGATGTTTTTGACCTGGGTCGCGCGGCGCAGAAACTCGCGTCCTTCGCCTTGTTCGCCACTCAACCAATCACGCGTGTACCACTCTGTCCAAGTGCGCTTCATGTTGGCGGCCGCGGCGCGCTCGACCTCCGCTACGCCTTCACGCGAACCGAAAAACCACATCGCATCAACCTCGTCGTGCTCGGCGAGGACCTTGGAAAGGGCGCTGCGCTCTCCGGTGACGATGTTCACCGCTCCGGCCGGGACGTCGGACGTTTCAAGCACCGAATAGAAGTCCGTTGCAGCGAGCGGCCAAGCTTCGCTCGGCACGGCGACAACGGTGTTGCCTATCGCGATGGCGGGAGCTACCAGCGATACGAACCCTAGAAGGGGCCATTGGTCTGGGCAGGCAATGCCGACGACGCCGAGTGGCTCGTTCATGGCGAGTGCCACACCGCGGATTGGGACCGGGTGCACGGCGCCGTCGTACTTGTCGGCCCAGGCAGCGTACGTGAATAGCCGGCGGATGGTCGCGTCCACTTCAGCAGCGCCATGGCTCGTACCGGTCATGCGGTCGATGCGCGCCGCGAATTCAGCTGAGCGGGACGCGAGGTTTTCGGCGATGTAGTAGAGGACCTGGGCCCGATTATGCGCTGTCGCGCGCGCCCAGCCGGCTCCGGCGTGCGCTGCGGCGACGGCATTCCGGATGTCCTTGCGGTTCCCTTCGCCAACTTCACCGACGGTTTGGCCGGCTGGATCGCGGATAGTGCGCGAATAGCCCCCGTCGGGGCGTGTTTGTTTCCCGCCGATGAACAGCTTGGGGGAGCGATCGATGGCGGGTAGGGCGAATGGAGAGGTCGCTGGGGAGGGGGAAGCCGTTGTAATGTGTGGATTAGCTGCGCGCGGCTGGTCGTGCTGGCCAGCCCCCTTCTGCCACTGCGGCACCAGATACTCGTACATCCCCTCGCGCCCCCCTTCGCGCCCGAAACCACTCTCGCGGTAGCCGCCAAAACCAGACGACGCGTCGAACTGGTTCGTCGAGTTGATCCACACCACGCCGCTCTTGAGCTTGGGGGCAACGTCCAGCGCCAGATTGATGTTGTCCGTCCACACGCTCGCGGCCAGCCCGTACGGCGTGTTGTTCGCGAGCTGCTCGGCCTCGTTAGGCGTCCTGAACGTCATGCTCACGAGCACTGGGCCGAAGATCTCGACCTGCGCTATCGTCGCCGACGGAGCGACGTTCGTGAACAGAGTCGGAGGATAGAAGCACCCCTCGCGTGGGACAGCCCACGACGGCTGCCACATCGCCGCCCCTTCTGCGACACCCTGTGCCACCAGGCCGCGGATCCGCTCCAGTTGTACCGGCGCGACGATGGCCCCCATGTCCACGGCCTTGTCCAGCGGCGAGCCGACACGCAGCCGCTCCATCCGCTCGCGCAGCTTGTTCTCCAGACGCTCGGCGACCCCCTCCTGCACCAGCAGCCGCGACCCCGCACAACAGACCTGTCCTTGATTGAACCAGATGGCGTCGACCACTCCTTCAACTACGCTATCCAGGTCGGCGTCCTCGAAGACGATGAAGGGGCTCTTCCCGCCCAGCTCGAGCGTGAGCTTCTTCCCCGTACCGGCCGTCGCGCGCCGGATGTGCCGGCCGACTTCTGTGGATCCTGTGAACGCCAGCTTGTCCACGGCGTTATGCATAACGAGCGCCTTTCCGGTCTCGCCGTCGCCCGTGACGACATTGAACACTCCCGGCGGCAAGCCTACACCATGCGCCAGCTCCGCGAAGCATAACGCCGTCAACGGCGTGAACTCGGCTGGTTTGAGGATAACAGTGCACCCCGCGGCGAGCGCCGGCGCCGCCTTCCACGCCAGCATCAGCAAGGGGAAGTTCCACGGGATGATCTGGCCGACCACACCCGCCGCCGTCATCCCCGGGAACTCGCTGTCGAGCAGCTGCGCCCATCCGGCATGATGGTAGAAATGGCGTGCCACGAGCGGGATGTCGATGTCGCGCGTCTCGCGGATCGGTTTCCCGTTGTCCAGCGACTCGAGCACGGAGAGCAGTCGCGAGTGTTTGTGGACCGTACGCGCCAGCGCGTACAGATGGCGCGCCCTGCCGTGACCGCCTAACGCTTGCCAGGGTCGCAGGGCTCGCGCCGCCGCCGCTACCGCCGCGTCAATGTCCTCCTGGGAACCTTGCGATACCCGCGCGATGTCGCCGCCTGTCGCCGGATCGATCACGTCGAAGAGCGCGTTAGGCACGGTCCAGCGACCGCCGATGTAGTGCCCGAAACTGTGCTCATGCCGCTCCAGCCACTCACGCGCCGGCTTCTCGCTCTCCGGCGCGGGGCCGTAGCTCATTGTCTCGAATAGTTGGGAGACTGTCGACATCGCGTCCTGGTCCAAGGTCTGAAAGGGGAAACGCCCGGCTCCCGTGCTCCTTGCGGCTAGCTCCTAGCTCATGGCATCGGCTGGCGATAGGCCGCTGCGTAACGTCCCGTGACGAAATGCTCCAACTGCCGTTCTATGTCGGTCAACAGCGCGCTCGCGCCCAGCCGGAAGAGATCGGCGCGCAGCCAGCGCTCGCCCAATTCCTCCTTCATCAGGATCAGCCAATCGACTGCCCCCTTCGCCGCGCGGATCCCGCCTGCCGGCTTGAACCCGACTGCGTAGCCCGTGCGCTCATGGTAGTCGCGGATCATGCGTACCATAACGAGTCCGACAGGCAAGGTGGCGTTTTCGACTTCCTTGCCGGTGCTCGTCTTGATGAAATCGGACCCCGCCATCATCGCGACCATGCTGGCGCGCGCGATATTCGTCATGGTCGCCAGCTCGCCGGTCGCGAGTATCGTCTTCATGTGAGCCTCGCCACAGGCATCGCGGAAGCGCCGGACCTCGTCATACAGCGCTCTCCAATCGCCCGTGAGAACATGCTTGCGAGTCATAACCACGTCGATCTCGCTCGCCCCGGCGGCCACGCTCGCTCCGATCTCGGCGATGCGCTGCTCGATCGGATTCAATCCGGCCGGGAATCCTGTCGATACAGCGGCCACCGGAATCCCGGAGCCGTCCAACGCTGCGACCGCAGTCTCCACAAGCGCGTGATAAACGCACACGGCGGCGACGGTAATGCCGAGCTGGCCGACGCCTAACGCGGACTCGAGGTCGTTGCGCAGCGGGTGACGCGCCTTGGCGCAGAGCCGGCGTACGTTGCCGGACGTATCGTCACCTGACAGAGTCGTTAGGTCCATGCACGTCACAGCGCGCAGCAACCATGCCGCCTGCCACTCCTTCTTGACAGTCCGCCGAGTCACCAGCGTTGCAGCGCGCCGCTCCACAGCGCTGCGATTCACCCGGATCGCTCGCACTACGTCGAGGTCCAGCGCGGTACCAGGATTGCGGCCACTGAAAGGGCTTGTGTCCCTCCCCTGCCCCTCTGTCGCGGGGACAACCAGGGCCGGACGCCCTATGCGTTGCGGGAGCGCCGCACCCGGCTGCGCCGCTAAACTGCTTGGCCTCGGCGGATTCATCCTAAACAAGATGTGCCGGCCGCGTTGCGGCTCCAAGGTCTCGGATTCGAATCTCGCAGCGCTGAGCTGCCGGTCAGGCACGTCCCCTGCGGATCAACCCCGCCGGAAGAAATGACCGGGACGCGGACGGGGGATGGGGACGGCGAGGCCGAGCCAAGGTGAGCGAGGCGTATGGGATGCTCGTAAGAGCCTGGAGGTTCATCACGATCATGTTGACGGCCCTCCTCGCGACCGTGGGCTTCACCCATTTCTGGCAATGGCCACCACGGATGGAGTACGACGGCCCGCTTTGGCTCCGCACGTTGGGGCTGTACGTCGACTACGGGCCGGCTGCGGCTGGCCCGCTTTTGGAGGTCGCCGCGGTGCTTGCGACGTTCGGGCTCGTATATCTGCTACGCGGTCGTGGCGCGTCGTGGGCATGGGCACTTGTCGCCGCCGTCCTGCTGGTGGTCTCTATGGCTGCGTGGTGGGCCTTCGTGTATCCCGTGAGCAATGTGGTTGCCGGGTGGCCCCCGGCCGGTCCGCCGGAGAACTGGACGTTCTTCAGGGCGCAGTGGGAATACACACACGTGGCGCGAGCGCTGCTCATGCTGACTGCGTTAGGCGCGTTGGTCTATTCGGTGCTTGTCGAGGTCCCCGTGCGCACGGAGAGCGCAGACGCAGCTGAGACCTCGGGCGATGGCGAGCGCGAGGCCGCGCCCGAGGACAGGCCGCAGCAGACCGTGCGCTTCCCAAGGCTGGCTCGAAGACCGGGCGGCCTGGGGTAGCACCTAACGCGTGCGCAGGTCTCGTAACACGGCACCGAGCCTCTCGATCTCCGACCCGTACAACGCCCAGTTCCCCGCGCGCTGGGCCTGCATCGCCCGGTCGTAGTGCTCACCGGCGCGCCGCAACAGCTCGGCGCTAGTCGCTCTCGCGTTCTCGTTAGGCTGCACGCTGGTTGTCGCCGCCGGTGCTGACGGCGCTTCCTCATCGGCCACGGCCAGCTGCCTGTCGGTCAGGACGTCGCCGGCGCCTGTCAACAGGCGCCCCAGTGCGACCTCGAAGGTCTCGTCCATCACGACGCGGTTCTGGTGCGCCACGATCACGCGCTTCAGCTCCGGAATACGCCCGCCTTCGGCGCGGAGGTAAAGCGGTTGCACGTACACCAGCGATTCCTCGATCGGAATCACCATCAGCGCGCCGCGGATCACCTGCGACCCGCCGCGATCCCATAACGAGATCTGGCGCGCGATCTCCGGGTCCTGGTTCATCCGATTGATGACCTGCTGCGGCCCGAAGACGAGGCTCTGCTTGGGGAAGCGGTACACGCGCAGATCACCGTAGTGCTCCCCGTCGTTGCGCGCCACCATCCATGCCGACAGGTTGTCCTTGTTGCGCGGTGTGAAGGGGGACATGAAAATGAACTCCGCTTGTTTCTCGTCAGGCAGACGCATAACGATGCGCCGCATGAACGCTCCGCCGCCTTCGCCGTCTCCTCGCTGGATCGTCGGGATTTGCCACTGGTCTTCCCGGTGGTAGAACTCCTCCGGCGCGGTCATGTGGTACGTGGCGTACAGGGCTGCCTGCATGCGGAAAAGCTCCTCAGGATAGCGCAGGTGCGATCTCAGGTCCCGCGGCATGGAGTCGAGCGGCAGCAGTATCCCCGGGAACGCGGCGGCCCACGTGCGCACGATCGGGTCCGCCGGCTCGGCGATATAGGCGCGCACAGTCCCGTCGTAAGCGTCGATTGTGGCCTTGACGCTGTTGCGCATATACGACGTCCCGTCGCTCAGGCGCTGCGCATAAGGGTACATCGAGGTCGTCGTGTAGCCGTCGAGGAGCCACGTTAGGCGCCCGCTGTCCGTCACGACGATATACGGGTCATTGTCGAAACGCAGGAACGGCAGCGCCCGCGTCGCGCGCTCGCCGATGGTGCGTCCGTACAGGATGCGGCTCTCGTTGGAAATATCCTGCGACAGGAGCAGCTTGAGCGAGCGGAAGTGCCAGGCAAGGAGGAGGCGGCGGGCCAGCGAGTTGATGCGCACGCCCCCCGATCCTTCGTAGTTGGCGAAGATGTTGGCATCGCCCGAGGGGTGATCGAACTCGCGCTGCCGTGTGTTGACGACGGCGTAGCTGTTGGTCAGCTCACCGTAGTAGATCTGAGGCCGCGTTAGGCGCAGCGACACTGTGGTCGCCGGCGGCAGGTCCTTGATGAAGAGGACCGGCAGTCCTTCCTGCGTCACCTGATTGACCGGCGCCAGGGTGACGCCCATGCCGTGCGTGAAGGTGAGGTGCTCGTTGATGAACGAGCGCGTGGGCAGCGCAGCTGAATTCAGCTCGCGCGGCGAGAGGTGGACTTGCCGGTAGCGACCGTCGATCCAGTAGCGGTCGTCGTCGATGGACGCGAAGTCGTAGTACGTGCGGATCTCCTGGAGCTGGCCGAAGGTCTGTTGCAGCGGCTCACGGTCCCAGAGCCTGACGTTTTCTATTGTCGCTGCATTCTCGCGCAGGTCCGCCGCCGACAGAGGGGCTTCCCCCCGTACGTCGCGCGTTTCAACGCTGTCCAGTCCCCAGGCGCGCCGCGTGGCGTCGATATGATTCGCGAGGTACGGGCGCTCGGTTGTCAGCTCGGTCGGCGCTACGATGAGGCGCTGGACGGCCGCCGGAACGAGCACGCGGCCGAGCAGCGATACGGCCACGTAGCCGGCAACCGCGAGCGCAAAGAAGCGGGCGGGTTTGCGCCTAACGATACCAAGCACCACCAGCACAGCGGCGCCCAGCGCCGCGACAGCGGAGAGGTGCAGTCCGGGGAGCCGCGCGCGCACATCCGCGTAGCTCGCGCCGACGAACGGCCCGGTGGAGGAGAAGAGCAGGCGCGGGATCCCCACGAGCCAGATTTGCACGGCGGCGAGGAGGAGGAACGCAGCGAGCAGCGCGGCGATGTGCACCCCGGCGGAGCGCGCCACGCGGATGCGTTCGCCCGTGAAGCCGATGGCGCCGTTCGCCAGATACACTCCCGCCGCGAGCAGCGTCGAGACAATCGTTAGGGTCGAGAGGAAGGCCAACACACCGGCAATGACCGGGAGCGTGTAGGCATAGAAACCCATATCGCGTCCCAGCACTGGATCGGCGATGCCGAAGGGAACGCCGTTCAGGAAGCGCAGCACGCTCATCCATCCCGTAGAGAGCGTGAGTGCGGCAATGACGGCAACGAAGAGACAGGCGGCGAACGCGAGTCGCCTAACGAGTGACGCCGGGAGGTTGGGCGCGATGGATATCATGTCGCCCATAACTGCCGGAAGCGGCCTGGCGCGCCGCTGCGCGATTCGCACGTTCACATAGACGAGCGTGAAGGCAACGGCCGCGCCGCCGACCAACAGCAGCGATCGCGTGACGATCTCGGAAACGAGCACAGTCTGGAATCCGATCTCCTTGAACCAGAACCAGCTCGCGCCGAATCGCACGAAGGCGGGGAGGACGATGATGAGCAGCGCCACGCCCGCCATGGCCGCCAGGATGGAATTACGCTGAAGTCGCGGCAGCGTGGGAGGACCGGCAGGGGGAGGGGGAACGGGAGGAGGAGCGGCGGGCATCGGAATCTCGCGGACGGACGCTGTCGGAGTAGTAAGAAACTTGGCGAGCGGGATGACGCGCGGCGAGTGCAAGTCGCATCACGTATCCTTGCGAAGCTCGGCTGTCGGGGGATCGTCTTCGGCTCCCCCAACAGTGAGAACTTGACAAAGACGTCAGCGACACTCCTCCTCGCGGCCGCCCTAGCCGCGTGTGAAAACAAGTCGCCGCCGGAGCCGGATGCCGCCGCGACGGTGCCGTGGGAGAGTGTAGCTGCGAACGAGGCCCCGTGCCGCGGCGAAATCAGGGGGCGTAGAACAGGATTTCGCAGGCCGACTCGTTGCGCGCTACTCTACGGCGTACCCGATCGCTTTCAACTCTGTGACCGTGAGCGGGGCGAGACCTTCGTAGATCTCGTCCAGCATTAGGATGGTTTCGGGACAAGGAACGGGAATACCGCCGTCCTGGATGATCGCGCTTTCCCAGCCGCCGCTGGGATCGCGCCAGTACCGATCGACGCGGCACCAGCCTTGTTCGACAATGAGATAGCCTTGAAGCGACGGAATCCGCAGGTACGCGTCCCGCTTTTCGGTCTTATCGATCCGCGACGTGCTTGGCGACGTCACCTCGACCAGGAAGCAAGGATCACGGATCACGACCGCGGTCGGATCCAAGTCGCCGCAGAATACCATGACATCGGGGTAGTAGATGACATCGTCCGCTACCTGGAGCTTGACGTCGCTCATAAAGACGCGGCACGCGCCCCTCGCTGCGCTTAGGCAGCGAGAAACGTTTAGGGCGATCAGATTGTGCCGTGCCGTCGTGCCGACCATCGCGTAAACGTGGCCGGCAACGAACTCCGCCTTTCCTGCTGCCTCTTCCTCGAACTCGAGGTACTCCTCGACTGTTAGCAGCCTGTTCGGGAGGCGCGGCTGGCCCATACCCCACTATACAACTGGATGTCGGAGGCGTGGTACTGCAGACATGCGACATCAGTAGGCGATGGGCCGACCCCTGACCCCAATCCATAAACGCGGTTAGGGTTGTCATAGGAATGCAATTGCACTTGAGCTTTACGTCCGTTCGCCCGTCGTCCGCGCCCGTCCGTCGTCGGCAACCGTTACCGACCGCTGCTCGCACTTCGCTCCTCGCATCTCGCATCTTACCGCTGGCCGGTCGGCGCCCGTCGTCCGTCGTCCGCAACCGTTGCCGACCGCTGCTCGCACTTCGCTCCTCGCATCTCACCGCTCGCCCGTTGCCGCCCGCACCTTGCCGCTCGCACTTCGCCCTACCATGCGCCTCATTCATCTGACACTACTTCTGGTCACAGCCGCCCAGCTCCGCGCGCAGACAGCGCAGCTCAAGGTCAGCTATACCCTGGACACGCTGCCTAACGGCCTAACGCTGATCGTCCACGAGGACCATTCCGTCCCGATCGTGACGACCAACGTCTGGTACCACGTCGGCTCCGGCGACGAGAAGAAGGGGCGCACGGGCTTCGCGCACCTCTTCGAGCACGTAATGTTCATGGGCTCCGAGAACGCGCCTTACCCGACATTCGACACGGGACTCGAGGCCGCCGGCGCCAATAACAACGGTTCCACGAACACCGACCGGACGAACTACTTCGAGTGGGGTCCCGCCAACTCGCTGCCGCTCATGCTGTGGCTCGAGGCCGACCGCATGGGTTGGCTCCTACCCGTGATGACTCAGGAGAAGCTCGACCTGCAGCGGGACGTGGTGAAGAACGAGCGGCGCCAGAGTGTGGAGAATCAACCTTACGGCATCGCCACCGACATCCTCTCGGCGGCCCTCTATCCTGCAACGCATCCATACAGTTGGCCGGTGATCGGCTCCATGGCCGACCTTTCGGCGGCATCCCTGGAGGACGTGAAGGCGTTCTTCCGTACGTACTACGCGCCTAACAACGCGACGATCGTCGTGGCCGGCGCCGTCAAGGCCGACTCGGTGAAGCGCCACGTTATGCAGCTCTTCAGTGACATTCCCCGCGGCCCGGCCATTACGCGCCCCAAGGCTCCTGAGTTCGCCGTGAAGGACACGTTCATCGTCGCCGAGGACCGCGTGCAGCTGCCGCGCATGTATCTGTCGTGGCATGGTGTGCAGAAGTTCCACGCTGACGACGCCCCTCTGGACGCAGCCGCTTATCTCCTCAGCGGGGCGCGTAACAGCCGCCTAACGAACACCCTCGTCTACGAGAAGGAGCTGACCGGCGACGTCATTGCCTTTCACTCCGGTAAGCAGCTCGACGGTGACTTCACAATCCGGGCCACTGCGCGCCCGGGCAAATCGCTCGACTCGGCTCTCGCCGTGGTCGACCGCGAGATCCGGCGCCTGGCGACCGACGGGCCCACGCCGCGCGAGCTGGAGCAGGGGAAGAACGCCATAGAGTCGCAGTTTCTGAACCAACTCGAGTTTGTACGCGCCAAAGCCGATCAGCTGAATGCCTACTACTACCTCGCCGGCGAGCCGGACTACTTCCAGAAGGATCTGGATCGCTATCGCGCCGTGACCGCCGAGGACGTGAAGCGCGTCGTACAGAAGTACCTCTTGGAGCCGCGGGTCACGCTCTCCATTGTGCCGTTAGGCAGGAAGGAGATTGGTATCACGAAGAGGGAGACGGTACAATGAAGCCACTCGTCGCGCGTCCCATCCGTGGTCCCCGCTTCGCAGCGCGTAGCGCGCGTGTCCGGTCTCGCGCTACAGGCGTTAGGCAGGCTACTCGCGTAGCGCACCCCGGATCGGCGTCACGGGCTCGTCTATCATACGTAGCGACTGGCGCCCTATTGGCCTTGGCAGCCGCTCAACTTCCGGCTCAAGCCGCCTTCGATCGGGCCAAGCCGCCGGCGCTCGCGAAGCCTGCCGAGCTTAGCGTCCCCGCGGTACAGCACGCGCGCTTGCCTAACGGGATCCGTGTGCACTTCGTGGAGCACCGCGAGCTGCCGCTCGTGCACATTATCCTGACCGTCGCCGGCGGTGCGCGGCTCGACGCCGATCGAGCAGGGCTGGCGACCTTTACAGCCAACATGCTCGACGAGGGCGCCGGGACGCGCAACGCGCTGCAGCTCCAGTCCGAGCTGGCCTACCTCGGAGCGCAGTTGACGACGGCGGCGGACTGGGATCGCACCGTCGTGAGCCTCAAGGTTCCCGTGCGCAATCTGGAGCCGGCGCTCGATCTCATGGCCGACGTCGTGCTGCGTCCCAGGTTCGAGAGCGCCGAGGTGACGCGGCAGCGCGGGCTCCGCCTAACGGGGATTCTGCAGAGGAAGGATCAGCCGAACACGCTGGCGCAACTGGCGTTCAACATGTCGCTCTATCCGGCCGGGCATCCGTATCACAACCCGACCGGTGGCGACAGCGCATCCACCGCGCAGCTCGACTCGGCGATGGTCCGCGCATTCTACGTCGCGACGATGCGGCCCAGCCGGGCGACTATATATGCTGTCGGTGACCTTTCGGCGGACGCACTGCGCAGCGTGCTGGGTAAACGCTTCGGCGCATGGAGTGCGAGCGGTGGCGTAAGTGGGGCTCCAGCCTTAGCAGGCAAGGCGCAAGCCGCACCTGCCGCCGCGGCCCGCCGCCTGGTTCTCGTGGACAAGCCCAACGCCGCGCAATCGGTGATCATCATCGGCGCCGCGGGCGTGGAGCGCCAGTCGCCCGATTACGCGCCGCTGATGGTGATGAACACCATACTGGGCGGTCTCTTCACCTCGCGGCTCAATTTCAATCTGCGCGAGACGAAGGGGTACACCTACGGCGCCGGCTCGCGATATGACTTCAGGCTCGCGCCGGGGCCCTTCACCGCGAGCGCGCAGGTGCGCACGGACGTCACGGACAGCTCGCTCGTCGAATTCTTCAAGGAGCTGAGGGCGATCCGCGACTCGCAGGTGACGGATGCGGAGCTGGCCAAGGCGAAGGCGACGCTGGAGCTGGGGATTCCGGACGATCTGGAGACGACCTCGCAGATTGCCGCCGAGCTTGCCGCGTTAGGCGTGTTCGGCCTGACGTTGGAGGAGAAGCGCGAGTTCGCGCGCAAGGTGCGCGCGGTGACCAAAGCCGATGTTCAGCGTGTGGCGCGGCTGTACGTGCCGCAGGATCGGGTGCTGATCACTGTCGTGGGGGACCTGGCAAAGGTGCGTGCCGGTGTAGAGGCGCTCAAGTTGGGTGCGGTAAGCGTTATGGAGGTAGGGCAGGTCGTGCGCTGACTGGAAGGTTGTCTACGTCGACGTGGGACCTGTCACGACGGCAGTGCTGGATGACACCTGCGGCAACCTCATTCAGATTGCGGCACAGGCGAGATCGCCTGCCTCGGTATGATGCGGTGGCTCAACCATGCCGCCGCACTGGCGGGCCTGTTCGGAGCGGGTCAAACCGCTACGTGTGCAGAGCGATTTCCACCGACCGATGCATCGAGAGCTACGCGAGCGCAAATCGCCGGGGCTCACTCTCGCCGTTCTGCAGCGTGGCCAGATCGGCGCGACGCGAGCAAAGCGCAAAGTGGAGCAGTTCGTTAGGCAGGATCCACCGCGTGCCCGATCGCTTCCATCTCCTTGACGGCGAGCGCAGCGAGTCCCTCGTACATCGCGTCAAGAGTCAGCACGAGATCGGGGCAGGGA
>JBQTJS010000363.1:0-9212 GCA_052386875.1 Gemmatimonadaceae bacterium
TAGCGCAGCGCGAGGATTGGATCGAGCTTGGCTGCCCGGCGCGCCGGCCAGACGCCGAATATGAGACCCACAGCCGCCGAGAACCCGAAGGCGAGGAGCACGGCAGCCGGTGAGATCTCCGTGTTCCACTGCAGGGAGTTCTCCAGAACGGCGGCCGCGGCGGCGCCGAGGAGGACGCCTAACAAGCCGCCTAACAAGCAGAGGACAACGGCCTCGATGAGGAATTGCAGCAGTATGTTCAACCGCGTAGCGCCTAACGCTTTGCGGACGCCGATCTCGCGCGTCCGCTCGGTGACCGAGACGAGCATGATGTTCATGATGCCGATGCCGCCGACCAGGAGCGACACGGCAGCGATGCCGGCGAGCAGATAAGTGAATACCTGCGTCGTCTCGGAGAAGATGTTGAGGAAGTCGGTCTGGTTGCGGATGCTGAAGTCGTCGGGTCGCCCCTGCCTCGTGCGATGCTCGCGCCGCAGGATCTTCTGGATCTCGGCCATCGCCTCGGGGATGCGCGTTTCGCTCGCGGCGAGCACGCTGATCGAGCGCAAGCGGTCGCTGCCGAGCACACGGTAGCGCGCAGTTTGCAGCGGGATGAGGACCTGGTCGTCCGGGTTCTGGAACGGCGAGGCTTGTCCCTTCGACTTGAGCACGCCCGTTACTGTGAACTGGATGCCCCGGACGCGGATCGCTTCGCCGATAAGAGCCTCCGGGGCTTCGAATCCGAGATTCTTGACGACTTCGGGGCCGAGCACGGCGACGCGCGCCTTGGAGTTGTCCTCGGCAGAGGTGAACATGCGGCCGGCTGCCAGCTCGTACTTGCGTACCATGGGGTAGTTCGCCGTCGTGCCGGTGACCTGGGAGTTGGTGTTCCAGCTCTGATATTGAATCTGGAGCTGGCGCGACATCTCCGGCTGTACGGCAACGAGCGCCGTGGCCTGTTCCTCGAGGGCGCGCGCGTCCTTCATTGTCAGGCGGGCGCGGTCCTCCATGGAGACGAATCCGCCGCGTCCCATGAACTGGCCGGGCATGACGGTCAGCAGCGTGGTGCCTAACGATTGTATGCGATCGTTCACGGCGCGCTGCGCCCCGCTGCCGAGCGCGATCATGGCTATAACGGCGGAGACGCCGATGACGATGCCGAGCATCGTGAGGATGGAGCGCAGCTTGTTGGCCCTGAGAGCGCTGAGGGCGACGGCGAATACTTCGTACAGCAGCATCGCGGGCTGCCTACGGGCGCGGCCGACCGCCGCCGGCTCCGGGTCCGGGTTTCATGCCGGGGACTCCGCCGCCGGTCATGGAGCGCATGCGATCGTTCTGCTGGGCGCGTTGTGCCGCGGCAGCAGCAACGGCGAGGAGCGCCACGCGTTCTCCCTCATTGAGACCGCTCACGACTTCCGTATAATCGAGATTGGACGCGCCGACGCGCACGACGCGTGGCTTGTACGTGCCGCTGTCGGAGATGAACACCAGGTCGGGACGCGCCCGCGTTCGCACCGGGAATTCGCCGGCCGCTACGGGCGCCGCGGCAGCACCACTGGAGCCTGGCTGCCGAGCGTCAGTCCTCCTTCCCTGGCGCGCCTCGCGGCCCTCGTTAGGGCGCTCGCCGCTGGCGGCAGGGGGCGGGGGCGCGCGCCGCTCCGTTTGTGTCTGCGTGCCGGCGCCCGCGCCTGCTTGCAGTGTAGCTGTGCCGGTCGCGCCGCCGCCGCGCTCGCGCATCTGGCAGGCACGCGCTACCCGGCCGTCGACGCCTAACGATTTATAGATGGCTTCCGTCTCTCCGCGCATCTGCTGCATGTCCAGCTCTCCGGCGCGCATGCGCTGAAAGACTGCCTGCAGCTTCCCCTGAGTGTCCGGCTGCTTGGCGAATGCGGCGCGCACGGCGGCGCACTGCGCCTCGGAGACTTCGGGGAGCTGCTGCCGGGCCGCATCCTGCGGCGCATCGGCGAGCGCGACCTCGCCGCGCGATTCGCGCCTTGCATCGGCGGGCGTAGCGCCGCCGAGCGACTGAGGGCGGCTGCGCGCTGCGCCGTTGCCGAAGCCTGCGCCGGCGAGCGACTGGGCCATTTGGGCCTGGATCTGCGCCTGAACGGAATCGGCATCGAGGCCCAGCTGCACGGCCGTTGCGGCCCCTTCGCGGAGATTGCGCACAGCATCGTTAGGCACCGCCAGCACGGCTTCGCGCCTGTCGACGAGCACCGAGCCTTCTCCCGTCATCCCCGGTTTGAGCAGGCCTTCCCGGTTGGCCAGCGTGACGAGCACGGGGAACATCGTGACGCTCTGTTGCACCACGGCTTGCGGCTCGATCTTCTCGACGCTGCCGCGAAAAGGACGATCGGGGTAGGCGTCGACAGTGACTGTCGCTTCCTGGCCGGGCTGCACCGATCCGATGTCGGTCTCGTTGAACAGGGCACGCATGCGCACCTGTCCCAGGTCGGCCATCCTGAGAATTGTGGTCCCGCCGGTCACGCTGTTGGTCGCCGAGGCGATGACCTGGCCTAACGAGACCGTCTTCTCGATCACAGTGCCGTAGATCGGCGCTTTCACCGTGGCGTCTTCCAGCCGCTGCAGCGCGATGTCGGCGCTGGTGCGCGCGCGCACGACGGCGGCCTGGGCGTTGGCGAAATCCAGCTGCGCCGCCTCGTGCTCCTGCGCCGTGATGATGCGCTGCTGGAAAAGCTCGTCCGAGCGCTTCTTCTGCGTCTCACCGACGCCCAGTCGCGCTTCGGCGGCATTGAGATCGGCCTTGGCCTGATCGTACTGATTCCGCACATCCCGAGTGTCGAGCTGCACAAGGAGGTCGCCCGGATTGACGATCGATCCGGTCTCCACCGGCATACGCGTGATCTGACCGGAGGACTTGGACTTAACTTCCACGACGTTGATGGGCTCGATAGTGCCGGAGGCCGTGGCATCGATAACGATGTCGCGGCGCTCCACGGCCGCGCTGGGTATGTCGACGGCGCCGCTGTTGGAACGGCGGCAGCCGACGGCGAGGAGCAGCGCGGCGAGCGAGCCGCCGAGGATGCGTGCATTCACGAGAGTATTCCCGGGGGGATGACCTAACGGAACTCGCGGCCGACGAGAGCTTCGATCTGTGCGTGCGCGACGCGAGCGTCGTGGCGCGCCTGAATTAGCGAGGCGCGGGCCTGATTGAGCGTCGACTGCGACGTGAGAAGGTCGAGCAAGGTGGAGGCACCTAACGCGTAACGTTGCTGCTGTACGCGCAGATCCTCGTCCGCCGCCGCCAAGGAGGCGCGTTGGATCTGCACGCGCTCTTCGGCAAGGCGCAGCGCGCCGAGGTACTGCACCAGCTGTTGCTGCGCGGCGAGTCGCGTATCGCGCAGCTGGGCCGCTGCCAGATCTTCCTGCACTCGCGCTCTGACGACGTTCTCCTCGCGCGTGAATCCATTGAAGAGCGGGAAGGAGAGCCCTACTCGCAGGTTGTCGGAGTAGGCATAGCGCTTGTCGCCGAAGCCGAAGCGGTTGTCCGTGCCGCTGCCGCTGCGGCTGAAGCTCAGCGTGAGGGACGGGAAGTAGGGAGCGCGGGCGGCCTTGGATCCGGCTCGCGCAGCCGACGCGCTCGCTTGCGCCTGACGAGTAGCGGGGCCGTCGCTCGTCCAGAGGGCGAGCTGCGTACTGTCACTCTGAGTGATCAGCGGTATGTCGCTGGTGTCGTCCAGCGCCGTAACTGTGAATGGCGAGCCGACGAGGCGCGTCAGCGTGGCATTGCCCACGCGCACATTATTCTGGGCGGTCAGTAGGGCGAGCCTGGCGTTGCCAACCTGAATCACGGAACGCAATGAGTCCGATTTAGTGGCAGCGCCTTGCGCGACGCGGGCGGACGCGGCTCTGAGCTGTTGTTCTGCCTGCTCGAGCTGAGAGCGAGCCGCGGATTCGGACTCGCGGGCGGCGAGGACGCCGTAGTACTGCTGTTTCACGTCGAGCGCGAGGCGGAACTCGGCCAACGTTTCGTTTGCCTCGGCGGCGGCCAGGTCGGCGCGCGCGCTTTGCAGGTTGTTGAAGCGCCGGAAGCCGTCGAAAAGCTCGAGACTCGAGGAGATGCCGTCGCCGTATTGCCAGGCTTCGCCGATGAAGGGGACGAGCCGGCCTTGCGGATCGAAGCGGTCGCCTCCCTGCCTAACGCCGCTGGCGTTCAGCGACAGTGTGGGGAGGAACGCACCGTAAGCGCTACGCACGGCTGCGCCCCCAGATGCGATCTGGCCGCGTGCCTGAACAGTGGCGGGGGCATTGCGCTGCGCCAGGCGCAGGGCCTCGTCCAGGGAGATCGGCCGGACGGCGTCGTTCTGGGCGGCAACAATGGACGGCGCGAGGAGCGCGCCTAACAACAACGACCTCATCGCCGGCCCTTGTCGCCGTCTCTGCGTGACGAGTCGTTCAGCTCGGCGATCAAGGCCTCGAACTGCGCGCGCTGGTCCGGCGTGAGGACCTGGCGCATCTGTTCGCGGGCGTTGAGGCGTATGGAGTCGTATTTCGGCTTGATCGTGCGATACGCAATGGCGAACTGGCGCTGGCGCTCGTCGAGGATGGCATCGATCTGTCCGCGCTGCCGGTCGGACAGTTCCAGGCGCCGGTCGAGCAAGTCCAGCAGATGCGGGCGCTCGCCCTTGCGCTCGCGCAGCATGACGCGATCGGCGGCGAAGCCGAGCACGCCGCCGACGAGCACGGCACCGAGCAGGAACGCGAGAGCGAGGGTCTTGGACTGCTGCATGCTGGCCTAACGCGAGATGACGTAGCGTAACGTGGCTTCGCGCGTCGTGCGGCTGGGCTCGTCGGCCATCGTCTCGATGAAAACCGGAACGTCGTCGATAAGCGGCTGCACGAGCTGCTCACGCGCCATACGCTGGTCGGAGCGCACGTCCTGCAGCCAGACCAGTCCGGCGATGAGTACAGCCGCGGCCGCGGCCGCCAGGCCGGCGCGCTGCCAGCCGGAGAAGTGCGACCACCACGCGACCGCGGCATCACGCCTAACGCGACCCACGATGCGCTCTTCCAGAGAACTCCAGTACCCGGCCGCGCTCGGCGCCGCGTATATCTCACGCAGGACAGCCAGCACGCGCTCGGGAAGCGCTTCGCCCCGCTCGTTAGGTTCGTAAGTCATAGCTCACTCCGTATACCGCCCAGCACCTCGCGCAAGCGAGCGCGGGCATGGTGCAAGTCCGACCGCGCCGTCCCTTCAGGAATCCCCAGCACCTTCCCTATCTCCGAATGCTTGAAGCCCTCAATGTCGTGCAACACGATCACGGAGCGCTGCCTCGTGCTCAGTGTACGCAGTGCGATCTCCAGGCGCTGCCGCAGCTCCGAAGATTCCGCAGGATCGCGAAAGGGAGACGCGATTGTATCGCTCAACTGATCCGCATCACGTACCTTCTTACGCCGCGTTATGTCCAATGCGGCGTTCGCCACGATGCGGTGCAGCCATGCCCCGAACGCCTGATCCGGCAAGAACCGATACAGCGCTCGATAGGCGTGCAGGAAACCCTCCTGCACCGCATCCTCCGCATCCTCGTGCGTGAGCACGATCGACCGCGCAACCGCATATGCACGTCGCTCGTGTGAGCGCACCAGCTGCGCAAATGCGACCTCGTCTCCTGCCTGCGCCGCGAGTACCTGCTCGCGCTCGCGGGCTCGCTCGCTGAACTCAGCCGGCACGCTCTCACCACGACCACGCGACATGTCGCGTGGCGTCCCCTGAGTCGACTCGAGCGAGGGTGCGACCGCTGCCGTCAAGTTCGGTATCTGCGAGTCCATCCTCTAAACGCGGATCGGCTATGGGGTGTTGATTGTGGAGCGGACTCACCCAGCCGACGCGGTCCCCGTGGTCCCCGTGGTCCCCGTGGTCGCCGCGGTCCCCGTTGCCCCCGCTGGCCCAGCCGCCCCCGCGGTCCCTGGCGTCCCCGGCACGGCAGATCCGTCTAGCCCAAGAGCGGTCGCCTGAGCGCGCATCGCCGCAATGACGAAATCAATGTGTGAATCGAGTTCGACGCCAAGTTCCGCCGCGCCGTTAATAACGTCGCTGCGATTGACACCGCGAGCGAATGCCTTGTCCTTCATCTTCTTGAGAACCGACCGCGCGTCGACCTCGTGTAGACTCTTGCTCGGCCTGACCAGGGCCGTGGCCGTGATCAAGCCGGTAAGCTCGTCCACCGCGAAAAGGGTCTTCGCCATGAGCGTGTCACGCGGCGTGTCGCAGTAGGTCGCGTGGCCTAACACGGCGCGTAACATCTCTTCCGGATAACCGCGCTCGCGCAACAAACGCACGCCGTGCGATGGATGCCCTTCAGTAGGATGATGCTCGTGGTTGGGGAAGCGTTCGTAGTCGAAGTCGTGAACTAGACCAGCCAGGCCCCAAAGCGCCTCGTCCTCGCCGAAACGGCTCGCATAAGCGCGCATGGCCGCTTCCACAGCGAGCATGTGCTTACGGAGCGAATCGCTGGAAGTCCACTCGTTTACGAGGGCTATAGCGTCTGCGCGGGATACCACAGGTCTAGCACTCACGTCGAAGGGGATGACAAGCCAATGTCACGCTCAGGCCGGCTATGAAGAGGTAACCTAACGCACACCAAACTGCCTTCCGGACGGTTGTTCGCAGCGGATCGGGGTCATCCAAACGTCCCACGCATTGCGCCTGTCCAAAGGCTGTCCGCGATCACCTACCTCGAGGCTTCCATGCCGTCACTGTCGCATCCGACCCTCTCCGCTCGGCACGCCGCACTCACGATGATAAACACCTGGACGGCGCTAATGGTTGCCTCGGGGGCGTTCTTGCTGCCGGAATCCCTCGAGGCTCAGGCGAGCGAGCGCTTCACTCTGCGAGGGGACCGATTGGCCATCTACAACCTCGTGGGGAGTATCCGGCTGGAAGGAGCACCGGCGGGGAGTGAAGCCACCGTCGAGGTGATTAAACGCGGCGGAGACGGCGTTCGGCTCCGCATCGAGACTGGTGAACTTCGCGGGCGTGAGACGCTGCGCGTGATCTATCCGGAGCGCAGGATCGTATTCGCCATGGCCGAGAGAGTGGCAGGGGGAGGGGGAGGGGGTCGCTGGGGGTGGCTCGATCGGTCGGAGATCTGGGTGCGCGACGACGGCACGTTCGGCGACGCCAGGGAGTGGGGCGATGGCGAGCGCTATGAGATCCGCTCGCGCGGAGAAGGTTTCTCCGGCTACGCAGACGTCACGGTGCGAGTTCCGGCGGCGCGCAACATCGCCATCCATGTGGGCGCTGGGGAAGCCGCCGTAATGAACGCCGAGGGGGAGATCCTTGTGGACGTGCATGCGGCGTCGGTGACGACGTCGGGAACGAAAGGCCGCCTAACGCTCGACACGGGCTCCGGCAGCGTCAAGGTCACCGAAGCGTCGGGGACTGTGCTTATCGACTCGGGTTCCGGATCGGTAGACATACTGCGCGTTGCCGGCACGCATCTCACAATCGACTCGGGGAGCGGGTCGGTCAGCGGATCGGATATCTCGGTCGCCCAGCTCGATGTCGATTCCGGGTCGGGGTCGATCAAGCTGCGCAATGTGACGGCGAAGGACATTGTCCTCGACAGCGGCAGCGGATCCGTGGAGCTGGACCTGGCGGGGGATGTGGACCTGTTGCGCGCCGACACGGGATCGGGACGTCTGGTGCTGCACATCCCTGAGTCGTTAGGCGCTCAGGTGACGATCGAGGGAGGTCACAACGACGTCGATGTGGAGTTCCCGATGACAATCACGCGCCGGCGCGGCGATTACGTCCGCGGCACGCTCGGCGACGGCAACGGCGAGATCCGCATCGACACTGGATCGGGGGGCGTGAGGTTGCGAAAGAGAGGAGCGCAGTAGGTGCCTGCAGCGCGACGCGACATGTGGCGTGCAAGCGGCGAGATGGGAGGCACGGCGCAGAGCGGCGAGCGGCGAAAGCAGGGGCGGGAGCGCTCCTAATGGGGCGTCTGCGCGGCCGCAGGAGTGGCCGACCCTTCGTGGCCTGCGAATTTGCGGTTCGTAAGCAGGACGATCGTGAGCGCCATAACGAATAGCGCGACTGTCGTAACGACTAGCCCCTGAAGGGCGGCCCTCTTGTCTTCGGGTTGGAGATTGGACATGGGCGAGATGTGGGTGGCGAGAGGCGTGTGGCGGCGGAAGCGATGACGGGCGAGCGGCGACGGGCGAGCGGCGATTGGCGAGCGGCGATTAGCGAGCGGCGACTGGGAGCGGCGGCGGGCGAGTGGCGGCGGGCGAGTGGCGACGACGACCTAGGTAACTCTGGCTTCCCTCAACTCATCATTCTGCTTGATCTGCTTGAGCACGTCGAGTCCCTCGATTACGCGGCCGAAGACGGTGTGCACACCGTCCAGATGCTTCGTGTTCGCGGCGTTCAGCACGACGAAGAATTGACTACCGCCGGTGTCTTTCCCGGCGTGCGCCATTGAGAGAGCCCCGACCTCGTGGCGGTGCGGATTTCCCGCCGTTTCGCACTTGATCGTGTACCCTGGTCCACCAGTCCCCGGCGGACCCTTGGCAGACGCGCCGGCCTTGGTATTCGGATCGCCCCCTTGCACGACGAATTCGGGAATCACGCGATGGAACCTCGTGCCATCGTAGAACCCGCTATTGGCGAGCTTTTCGAAGTTCGCCACAGTGTTCGGGGCTTCGGCCGGATACAACTCGGCCACGAGCGTCCCTTGCGAAGTACTTAGAGTAGCTGTCTTCATAGCGGCTGGCATCAGGTCAAAGTGCTTGCTAGACGCGGAACGCCGAGGGACAGAGCGCACTCACGGCACACCCGGCGCAGTTGGGTTTGCGCGCGAAACATACGCGCCGCCCGTGCCAGATAAGCAGATGCGACAATAACGTCCAGCGCTCTCGCGGAAAGATCCCCATAAGGTCGCGCTCGATCTTCACCGCGTCGGCTTCGCGCGAGAAGTCGAGGCGCTTGCTCAGGCGCGCCACGTGCGTATCGACGACGACGCCTTCGTCTACGTCGAAGGCATTGCCTAACACGACGTTGGCTGTCTTGCGGCCGACTCCGGGGAGTTGTGTAAGTGACGCCATGTCGGCGGGGATACGCTCGTTATGTTTCTCGACCACGGCCAGCGCCATCGCGATTATGCTCTTCGCCTTGACTCGGAAGAAGCCGGTGCTCTTGATGATCGATTCGACGTCGCCTTGCTGAGCCACTGCGAGGGCGTCGACGTCGGGATACTTCGCGAACA
>JBQTJS010000364.1:0-2750 GCA_052386875.1 Gemmatimonadaceae bacterium
ACACAGAGCGTCGCCTTCCCTTCGTGATACATGAAGTACTCAGCCATCGCGCATCCGGAGTACGGGGCGATGTACTGCATCGGCGCCGGATCGGACGCGCTGGCGGCGACGACTATTGTATAGTCCATCGCGCCGGCCTGTTTGAGCTTATCGACCACGGAGGCCACCGTCGATGCCTTCTGGCCGATGGCGACGTACACGCAGACGACGCCCTGTCCTTTCTGATTGATGATTGTGTCGATGGCGATCGCGGTCTTGCCGGTGCCGCGGTCGCCGATGATCAGCTCGCGCTGGCCGCGTCCGATCGGGATCATGGCGTCGATCGCTTTGAGCCCGGTTTGCAGCGGCTCCTTGACGGGCTGCCTAACGATAATCCCCGGCGCCGGCGACTCCACCTTGCGCGTCGTTGTCGTGTGGATCTCGCCCAAGCCGTCGATGGGATAGCCTAACGGGTCGACGACCCGGCCGACGAGCGCTGGGCCTACGGGGACCTGCAGCACGCGCGCCGTGCGGCGCACCTCATCTCCTTCCTTGAGCTGCAGGAAGTCGCCGAGGATGACGGCCCCGATGTTGTCTTCCTCGAGGTTGAGCGCCAGCCCTACAACCTTGCTGCCGCTCCGCGCTGCCGTGATCTCGAGCATCTCGCCGGCCATGGCCTTTCCCAGGCCGTAGATGCGCGCGATGCCGTCTTTGACCTCGAGCACAGAGCCGACTTCCTCGACGTCGAGAGCCCTGAGATCGGCCGCCTCGATCTCGCGGAGCAGGATGTCCTTGATTTCGCCTGGTCGGAGGATCGTTTCTTGAGCCATACTTGCGGTCAAAGGGCGGAGGTCGAGGGCTGCGGGGGCGACATCACAAACATGATCCGCTGCCAGCCCCTAGAGATGCTTGTGAAAAATATCACAAGCGATGTACCGGTTCAAGCGGCCGCGTCTCAGAGAGGTCTCTCGCCGTGCAGCGCGCTGACCCGCGGCCAAACAGGGGCGCCTTGCGACGCCGTCCAAACCGGCACATCAGGCGCGGCTGCGGGCGCGGCCCTGTATGAAGCGCTGGACGATATCGACAGCGCGCAAGCGCGCGAGCGATGCCGATTTGGTGCCGCAGATGCGTTGCGTCGCAGTGGAGAGATGGGACGCCGAGGCGAAGCCGAGTATGCGCGCTACGTCGGCGACGTCATACCCTGGATTCTTGGCAAGCTCCGCGGCCGCTATGAGCCTAACGAGGTCGATCGTGCGCTTGAGGTTGGACGAGCCGTTGGAGGCGTAGGACCGGCTCAGGTGCTCGCGGCTCACGCCGATTGCGGCGGCGACATGACCCGTGCGGACTGTGCGGCCTGCGTAGGCGACGACTTGCTCCCAGACAGCGCGCCGGACGGGGGTGTCGAGCGCGAGGTCGGCCGGCGGGACGCGCAGCGCGCGCTCGAAGCGCTGCGTGAAAGTGCGCGGCGCGACGAGGGGAAGCATACATGCGTCGTCCACGTGCTCGGTGAAGAAGTCCGCGAAGTCCAGTGCCATGCAGCGCGCCAACACAGCCAGGTCCTGGGCGCGCAGCGGCGTGAGGGCGAAGAAGGGGACGGACGGATACTCGCGGGCCAGCTCGGCGGCGCGCCACGTCTCCTCGTTAGGCGATCCCAGATCGACGATTGCGGCGTCCACAAGTGCCGTTTGGAACTGGCGCGCGAAGTCAGCGGCGGATCGCGCCAGTGCGAGGTGGCAGCGTCGGCGTGGGAAAGCCGCGCGCAGCGGGCCGCGCAGCCGGTCGCGCGCGATGTACGCGGCGATTGCCAGCGGGACGACGGCCGGTGTGGGCGGCCGGCGCAGCGCCGCGGCTTCGTTAGGCATCGTCCGGCGCCGCCAGGCGCTCCCGCGCCTGCTGCAGCACGGCGCGGGCGTTGGCATACGGAATCAGCGCGCGCGCCCTCGCATACGGCTCCCAGCGGCATGCCGTGATCCCCTCGCCCCGCTGCGGCGAGGTCGCGGAACTGGCGCTCGCCATCAGGAAGAAGTGACACGTCTTGTGCACCAGCACGCCGTTGAAGCGGAAGCGCCACTGGATCGGGTCCAGCGCCCCGCGCACGGTCAAATCACTCAATCCGGTCTCCTCGGCGACCTCGCGAGTCGCGGCCGCGGCCGGGTCTTCGCCGTCCTCCACGTGACCCTTGGGGAACCCCCACTTGCCGTAGCTGTCGCGGATGAGAAGGTATAGTGCGCCGCCGGCCGAGTGCCTAACGACCACGCCGCCGGCCGACACCTCCGGCTGCGGCGCCGGTCCCGCGCGCCGCGTCATATATCATCCAGCGCGTCGAGATTGGCGCGACCTTCGACGAACTGCCGCACGACCGGGTCGTGCGTATGGCGGATTTCTTCCACGCTGCCGACCTGCCGGACCTTGCCCTCATACAGCATGGCGATCCGCGAGCCGATACGATAGGCGCTCTTCATGTCGTGCGTGATGACGACCGATGTCACCCCCAGGCGCTCGCGCATACGGATCATCAGCTCGTCGATCACGGCGCTCGTAACAGGGTCCAGCCCCGTGGTCGGTTCGTCGTACAGCAGATACTTGGGCCGCGCGGCAATCGCCCGCGCGATGCCGACACGCTTGCGCATCCCTCCCGACAGCTCGCCGGGGAACCTGTCCGTCACGTTAGGCAGATCCACAAGGTCGAGCACCTCGTGCACGCGCTCGAGGATCTCGTCCTCCTTCATCCCCCCGCGCCGCCGCAACCCCATGGCAACGTTGTCGCCGAT
>JBQTJS010000365.1:0-4773 GCA_052386875.1 Gemmatimonadaceae bacterium
ATGGCGCCAGGATTGAGCTGCAGGTTCGGCCAGCCGTCGAGGCGTTTGCCGATGCCGGGCGCGAACGAGTTGTCAACGGTCGAGTGACAGAGTGCGCAGGTGGTCCCGACGCGCGTGAGCGTATCCCGCCCGCCCACGGTGACGACCGTCCCCTTGATGCCGACAACAGCGTTGAGCTTGAGGAGCGCTACCGTCGTCGCGGGACTCGTTAGGCTAATCGTCCCGTTTCGGATCCCCTGCGCTACCGCGGCGGGGATCGAGTCGCTGTCGACCCTGAGACCGACTGACAATGCCGTCGTCGGGTCGACGGCGCTCTGAATGACCACATGCATGCGCAGCGTGTCGGTCCAGAACGTCTCGTCTCCGAACGTGTCGAAGCGGAAGATGTCCCTCCCCTGCGCGACGAGTGCCGGGTCGAGCGGCCCGGGCTCGGTGAGTCCGTCATCGTCATCGCATCCGACGAGCAGAGCAGCAAGCGCCGCTCCTGTGGCGATGAGGGTCCGCGCTCCAGACAGGTGGGTGCGCGTGCCGGCGCGTGAATAAGGGAGGGATGAAACGTACGGGCGACGAAGCATATCACTGCCCTTCTTTGCGGAGTCAGTGACCGCTGCGTTGCATCAACTGTGCCCTCCTCCACTCGACCTGCCACTCTCTGCCGATGCGCAGCCGTTCATCAGGTGCGCCGCCACGACCGAGCTACGCGCGCACGAGTTTCTTGTACTTGATGCGGTGCGGCTGATCCGCGTCCGGGCCTTTGCGGCGCCGCAGGTCCTCGATGTACGCCTGGTAATTCCCTTCGTACCAGACAACCTCCGACTCACCTTCGAAGGCGAGGATGTGCGTCGCCACGCGATCGAGAAACCAGCGGTCGTGTGAGATGATGACAGCACAGCCGGCGAAATCGAGCAGCGCCTCCTCCAGTGCGCGCAGCGTATCGACATCGAGATCGTTTGTCGGCTCGTCCAGCATCAGAAGATTGCCGCCCGACATGAGAGTCTTCGCGAGATGGAGTCGGTTCCTCTCGCCGCCTGACAAGTTGGCGACGAGCTTCTGCTGCTCAGTCCCCTTGAAACCAAAGCTTGCGCAGTAGGCGCGCGAGTTCAGCTCGCGCTTCCCCACCGCGATAGTCTCGTTGCCGCCAGAAATCTCCTGCCAGACTGTGCGTTGGCCGTCCAGCGTGCGCGACTGATCCGCGTACGCGATGACTACAGTCTCGCCCAGCGTGAGCATCCCCTCGTCAGGCGTCTCGCTGCCGTTGATGATGCGGAAGAGCGTCGTTTTTCCTGCCCCGTTAGGCCCGATTATGCCGACGATACCGCCGCGCGGCAGCGAGAACGACATCCCCTCGAACAGGAGGTTCTCTCCGTAAGCCTTCTTCAATCCTTTGGCTATGACTACGTCGTTGCCTAACCGGGGGGCCGGAGGAATCACTATCTCGTTCTGCACAATGCGCTCGATCTGCCGTTCGCTCGCCAGCTCCTCGTACTGCTGGATGCGCGCTTTGCTCTTTGCCTGACGAGCACGCGCGGCCATGCGTACCCAATCCAACTCCCGCTCCAGCGTGCGCTGCCGCGCTGAGGCCTGCTTCTCTTCCGTCGCGAGTCGCCTCTTTTTCTGCTCCAGCCAACTCGAGTAGTTGCCTTCGTACGGGTACCCCACACCGCGGTCCAGCTCGAGGATCCACTTGGCGACGTTGTCGAGGAAGTAGCGATCGTGTGTGATCGCGACGACGGTCCCGGGGTACTCGGCCAGATGGTGCTCCAGCCATGCGACGCTCTCGGCGTCGAGGTGGTTCGTGGGCTCGTCGAGCAGCAGCAGACCCGGCTGCTCGAGCAGGATCCTGCATAACGCGACGCGCCTTTGTTCGCCGCCTGACAATCGTGCGACGTCGGCGTCTGCAGGTGGGAGTCGCAGCGCGTCCATGGCGATCTCGATCTTGTTGTCGAGGTTCCACAGGTCGAGCGCGTCGATGCGTTCCTGCACGCTAGCCTGCTCGTCGAGGAGCTTTGCCATGGCGTCGTCGCTCATCGGGTCGGCGAAGGCGAGCGAGATCTCCTCGAAGCGCCTGAGCAGGTCGCGTTGCGGCCGGATGGCCAACTCCACGTTGCCTTTCACGTCGAGCGACGGATCGAGCCGCGGCTCTTGCGGCAGGAAGCCGACTTTCGTCCCTTGCGCGGCCCAGGCCTCGCCATTGAAGTCCTTATCGAGGCCCGCCATGATGCGCAAGAGAGACGATTTTCCTGCCCCGTTAGGCCCCACGACGCCGATCTTGGCACCGGGATAGAAGGAGAGCCAGATATCGTTGAGGATGACTCGCGAAGGGGAGACGACCTTCGTGAGCGCTTTCATTACGTAGATGAACATCACCGGAAGTTTAAGGTCGGGAGGGTCGCGTGGGAGTGGATAACACGCGGCCATCGGCGTCGAGCGTGCTCAGGGCGCCGTCTATGCGGCGGATGTACTCGAGCGTTTCGCCGTGACGCCAGCGCGGGATGCGCGGAGCGACCGTCTCGATACTGCGCCAAGTGCGGTGGTCCAGGGGGACCCGGCGCGCCGTATCCTGCGCGCGGAGAATCGTTAGGCGGCCCGCATTGTAGCTGGCGAACGTGAAAGAAAGGCGGTCAGCCTGCACCGAGTCGCTCTCCCACAAGCGCCACAGACGCCGGTCGTAGAAGATGCCGGCGGCGATGTTCCACTCGGGATCGTCGATCGCTTTCATGTCGGGGTTCTTGGAGCGGATCTCGCTGTACGTCGAAGGCATGAGCTGCATGACTCCGCGCGCGCCGACCCAGCTGCGCGCCTCGGGATCGAGGTTGCTCTCGGCCATCCCTTGAGCCTTGAAGACGCGCCAATCGAAGCCGGGGCCGAAATAGCGCTTGCTGTATTTGCGGAACGTGTCATCATAGCGGTCGACGTCACGGGGGTGCTTGCGCTGGGCCGCGACTTCGGGGGCGATGTTGAGGCCCGGCGCAAGGCCCGAGGCCAAAGCTGCGAGCGTTACCACAAGCCGGCTGCGCGCGCCTAACGCCGTGAGCCCGGCACCGCGGGCCACGCTGCTGGCGCCTCGCATCAGTTGAGCGCTCCGCCGATCACCAGAGCGATGGCGATGAACAGCGCCGCGATGAACAGCGCGACGGCTACGTTCCCCTTACGCAACTCGTCGGCGAAATCGATCTTGGGAGACAAGATATCGATCACTCGATAGGCAACAAACATCAGCACCACACCGAGTGCCGCGTAGAGGAAGTTCACGCCGATGATGGAGATGTCCATTGGTTGCCGTCTAGGGTCCGCTGGCGGAAGGTCTAACGTACGCCAGCGCCAGGGGAAGTGTGACAACCGCGAGATGGGAGAGTGATAGTCCCGCTGCTGGCCCTCCCGCCTCACGACTGCCAGAAGGAGCGCCGAGATGGGAGAGTGCCGGTCGCCGGTGGTGCCTCTACGCCCTGCCGCCTCACGACTGCCAGAAGGAGCGCCGGAATGGGAGAATGCCGGTCGCCGGTGGCGACTCTATGCCCGGCCGCCTCATGACTGCCAGAGGGAGCGCGGGAACGAGAACGCCGGCCCCCCTTACGAGGAAGCCGGCGACTCTCGATTCACTCTGCCCGCCGCGGTGACGGGCCGCGGATGAATTTACTGGTGCGCTGCTACCGGCATCATGATATGCGCGTACGGCGTTCCCTTCCACATTTGATACGGAGCACCGGTCTTGTGATCGGTGGAGACGTCCCTGATCCGGCTAGGGTCGGCCGGGAGGAACATCACGTGCGGCCCTGTGACAACCCAGTCGTTGTCTGCCGCCTGGGCGGTGGCGTAGGGATCCGTGTTGCTGGCGCCAACGTCGCCGTGAAGCATGTACGCCAGGCCCAACATCGTATTCTTGGGCTTCGTCTTACTCATATAACCCTCCCCCCACAGCATGGCCTGGCCATCCCCGCACATCGGTGCCGCTTCAGCGGCGCTGGTGTAACCTCCCGCAGGCGGCGCCTGCAAGGGCAAGCACGTCCAACCGTTGCTTCCTTTGCGTAGCTCAGTGGTCGGAGCGTTCGTGGAGTCGTTCCAGTCGAACACAGCAGCGTTGGCAGCGATGGCTGCAGGGGCCGCGGTCGTGAAGGTCTGTATCTTCCACTCCGTAGTGCCGGCGGCAGGACCCGTTGCCGCGGCCGCCATGGGCGTGTCAGCACCTTCAGGTGTGGCCGGCGCACAGGCGGCGACGGCTGTCAGAGCCAGACTGGTGAGGAACAATCGCTGCATAACGAGACCTCGTTAGGTTAGGAGGAGGGCGGTATGGCTGCGCGTCAGCAGAATCCGCGGGCGCCGTATAGAGTTCCATTGTGCGGCCCTTACCCTCGTGTTGCAAGACTGCCGCGCGACGGGGATGGCCGTTGGGCCGCGCTACTGTTCAGCTCGTTGCTGCTTCTGCACGCCGGCAACGTGGGGGCGCAGGAAGTAACGATCGGAGCACTGTCAGTTGGACCGGGCGGGCGTGCTTCCGGCTTTTTGGAAGTGCCGGCCGCAATGGACTCGGCGACACGGGTGCCGATAACCGTCTTGCGGGGGACGCGACCCGGCCCTGTTCTGGCGCTCGTGGCCGGGACTCACGGCTCGGAAGTGGCGCCGATAATTGCGCTGCAGCGTGTACGCGAGCTGATCGACCCGCGGCGTGATCTGCGCGGGACGCTGATCCTGGTGCATGTAGCCAATCTCCCGTCGTTCGTGCATCGCACGATCTACCGCAATCCATGGGATCAGAAGAACCTCAACCGCGTGTAC
>JBQTJS010000366.1:0-2231 GCA_052386875.1 Gemmatimonadaceae bacterium
CGAACGGAGCGCGAGCCGGCGGCGTTGTCTTCCCGGTTGCCAAGAGCCTTGCCGAAGCCTACGACTCCACGCCGGGCCCTACGGCGTCGCGACTCGGCGCTTATCTCATGGTTGCGGTTTACCAGGCGGACGTTGTCGCCTGTTCCATGTTTCTCACCGGCCAGGCGTCCAACGTCCTGATCGCACGCTTTGCGCAGGAGGTGAGCGGCATCGAGCTGAGCTACTTTACGTGGCTGGCCGGTGCGGTGGTGCCGGGCCTCGTCGCGCTGCTCGTCGTTCCGTGGCTCTTGTTTCGCATCTTCCCGCCCGGTGTGACGCACACGCCGCACGCGGCTGAAATGGCGCGCGGTGAGCTGGCCACGCTGGGGCCGATGTCCACGAGCGAGCGCCTAACGCTAGCGGTGTTCCTCGTCGTGGCGGGGCTCTGGATGACCACTGCGTGGCACCATTTGAACTATGCCGTGGTGGCGCTGGCGGGGATCAGCGCTCTCATCCTGCTGCAGGTGCTCAGCTGGGACGACGTGCTCGGCGAGCGCAATGCGTGGGACGTCTTCATCTGGTACGGCGGATTGGTGCGCATGGCCGAAGCGTTAGGCGAAACTGGAATCACCAAGGCGTTCGCCGAAGCGACCGCCGGCTTCACCGTCGGCTGGGCCTGGCCCGGCGCGCTGGCAGTGCTGCTGCTGGTGTATTTCTACGCCCACTACGGCTTCGCCAGCATCACAGCGCACGCGACGGCGATGTTCACAGCCTTTCTCGTCGTCATACTTGGCGCGGGCGCACCGCCCCTCCTTGCTGTCTTGTTACTCGCGTACTTCTCCAACTTGAGCGCGTCGCTCACACACTACGGGACGACGCCTGCACCCATATACTTCGGCGCGCGCTACACCACGCAGCGTGCCTGGTGGAAGCTCGGTTTCATTGTTTCGCTCGTTACGATTGCCATCTTTGGATCCATCGGTGTGTTATGGTGGAAAGTGCTCGGTTGGTGGTAGCGCAGGAGGCTGGTGATAGCTCGGGACGCTGGTGGTATCTCAGGAGGGGCGATGACCGTTACACGGATGCGAACTGGATCGGTTTCCGGCGCTGTCGCGGCGCCGGCGCGGCGTATCGCCGAGCTGGAGACTCCGGCGCCTTTGGTGGACCTGGACCGGCTGGCGCTGAATCTCGATCGCATGGCGTCATATGCAGTGTTGCACGGCCTGGCACTGCGGCCGCACGTAAAGACGCACAAGTCGCCGCGCATTGCCGCCGAGCAGATGCGCCTGGGCGCAGTGGGTCTCACGTGCGCGACGCCGCGCGAGGCCGAAGTTATGAGCGATGTTGCGCGCGACGTGCTCGTGGCTTATCCGACGATCGGGGCGGCGCGGCTGGCGCGGCTGATCGCGTTGCCCGAGCAAACGCGCCTAACGGTTGCGGTGGATTCGCCGCAGGCGATAGACCAGTTGGCCGAAGCCGCCCGCGACAGCGGCCGGGAAATCGACGTCTACGTCGAGCTGGATCTTGGCATGCACCGCGTGGGTGTGCCTAACGTGGATACCGCTGTCGCACTGGCGCGCCGCGTACATGCGAAGGCGCGCTTGCGTTTTGCCGGCATCACGTTCTATCCCGGCCACATCCGCGGTCATGTCGCCGACCAGGGGGGCGACATCGAGCGACTCGCCGGTGATCTCGCCGCGGCCATCGAAACTATGGCAGCGTCGGGAGTGCGGCCGCGCGTCGTGAGCGGCGGGTCGACGCCGCTCGCCTGGCGCATGCACGAGGTGGCCGGCGTGACTGAAGTGCGCCCGGGGACGTACGTATACAACGATCGTACGACGGCGGAGATCGGCGCGTGCGGCTGGGAAGATTGTGCGTTCACGGTGCTGGCGACTGTTGTGAGCATGGCGGTGCCGGGTCAGGCAGTCGTGGACGCCGGGAGCAAGGCGTTAGGCAGGGAGCCGCTGCGCGGCGTAGTTGGCGAAGGATTCGGCGCTCTGCAGGACCGGCCCGCCGTAACCGTGCAGCGGATGAGCGAGGAGCACGGCATACTTGATCTGAGGGATTGCGACTGGCGGCCGGAGGTTGGCGAACAAGTTCGCATCGTGCCGAACCACGTGTGCGTCGTCGTGCACCTGAACGATACGATGTACGGAGTGCGCGGCGATGTTGTTGAGACGAGTTGGCCGGTTGCGGCGCGCGGAAGACTTCCCGTTACGTAGAGGCGAAGCGCGCCAACGAAAAAGGAGCGA
>JBQTJS010000367.1:0-6767 GCA_052386875.1 Gemmatimonadaceae bacterium
AGCTGCTTGGGGTCAACACACGTCAGCACCGCGCGCAGTCCGGCGGCCAGCATCCGCCGAGCAAGGTCCGGCGTGTCGGAAGCCGAACCCCACAGAGGAAACAGCGGCTCGACTCCGGTCCCGGACAACTGGCGGATGCGGTAGCTGCGCACATCCTCCAGGAAGAGGTCGCCGAAGGCTACGTGCGTGACACCTTCCTCCCGCGCCCGGCCGATCACTGCCGACATCCGCTCTTCGTAGGCGGTGTTGGAACAGGGCCACGGCAAGCGGACCGCCCATAGGGGCAGTCCGGTGGCGGCGGCCTGGGCTTCGACCAGAGGGCGGCGGACGGCATGCATGGCCACGCGATCCGCCGCTTCGTTGAAGGTCGTGAGCAGCCCCACGACTTCCACCTCCGGCTGTTGGCGGAGGACATGCAAGGCCCAGGCGCTGTCTTTCCACGAACTCCAGGAAAGGAGCACGCGGCGCGCCATCAGGTGGACACGCGGGCAGCTCGGCTGAACACTGCGGAATCGATCACGCGATGTCCTCCTTCGGCGGCGCCTAACGCGATGCCCTTGTGCTGCGCCGCGTCATAGCAACACGGCAGGGGTCTGCTGCTGCTATTCCTCTGAAAGCCTAACGAATTGACACACAGGCTTGCATCAGGTCGTGTTATTTAGGGCGACCGCCGCGGCTTCCCCGCGTCGGTGAGCATCATGCGTCCGCCGTCGTAGCCGAACTTCACGTTCGCAGCCGCTTGCAGCGAGTCGATCATCCCACCCGATTCTTTGATCGTCGCCGTCAGAGAAACCGGCCGCGTCAGCAGCGCCTTGTCGCGGACGTTCAGCTCCATCCCGTACCAGCGCCGGATGCGCTTCACGGCCTCGCTGAGCGGCTGCTGTGTAATCGTTAGGTTGCCGTCAACCCACGCGAATGCATCGCTCAATTCCGCGGCCGTCGCATCGCGTATCGCGCCGGCGGAGTCGACAACGACCCCCTGACCGCTCGCCACGGCCCGCGTACCGCCGGGGGCGTGCACATCGGCCGCGCCGTCCTTCACTCTTACGGCGATGTAGTTATCCGTCGTGTACGCATGCACACCCACGGTCCCGCCGCTCGATGTCACCGAGACGTTGCGCGCACGCACATCGAGTGGAGGATCGGCATCCGCGGGAGGGGTGAACTCCGCGGCCCCGTCGATCTGCACGGCACGCCACCGTGCGCCGAGCCCCGGCGCGACTATCAGTTTGGTGTCCGCACCGAGCGCCAGCTGCGTCCCGTCTTCCAGCTTCGTCGATCCGGTTTGCCCGGCCTTCGACGTGATCGGTAGTGCGTCGGGGGAGATGAACGCCTTATCGAGAGCGGCCTCGGTACCGGCGCGATTCAGGAATACGAGGACGCCGGCGGCAGCGGCTAGGAAGATCGCTACGCCGATGATGGGACCCTTCTTTGACCGCTTCTCAGCGATCACATCCATAGAATGGTGCGGAACGGGCATCAGTCCTCCGAGAGCGAGGTGCGGGACGAGGGCGGAGTGGGTACCGCTAGCTTACGCGTATTGGACGTGCTCGTCGAGAGTGGCTACACATGATCTCCGCCACGCACTCCGCTCAGTTCGGCTGAGCCGGTGCGCCGATCTGCCTGCTGTTCCCAGGTGCGGCTCACCATCTCTTTGGACCCGAGGCCAACAGCCAGCGCCAGGGCAAGCACGATGCCGCCGAACAGGATGCCAAAGGCCAGCTTGAGCACGTCACCACCGATACTGAGGTGGTCGAGCGCCATTGCGACAGCGAGCACGAGGACCATCCAGCGCACCCCCGCGCTGAGGAGGCGCGCCGATTGAATCTGCATATTGACTGCTCCTATGAGCACGCTGCGTGACAGGAAACGTGCGAGCACGCCCCCCAGCAGCACCAGTATCACTGCGACGAAAACGTTAGGCAGGTACGTCAGCACTCGGCCCATCATTGTCGACATCTGGTTGGCATCGATGGCGGCCAGGCCGATGAGCAGTCCGAGCAGGATGATCACCCAGTACGCGAAGCGCGCCACGAGCAGGGACGGGCTTTTCGCGGGGGACCATTCGGCGACGGGTGTGAAGCCGATTGATTCCACTCGCTCATCGAAGCGCATGGTCCGCAGCAGCCGCCAGAGCAGCCACCGCACGGCGACGCCGATGAGGACCGCGACCAACAGCGCCAGCAGCAGTGCTGCTGCACCGGGGAGGATGCTTGCCAATCCCGCGAGCACGCGGCTCATCGACTCGTTAAGCGCCTGTCCGACTTGACTCCACATGGATGCTCCTCCGAATATGGCGACTCGCGATCGCTCATGGCGTGAATCTGTCGGGCCAGCGCCAGCGCGAGATCAGGTATGGCTTCTCAGTCTCGAATCGTGTGCACAGCGCCTCGACGCGTTCTTCCGCCCGTTGTGCGGCGATCCCTTGTACGTCCTTGACGAAGGACGCGAGCCAGGCCCAGTAGAGCGGGGTAAAGGAACCTACCAGGTGCTCGCGTCCCACGCGCCGTTGGTGATATGCCAAGGCGAAGTCGTATACAACGCGCGCCCACAATTCATCGCTCATGTGAAACTCGTTAGGCTCCGTGCGTGCCAGTTTGCGCAGTGCGTGAAGCGAGGCAGGCGGCAGCGCCACGCTCCATATCTCGTGCAGATTGGCCGTGCCCAGGCGGAACGCCTCCAGCGCCCGCATGACGTCGAACGGCGGAGCTTCATCGTCCACGTACGTTGCCTCGCCGAACGCGTCCACCGGCTGTGAGGCGCGCACCTTCTGCCAAACGCTTTCCGTCCGTTCCACGACGCCGAAGAGCGCGCCGAGCACATGCGTCACGGTGTCGCGCACGGCGTTTTCGGGGTCACGACCGCGCGCGGCGCGCACCTTGCGCGGTCCGAGATAGACTTGGCACATGCGCGCGCCGACACTGGCAGATTGCGTCATCACCCAGAGATCCACTCCCGCGCGGGCCGCGTCAGTGCGCCACGCGTCCAGCGTCACGAAGCGGTCGACAAGACGCGCCGAGCACGTGAAATCTCCCGCTAACGGTTGCCTAACGCGGCGTCCGAATAGAGCACGCAGCAGCGGATAGACCACCCCACTGGTGAGAGTCCCGGCGTATTTGGCTCGTGCGTACACCGGTGCCACGAAGTCATACGCTTCGCTGATCACCGGCTGCAGCAGCCCGGCGATGCTCCCCCCCTCCGGGTGCTCTACATCCGGATCCAGGATTGTGCACGCCTTGGCGCGCACGCGCTGAGCGACCGCGAATACGCTGCGGCAGGCACTTGCTTTGGCGCTCATTCCGGGGCGAACTGCCACGGCGGGTGCGCCGTCCAATGCGTTGGCGAGCTGGAGCAATATCCCGTTAGGGCTGCTCTCTGCTGCGCGTTCGACTGTCCCGTCCCTGGAGCCGGCGTCCACTTGCACGATAAGACTGCGCGCGTTCTGGAATCCGTTGCGCAAGCCGGCCTGGACGGCATCCATAACGCCCGGGATTGTATCAGCGTTGTTGCAGGTCGGTACGCCCACAACGATGTCGACGGAGCCCATTCGCTCTAGGCGACGCGCGACTTCTTGCGGCAGCGTGTCCATGTCCATGCATTTAGGTGCGATAGTTAGTCGCCGTCAACCATGATGTGGTCTCACTCCCCAAGCGACACGCATGAAGCCGACAGGCAGCGCGCAGGACCCCCTGTGGTACAAAGACGCCGTGATCTACGAACTCCATGTGCGCACGTTTGCGGACGGCAACGATGACGGCACGGGAGACTTCCGCGGCCTCATCGAGCGACTCGACTACCTCGCCGACCTCGGCGTTACGTGCTTGTGGCTCCTCCCTTTCTTCCCGTCGCCGCTGAGGGACGACGGCTACGACATCTCCAACTATCTGGACGTGCATCCCGCCTATGGAACGCTGGATGACTTCCGTGCGTTCCTGGCCGCAGCTCACGAACGCGGGCTGCAGGTGATGATCGAGCTGGTGATAAATCACACCTCTGATCAGCATGCTTGGTTCCAGGCGGCTCGTCAGGCGCCGCCGGGATCAGTCGAGCGTGACTTTTACGTGTGGAGCGACTCGCCGGACAAGTACAGTGGGGTGCGCATCATCTTCACCGATACCGAGAAATCCAACTGGGCGTGGGATGCGGCGGCCGGGGCGTATTATTGGCATCGCTTCTTCTCGCACCAGCCGGACCTCAACTTCGACAGTCCGCGTGTTGTCGAAGAGCTGATCCGGGTGATGCGCTTCTGGCTGGACATGGGAGTGGACGGCCTGCGGCTCGACGCCATCCCCTACTTGTCGGAGCGCGAGGGTACGAGCTGCGAGAATATCCCCGAGACGCACGCGATCGTGCGCCGAATCCGCGCCGAGCTGGACGCGCATTACGCGAACAGGCTCATCCTCGCCGAAGCCAATCAGATGCCTAACGATGTACGAGCGTACTTCGGCGAGGGTGACGAATGCCACATGGCGTTCCACTTTCCGCTCATGCCGCGGCTCTTCATGGCGCTGCGGACCGAAGACCGCCGGCCGGTGACCGACGTCCTCGCCGAGACGCCGCCCATCCCCGATAACTGCCAGTGGGGCCTCTTCCTGCGCAATCACGACGAGCTGACCCTCGAGATGGTGAGCGACGACGAACGTGATTACATGTATCTGGCCTACAGCGCGGACCCGCGCATGCGGGTCAATGTCGGCATCCGGCGGCGCCTGGCACCGCTCCTGGAGAACAACGTGCGCCGCATCGAGCTGATGAACAGCATCCTGCTGTCGTTGCCGGGGACGCCTATCATCTATTACGGCGACGAGATCGGCATGGGCGACAACATCTACCTCGGCGATCGCAATGCCGTGCGCACACCGATGCAGTGGAGCGCCGACCGCAACGCCGGGTTCTCGCGCGCGAATCCGGAGCGCTTGTATAGCCCGGTGATAATGGACCCCGTGTACGGCTACGGCGCGGTCAACGTAGAAGCGCAGCGCGACGACGCGTCGAGCTTGCTGAACTGGATGCGCCAGATGATCAAGCTGCGCCACCTCTTCAAGGCATTCGGCCGGGGAACGTTGGAGTTGTTGGCACCGGCCAACCGGCGCATTCTCGCGTACGTTAGGCGTTATGAAGACGAGCGCATCCTCTGCGTGGCGAATCTAGCGCGCTTCGCGCAGCCGGTAGAGTTGGACCTCGCGGCGCTGGCGGGGGCGACGCCCATCGAGATGCTTGGCTATGTGGAGTTTCCCAGGATCGCGAGCGCCCCGTATCCGCTGTCACTCGGGCCGTACGGTTTCCTCTGGTTCGAGCTGCACTAGCCGGAGCCGCCGGCCGCGATTCCGAGACGCGCGCGGCCGACGCGAAGCCGTTACCTAAAGTGCTACCGTCATGCTGAGTTGCATCCCGAGGATCTACGGGCGCGCGGTTGTGCTATGGGAGCGGCCGGACATGCGCGCGTGATTCCGCCTGCGTGGCCGCTGACTAACTCGGACAGCGCGCAGTCAAAACTTCTTGCAAACGACGTTGCATCTCGTCAGCCCAGAGTCGCTGCACTGCACGAGCAAGCTCGGGACCTTCCTGCAGCTTGTACTGGGCGGCGACTCGGTCAGTCACCCGTTTTTCCATGCGATGGATGCTTGCCTTCTCAAAGATTATCCGGAGGGCCTCGTGTGATAGTCTGCCGCGAATCCGCTCATCCATGACCTGGCGAGCAGCTTCAGTGACCCTGCGAACTCCGCCGATCCTGTAGTACAGCGTACAGTTCTCTCGGTCGTCGAAAACAGAGCCGCGCGAGAACGTCATGAACTCGCCGCGCGGATGATGCAGCATGTCGGGGGGATCTTCACCGCTGACGACGAATGCTTGCGCGCCGCCTAACGTGCCGCCCACGTCCGACACATAGGCTACAACGTCGCGGCATTCTCCTGTCTCCTTGTCCCATTCATCCTTGCTGCACACAAGGTCGTTCTGGTATGCGTGCGTGTTGTTGTACGCGACCAGGTTCAGGGCGAGCGCGTGCACTTCCACTTCCACTCTACGAGACTGCGCTGCGCTCGAGACGAGGTCGTCGATCTCGTCGAACCCAAAGCCGTGGTCGTATCGGCCGCCCAAGCCCAAGAACCCGCTCCTCCGCGGCACGGAGATCTTCCTCCCCTCCAAAGGCCGTTTTATCGAGGCCAGCGGGAAGATCTGCGGTGTCGAACTCTTTTGCGGAACCATCTGTCCGAATGGGTCCGCAGCGCAACCGAAGCAACGCACACTGGCGGGGAGATAGACGTTGTCCACCGGTACTCCAAGCGCCCAGAACAAGTTGCTCACGACAGTCTCCGTGAACATCTCGCGATAACGCCCGTCGGGATACGCGCCCGTGAAGTACTTGACGCGCAGCTCATCGCCTTTGCGCGGCTTCCCGTTTTCGTTGAGGATCTTGCTGCTGTTGGCATCGAGCAGGTGGTCGTCGGCGTCGAAGTCTGCCGCGTTAGGTACAAGGTCGCCGTCTTCATCGTACAGTTGATTCTCGGCGTTCGTGCGCAGGCAGCGGAACTTGAGGCTCCCCCCCTGTTTTGCCCTCGGTTTCAGGCGGCAGTAGACATCTTCTTCGAAGCTGAACGGCGAACCGTTCGCTGGTCCCGCGAGAAGGGCCTCATGCGTAATCGTCGGTGGCTGCGCTTCCAGGAGGCGCGCGACAACTACGCAGGCGCGCCTGCTCGCGTCGCTGACCCGAACGCGAGTCTCTGCATCATCGATGGGGACGACGCAGGGGCCGCTCGGAGCGGCGC
>JBQTJS010000368.1:0-9249 GCA_052386875.1 Gemmatimonadaceae bacterium
TCCAGATTCGAGAGCGGCTCATCGAAGAGAAAGACTTGCGGCTCGCGCACGAGGGCGCGGCCCAAAGCGACCCGCTGACGCTGTCCGCCGGAGAGTTGCGCGGGACGGCGGTGCAGGAGGTCACTCATCTCGAGCGTAGCTGCAGCGCGCTTCACGCGCCGTTCGATCTCGCCACGCGGCAGCCCGCGGAGCCGCAACGCGAAGCCGAGGTTCTCCTCCACAGTCATGTGGGGGTAGAGCGCATAGCTCTGAAAGACCATGGCGAGGTCGCGGGCTTTGGGCGGCGTATCGTTTACGATCCGGTCGCCGATCATCACGGTCCCGGCAGTGATCGACTCCAATCCGGCGATCATGCGCAGTGTCGTGCTCTTACCGCACCCTGACGGGCCCACGAGGACGACGAACTCGCCGTCGGCGACGTCCAGGTCGATGCCGTGAACTGCGACATGCTCTTGAACTCCCTGACGGTATAATTTGCGGACTCCCTGGAGCCTTACACTGGCCACGAATACCCCCATCGCAAATGGCTGAGGCCTATCTCTTCCCTGAGGGCTTTCTTTGGGGCGCCGCCACCTCTGCGTACCAGATCGAAGGATCGCCGCTCGCCGACGGGGCGGGACCCAGTATCTGGCATCGCTTCGCGCATTCGCCAGGTCGCACGGTCGACGGATCGAACGGCGACATCGCCTGCGATCATTACAGGCGCTATCGCGAGGACGTGGCGCTGATGGGAGAGCTGGGCCTCAACGCTTATCGCTTCAGCATTTCCTGGAGCCGCGTGCTGCCGGAGGGGCGTGGTCGCGTCAATCAGCACGGTGTTGACTTCTACAGTCGCCTGGTGGACGCGCTGCTCGAGGCCGGGATAAAGCCTAACGTGACGCTGTATCACTGGGATCTGCCCGCCGCGCTTGACGAGCGCGGGGGGTGGTTGAATCCGGACATCGCCGACTGGTTTGCCGATTACGCGGGCGTCGTCTTTCGCGCACTCGGCGACCGCGTGACCATGTGGTCGACGCTCAATGAGCCGTGGGTCGTGGCCGACGGCGGCTACCTGCACGGCACGCTGGCGCCCGGCCACCGCAATCTTTATGAGACGCCGCTGGCGGCGCACAACCTCATGCGCGCGCACGGGACCGCGGTTCAGGTCTTCCGAGCGGAGCGATCCGGCACCGGCGCGATCGGGATCGTAGTGAACCTCGAGCCGAAGTACGCGGCATCGGACTCGCCGGCGGATGTCGCGGCCACGCATCGCGCCGATGCCTACATGAACCGGCAGTACCTCGATGCTGCCTGCCTGGGACGTTATCCGGAGGAGTTGCGCGAAATCTTCGGCGCTGCCTGGCCGGACTGGCGCAATGAGGATGTCGCAATCGCTCGGCAGCCGCTCGATTTCATCGGCGTCAACTACTACACGCGGGGCGTTACGCGCGACGATCCAAAGGTCCTTCCTGTGCGCGCGAGCGCCGTTAGGCAGCCCGGGCAGTCTTACACCGAGACGGACTGGGAGGTATACCCTGAAGCACTCACCAGAGCGCTGCTCTGGGTGCGCGATCGGTATGGTGACATACCGCTGTACATAACTGAGAACGGCGCCGCGTTCTACGATCCGCCCAAGGCCAGCGACGGGTGCATCGACGATCCGCTGCGCGTCGCCTATCTGCGGGATCATCTCCGCGCTGCGCACGCTGCTTTGCGACAAGGTGTTGACCTTCGCGGCTACTTCGTCTGGTCCTTGCTCGACAACTACGAGTGGAGCCTCGGTTACTCCAAGCGCTTCGGTCTCGTGCACGTGGACTTCGAGACCCAACAGCGTACGATCAAGAGCAGCGGACGATTCTACAGGGACGTGCTCCGCAGCCGCGGCGTGTCCTTGGCGCTCTAGAACCTTCGCAAGCGGCGGCACCACATTACCTCGTAGACTGCGTCACGCGGTCATCCCTTCACGCTCCCCGCCATCAAACCCTGAATGTAGTAGCGCTGGAGGAGGAGAAAGACCAGCATAACGGGAAGTAATGTGAGCACCGAGCCCGCCATCATAAGCTCTGTATCCTGCACGTGCTCACCAGCGAGGTTCGCCAGCGCGACCGGAAGCGTATAGCGCGACTCGTCGCTCAGCACGATGAGCGGCCACATGAAGTCGTTCCATGTTGCGAGGAACGTCCAGATGGCGAGCGTAGCGAGCATCGGCACGATCGTCGGCACGACAACGGACCAGTAGATGCGCATTTCGCTCGCGCCATCCATGCGCGCCGCGTCCAACAGATCGTCGGGGATCGAGAGTGCGTACTGGCGGATCAAGAAGATTCCGAAGATGCTGGCGAGCGAGGGGATGATCACGCCCCAGTATGTGTTGATGAAGCCGAGCTGCTTCATCAGGAGGAAGAGCGGCAGCATCGCGACCTGTACCGGAACGATCAGTCCCGCACCCAGGAGTGCAGAGAGGCCGTCGCGTTGCCTGAAGCGCAGCTTGGCGAAGGCGTAGCCGGCCATGGAGTTGATCACGAGCGAGACAGCCGTGACCGTGACGGCGACGATCGTGCTATTGAGCAGATAGCGGCTGAGATCGAGTCGCGTGAAGAGGGTGCGGTAGTGTTCCAGCGTCGCGCGCCGCGGAAGCAAGGGCGGGGGATAGCTGCTTGCTTCGCCAGCGGCCATGAACGATGCAGAGAGCATCCACAGAAGCGGCGTAAGCGCCGCGATCGCGCCGGCGATGAGCGCGGCGTAGACGAGTGTGCGCGCTCCTGGTCCGGGGCGCTGATCGGCGCTCATGGGCAGTTATGCGCCTAACGCGCGGCCGCGCTGCACGCGCGACTGCAGGAACGTCCATACGAGCATGATGCCGAAGAGCACGAAAGCCACTGCGGCCGCGAAGCCCATACGCCACCACCGGAAACCCTCCTCGTACATGAGGAGCACCACGCTCGTTGTGCTTCGCAGCGGGCCGCCCGCGGTCATCACGTACGGCTCCGCGAACAGCTGGAAGTAGCCGATCATGGTGACAACGCCAACGAAGAGAAACGTGGGCGCCAGCATGGGGAAAGTGACGTTGCGGAACCGCTGCCAGGCGTTCGCTCCATCCAGTTCCGCCGCTTCATATAACTCAGCGGGGATGTTCTGCAGGCCTGCAATGAAGATCAGCATGTTGTAACCGAAGTTCTTCCACACTGCCATAACGATGATGGCGGGCATCGCCCATGTCGGGTCGCCCAGCCAATCGACAGGATCTATACCTAACGAGCCAAGTGCGTAGTTGACGAGGCCGTAGCGCGTGTGGAAGAGGTAGCGCCAGACGATGGCCACTGCCACCAGGGTGGTGATGAACGGCGCGAAGTAAACAGTGCGGAAGAGACCCCGGAGCCCGGCCAGCCTATGGTTGAGCAACAGGGCGGCTCCTAACGAGACCGCGATCGTCAGCGGGCCGCCGACCAGGGCAAAGTAGAACGTGTTGCCGAGCGCCTTCCAGAAGAGCGGAGTATCCAGGAGGCGCAGGTAGTTCCGCAGGCCCACGAAGCGCGCATTGCGCGGATCGCCGATCGCGTAGATGTCGAAGTCCGTGAAGCTCAGTACGAAAGCCGCAGCAATCGGCAGGAAGAAGAAGATCCCGATGAGGAGGAGCGCGGGAGCCAGAAAGACCCATGCGGCTCGGTTGGCGCCGGGGGCCGGGATATGCCTAACGCGACTCACGGCTGCGGTCCGGCGCCCGCACGACGCTCGCGAGCGAGCAGCCAGCGCCGCTTCTCCAGGATACGGCCGACTTCTTCATCGAGCGCGGCAAGGATGGCGTCGAGCGGCCGGCGGCCGCGGGCCGCCTGTTCACCGGCTTCAAATACTCTCGTGACGATCTGTTCGATCTCCGGAACCTGCGGTAGCGGCTGCACTCGCTCGAGCTGCTCGCGGAAGGCCTGTGCATGCTCGTTGCCCGCGAGCGCAGGGTTGCGCCACACTGAGCGTCGCGGCGGGAGGTTCCCGGTCAATTCGTAGAAACGCAGCTGCTGCGCAGGCGCCGAAAGGAACTCGACAAGCTTCCATGCCGCGGCTTTGTGTCTCGAGTTGCGAAAGATGACCAGGCTCGCGCCGCCTGCCATCGAAATGCCTGCGCTGTCCGGCCCCGGCAGCGGCGCCGTGCCCCATTTCCCGCGCAACTCGGGACCGAGGCGGCGCGTGAATTCGCCGATCTCCCAAGGCCCCGTGATGATCATCGCGATGTTGCCGCGCGCGAATTCCTGATAACGGTTCGAGATCTCGGACGCACTTACAACCGGCGCCAGGCCGTCGCGGAACAGGTTCACGTAAAACTCGAAGCCGTGCCGAAAGGCGGGGTCACGGAACGCGCCGTGCGTTCCTAACGAGTCGAGCAGCGGCGAGCCGGCCTGCATGGCCAGGATGACGGGCTGCGGCCACTCGTTGGTCGGCAGCAGAATCGGATACTGCTGCGGCTCCATGCGTGACTTGAGCGCGCGCAAGGCGGCGCGCCACTCCGGCCACGTGCGCGGCATCGACTCGTAGCCGGCCTGCTGCAGCAGGTCGCGGCGATAGAACAACACACGCGTATCGACGTACCACGGGACGCCGTAGAGCGTGTCGTGCACGACGTTGGTCGCCCAGATGCCGCTGAAGTAATCGGTCGAAGCGACCACGTCGGAACGCAGTGCCGGCGCGCCTAACGGTTCGAGCGCGTTCAGGGCGACGAATTCGGGAACCCAGGTATTCCCGAGCTGCGCTACATCCGGGCTCGATTCACCGACGTGGGCCGTGAGCAGCTTCTCGTGCGCGGCCGTCCAGGGTATCTGCTGCACCCGGACACGAATCGTCGGGTTGGCCCGCTCGAAGTCCCTAACGAGGCCTCCGACTACTTCACCTTCGCGGCCCATGCCCCAGAAACGGAGCGTGACGACACCGGCGTCAGCGGCCGGCCGAGTGCACGCCGCGCCCGCGACGACCAGGCCGACCGCAAGCACGGCGCGCATCTGCTAGCACTTCCGTGCCAGCCAGCCGCCGCGAAATCCAGCTCGGCAGAGGCCCTGTATGATGTAGGGACTGCGCTTCATGCGCTCCCAAACCAGGCCGCTCCTGTAGTTCTCGATCATCGCGATTATCGGTCCCTGATCGATCCCCAGATAATCCGTATCGAACCAGCCTTTTTCGGCAACAACTCGCCCATGCTTCAACCCGCGGCCCGGTTGCACCGGGACCCGGAACGTCGGATTGAACGCGTCCACGAAGCCATATTGGCCGAAGAGGTCGTCGCCATATGCAGCGCGCATAGCCCGCAGAGCAGGGACGGCGATCTCCGGCGCAAAGGGTACGGAGCCTCCCGCCGCGGTTGGGACGAGCGTCCCGTCGTCGACAACCTCAGTCGCTGCCGCGCCGCGTGCTCGATAAGAGAAGAACTTGCGCTCCCTGCCGTCGATTGTCACGGTTGTGTCGTTAGGCCCATCCGACGCGGTGAGTCCCCAGACGTTCTCGGAATAGCCGCGCCAACCGTCCGGGTTGGCCGCGGCGTACGCCCGCTGCGCCAGTGTCGCGCGACGCGAGTTCTCGAAGTAGTCGATCCCTCGCTGCCGCATGTACGCGTCGCGAATACCGCGGAAATCGATCCACACATGTGAATACTGATGCCCGAATAAAGGCGCGAAATTGACGTGCGCCTGGCCGTAGAATTCGCCCCACACGTACGTGCGTGTCCAGGCCTCCCATGCAGCAGGGTCGATCGGGTGCGTCGGCGAGCCGAGCGCCAATACATATAGCAGCATCGCTTCGTTGAACCCGCGCCAATCGTGCTCGATGAACCCGCGTTCGGGGTGCCAGCCCATCGACACGAAAGGGGGTCGCGGCTGCGCCCAGCGCCAATCCACGCGGCGGAAAAGCGAATCCGCGTACGCGCGGATCGCCGCTTCAGTAGCGCTGGACCCATCGAAGTATTCGCGACAGAACAGAACGCCGCCGAGCAGCAGGGTTGTATCGATCGTCGACAGCTCCACTTGCTGGAAGCGACGGCCGCTCTGCATGTCGAGGAAGTGGTAGAAGAAGCCGCGATAGCCAGTGATTCCGCCGGGCTGCTGTCCCTGTGGTGCCTCCCAAAAGAATCGCAGAGTCGTTAGGGTGCGCTCGGCGGCCTCCGCGCGAGCGACGTAGCCGCGTTCGACACCGATGCCGTAGGCCGTCAGCGCGAAACCGACAGCAGCCACACTCGAGAACGATCGTGTGGGCCAGCGGTCCGGAGTGAGGCCGTTGGCTGGGTTGGTCGTCTCCCAGAACCAGCGGAAGGTGCGCTGCTCCAGTGTATCGAGAAACGGATCGCTGCGGAGCGCTACGCCGGGCGCACTGAGGCCGTTTCGTGTGCAGGCGACGCCTAACGGGAAAAGCAACGTTACGAGCAAAGCGGCGGCGTGGACTCGCCGCGGCGCCGCCGACTGCTTGCGTGAGTAATCGCGACGCACTATTGCGCTCGAGCACTCGCGCCTAAGCGCTGCAACCCATAACGCAGCCCGACCTGCAGGCGGCGCCCGGGCGCCGCGCATCCCGGCGTGTTGAATGCGGCGTTCGGTGGCCCCGAGATCGGATTTATCGTCGCGTTGTAACATCCGTAGTTCGCGTTGCCGAATGCGTTGAAGAGATCGGCGGCGACGCTGACCCGTTGCCCGCTGCTGATCGCGAACCCCTTCTCGAGCCGCATGTCGACGTTTTGCGTGCTGAACACGTGCCCAATGCCGAGAAATGGCTTCGTTGGCGGTGAGTACACGTATGGCTTTGCCTTGCCGAACTCGAAGCCGGCGCTCGCGTCCGTCGCATTGAGCGTTAGGCCTGATCCCAGGCTCACGATCGAGCTGAAAAGGATATCGTACGGGAGCCGCACTATGCCATTCGCCGCGATCGTGTGCTCTTGATTCCCCGGCGCGCGGCGACGCGGGAGGTCACCGACCGTTGGATACCGATCGTCGAATCCCCAAAAGAGGTCGCGCGTCTGCCCCTGCTCTTGTGATTTCGCAAACGTGTAAGCGAATGAACCGCCCCACCGCGTATAGGCTCGCAGCGGTCGCTCGAGCTGCAACTGCGCAGCATTGTACCAACTCTTCACGCGATCGTCGGTCACGAATGCTGTGAGATAGTTGGGTCCGAGGCCGCCGAAACCAGACGCACGTACGAAGTTCATCCCGTTGAGTCCGCGAACGCCGTTGTACGACAGCGTCAGCAGCGCACCGCCTAACGCTTGGCGTACTCCTGCACTGAACTGGTAGCTCTTCGGCGGTTTGAGATCGTTGGCCACGAGGAACACTTCCGGTCGCCCGGCGGTCCCCGAGAGCGTCCGCAGCTGCGCCTCGTCGAAGTATCGCGAGTCCCACACCGCGCAGTTCGCGGGGCTGCCAGGACCACAAACCGTGTTGAACGCGACGGTCAGCACTCTGAACTGACGGCGAAACTGCTCATCGAGCAGCGTGTTCCAGTAGTTCCGGTCGAAGTAAACGCCGGCGCCGCCGAAGAGTACTGTGCGTCCATCGCCTCTCAGATCGTACGAGGCCCCGACACGTGGCTGCCATGCCCCCTTGTACGCCGGCCGGTCGGCACTTCCGCTGGTGACAAACCGATCGAGGCCGCCCAACTGGTCGATCACGCGCACAGGCACCATATCGCAGCACGATCCGTCCGCCCTCAGCACTCGCTTATTGACGAACAGCTGCGCGTTAAGCGGACCGGCGAGCGAGTCACGCAGCGCGCGCGGCGTCACGTAATCGTTGTTGATCATGTTCGTCTCGACATCCCAACGTACGCCGAGATTCAGCACGAGGTTGCGGTTGACGGTCCAATCGTCCTGCACGTAAAAGCCGATCTGCTGATTATCCGTGTCGATCTTCGGATCGCCGAAACCGAAGCGGGCTTCGAATGGTCGCGACCAGTTCTCCTGCCGCCGAAAGTTGAAGACCGGGTTCCCAGTAAAATCCTTGATGCTTTCGTAGGTCAGAAAATCGATCGACGCACCACCCTTGAAGACGTGATCGCCGGCAAATTGCACCGCGGAGCGCGTCACGTCATTACGCAGGGAAACGCGATTCTGGGTGAACTCTTGGTGCGTGTCGCGACCGCCGATCCGCAGGAGTCCGAAGTAGTTCAGTCCGACTTCGTCAGGGTTCTTCGGCCGCGGATTCCAGACAAAGTGCTGCAGGTTGACCTGTGCCTCGTTCAGCCATCGATCGCCCGCATACTTCCAGTTCGCCACGCCGGTATACACGCTGATGGCCACGTCTTCCGCCGACTGGAAGGACGTTGTGCCGCCGAAGCCGCGAAAGTCGTTTTCCTTACGGATGTTGATGCTAGCGTCGAGCGTACCGCGGTCCGACTGCGCCCAGGTAAGCTTCCCGAAGGTCAAGTGCTCGCGGAACTCGCTGGTAAACGGTCCCGTGAACTGCCGCAGGTTAGAGAGCGACGCGGGCAGTGAGGCCGAGTCTCCGCCCAATCGGACGGTCGCCGGTGCATCACGGGCGTTCAGCTCGTACGTGCCGAAGAAAAAGAGCTTGTCCCTAACGAGCGGCCCACCGACAGTGCCGCCGGCCTGGAGACGCTTGAAGTCAGGCTTCGGATCTCGGCGCTGCACCGCGATGGCGTCGCGCGCGACATAGCCCTTGCCGATGCCGTAGGCGAATGCGTCCGCCTCCCACGCGTTCGTGCCGCTGCGCGTCGTGGCTGTAATGATGGCGCTTGAGGCCTTCTGGTACTCGGCCTTGTAATTTTGCGTGATCACGCGGAACTCTTGCACCGCGGCTTGGGGGAAGGGATTCCCTTTGCTCGCATCCTGCCCCGCTACACCGCCGCGCAGGACGTCGTTCTTATACGTCGCGCCGTCCACGAACACATTGACCATTTCCGGTGCCTGTCCCCCGGCCGCGAAAAACTTCTCGGTGTTGTTTACGGCTTGTGCCGTGATGCCCGGAACAAGCTTCGTGAAGTCGAGAAAGTTGCGGTCCGAGGACGGCAGGTTCTGAATCTGCTCTCGGCTGACGTTGGTTCCCACCTCCGACGTGCGTGACTCAGCACCTTCCGTAGCAGTGATGACGACGGCGGAAAGCTGCGCCGCGGCCTGCTGCAGCTGAATGTCCAGTGTCATTGTCTGCCCGATGCCGACTTCAACGCTGCGTGACTGCGCTGTGAAGCCGAGTCGCCGCACGCTCACATCGTAGACTGCCGGACGCAGGCCGGGGAGGTTGTAGAAGCCGCTCGCGTTCGTTAGGGCGCCGCGCGTTAGGCCCATCGCCT
>JBQTJS010000369.1:0-1808 GCA_052386875.1 Gemmatimonadaceae bacterium
CTCGCCATTGCCCGCGCCACTCGCACATAGCCGCTCTCACGGCGCCGCTGCTGCCACCCGCCTCCTTCCTCGCCGGTCCATCCTCGCCACTCGCATCCAACTGGACATCAGCTAGGCGCCAGCCGACATAGCACAATCTATGCATGACGTACCGGGTAGCTCCAATTTCATGCTGCAGAGGGCGCTATGTGCACCGGTCATCCTAACGACCCCTTCCGCGCAACGTTTTGTCGCGTTGCTCTTTATCTCCTTGCCGTTAGCTCTCCCGTCGCGTGCCGCCAGTTTCCCGAGACCATGCCGACGAACGACCTCGAAAAGCAAGGTCAACAGATCTTTCGTGACGATACGTTCGGCAACGAGCAGTTTTGGACAGATACAGCACGGCTGCACGAGGTCGTCTCTAAACGGATCCAGCCGCTGGAGGCGCTGCGCCTCGGGCTCAAAGTCGACATGGACAGGCTGAACCTTGCGAAGTTCGCCATCCACAACCCCTTCAGCACCGGCGGAACCGTAGAGCTATTGAAGCAGCACGCCGTCGTCGGCGTTAGGGCGACTTTCGACAAAGCTGGAAACCTAACGAAGCTCGGAATCACTTGCGCGCTCTGCCACTCGACTGTAGACAACGCCTTGCTCCCGGGGATCGGCCACCGGTTGGACGGTTGGCCTAACCGCGATCTCGAGGTCGGGAAGATCCTCGCGATGCTTCCCATCTACACGGAAGAGCAGAAGAGAATCCTGCGCAGCTGGCCCAAGGGACACTACGATCCGCGGTTCAACTTCGACGGCAAGAGCACGCCTTTGACGCTGCCGCCGGCGCACGGCCTCGCACAGGTGGAGAATGAGACGTATACCGCCGAGGGACCGATCTCGTACTGGAACGCCTACGTCGCGGTTACTCAGATGCACGGGCGCGGCAACTTCTCGGATCCGCGGCTCGGCGTGAACATCGTGCAGGAGCCCGATCTGGTGACTCCCAAGCTGGCGGCGTTGCGCGCCTATCAGCACAGCCTGCCGGTTCCGCCCACGTTAGGCGCGTCCTACGATCGCGGGGCAGCCCGCCGCGGCAAGGTAGTCTTCAATGCCAACTGCGCCGGCTGCCACGTAAACGGCAACCTGACGGATAACAACACGCGCGTCGTTAGCGGTAATCGCAATGGGGCCGCCGACGGGAACGCCGCAACCGGCGGTGTCCTCCACCGGCCCTCCGAGACCGGCATGGACTCGGCGTACGCCGCGCGCACTACACAGAAGCTGTATCGCACGACTCCACTTCGCGCACTGTGGCAGCATCCGCCGTACTTCCACGACGGCAGCGCCAAGACGCTCAAGGACGTCGTCGAACACTACAACAAGGTGAGGAATCTGCGACTCAACAGCGGGCAGAAACGCGATTTGGTTCAGTACCTCATGTCACTCTAAGGGAGGACGACGACAATGCGGCGCTTGATGACACTCGTGGCAGCCGGCGCAGCCGTCCTGCTGCAGAGCGAGCTGGTTCGTGCGCAAAGACCGCTTGCAATCTCGCTCGCCGGCGGTGTCTCGGCGCCGCAGGGTAATCTGGAGGACGGTGCTGACCTCGGATGGCACGTGTTGGGGGCGCTGAGCCTTAGCTCTATGATGCTGCCGCTGGGCCTGCGCGTGGATGCGGCGTTCAACAGGTTTTCCGGCAATGACGCAGTGCCTAGTTCGTTAGGCAGCGACGCGCATCATGACGTCGCTTCGCTGACAGGGAACCTGACCTACCGGCTGCCGATGACCGGCGTCCCGATCTCGCCCTACCTGATCGGCGGCATGGGAGCGTATCGCAC